>DAOULF010000028.1:0-26524 GCA_034420555.1 Dehalococcoidia bacterium
GAGTGTATTGGTCATAAAGCTGTATAAATGCTGGAATCTAGGCAACCGGAAAACTGGTCAAACTGGTTGAAATAGACCAGTTTCCTACCAGTTTCGAGTCAAAACTGGTACCAGTTTTTCCACCAGTTTTCTAACCAGTTTCACCTGAAACTGGTTACTAGTTTCCCGACAGTATCCTCATAAGTTGGAATATATGAACGATAGAGACACCCGCGCACTCGAGATCCTACGAGAACTAGGCGAACGCCCTGCCGCGCCCTTCCATGAAAGCGCGCCCGCCGGGTACATCCTCGAAACGCTGAAGGACATCGGACTGCCCGCTGACACCGACGACTACGGCAACGTAATAGCCCACTACCGGAACTTCGACGGCGACGATCCACCCCTCGCCCTAGTCGCTCACATGGACCATCCCGGCTTCGAGATAGTCGAAGCCTCGGAGCGCGGACTGCTGGCCGTAGCGCTCGGTGGAGTGCCGGGGGTGTCCCTGTCCAATCCCGCGGACGTTCTCGTAATCCTGGATGACGATGTGCGAGTTCCCGCGCAAGTCCTACCGTACCCTGACGGCGACGGCAGGACAGTGCGCGTCGAACTAAGCGAGAACGCGACGATTGAGCCGCCCGTACCTGTCGTATTCGACTTGCCCGACTTCATGCTGGAAGACGGCTTCATCAGGATGCGCGCCTTGGACGACCTCGCCGGATGCGCCGCCACCCTTTCCGCAATGGAGAGACTGGTTGCCGAGTCCGCCGAATGCGACGTTTACGCAGTATTCACCCGCGCCGAGGAGGGCGGTCTGTTCGGCGCGCGGCTGATGGCCGAGGCTCGGACCCTGCCCGCCGATACCCTTGTCGTCTCCATCGAGTCCAGCCCGCTCATTCCGGGCGTGGAGCAGGGCGCTGGGCCTGTCATACGGACGGGAGACGCGCTATACACCTTTGACGCCGAGGCTGAGCAGGTTCTCATCGTGGCGCGCGAGTCAATCAGGCAGCGCAACCCCGACTTCAAGAGCCAGCGTCAGCTAATGAGCGGCGGCGTATGCGAAGGCACCGCATTCGCGGTCTGGGGTTACAGGGCCACCGGAATGGCATTCCCTCTCGGCAACTACCACAACGCCACCACCGGCATACGCGACCCCGAATCCGGCATTGGCGCGGAGTACATCCGCCTCGATGACTTTCTGGGAGGCGTGGAACTGCTGGCCGAAACTGCGAAATGCGTAGGCAAACGCAACGACTCGCCCGCTAGAGAGCGGGTGCGAGAAGTGCCGGAAGAAGTACGTGCGAGAATGATCGGCGGCGGTTAAGCCTCGCTGATGTCCCAGCCTTCCACCGCCCAGTAGCCGACCCTCGGAACTTCGGACACCGTCGGTAGTCCCTGGGCCCGTTTCAGACGCTGGATGTTGAAGAGATGCGTGGTCTCCTCGAAGTAGATGTGCCGGATCATCGCGTCGTAACGCATTATCCGCATCGTCTTGTCTTCCGAGATCGTGATTCCCTCGGGGTGCGCCCGCAGCATCAGGTCCCACGAGGCGCTCGCCTCCGACGTGACCGAGTGCGACCGCATGAACCCGACAGTGCGCTCCGACAGTACCTGCTGGGCCAGTCGTATGCCGCCATCCAGCATTTCCAGGATGACGGGCAGTTCCCAGTACGTTTCGTCGTCGAGACGCCGGTCGGAAGGGGAATCGGCGATGCTCTGGACATTCTCGATACCGTGGTCGCCGTCCGGGAAAAGCGCGTCGCCGCACCTGAGTATCAGCCATCGGTACGTTAGCGACGCCATGTGGCTCAATTGATTTCGGATGCTCCACTCGGCCCAGGCATAGTCATCGGAAGTCCAGTCAAGCTGCTCATCCGTGAGTCCCTGCACTTCGTTCTCGATGAGGCTGTAGAGGGTATCGAACTCCGGGAACAGCGCGGAGGCTGGCGAGTCGTCGGTAATGGGTTGGTTCGTCAAAGTATGTCCCCTTGGCTGGAATCAGGTGGCTTGCGCCAGCGCGGTCTTCAGGTGCTCTATTGAAAGGTTGCCCCCGCTGCATATTAGAACGACCTTCTTGCCCGCGAGACGGTCGCGTATCTTGAGCGCGCCCGCCAGGGACGCCGCGCCCGCGTGTTCCACAAGGTTGTGCGTCTGTTCCAGGTGGGTGACTATCGCGGCGTTCATCTCTTCTTCGGTCACGAGGATGAAGTCGTCCAGATGCTTGCGCAGGATGCCGATGGCGAATTCGTATGAGGCGCCGGTCGCCAGCCCTTCCGCGGCGGTCTTCATTGGAGCTTCCAGGACCTCGCCTCGCTTCCAGGACAGGTACACCGCGGGCGCCTGCTCGGCCTGAACGCCGATGACCTCGATGTCGGGGTTGAGCGACTTGGCCACGATACACGTACTGCCCGCTCCGCTGCCGCCCCCGACTGGGACTACGATCACGTCAACGTCCGGGAGGTCTTCGATTATCTCCAGCGTGTAGGTGCCTACTCCTGCGTACAGGCGGGGTTCGTTGATCGGGTGAATAAACGTGTAGCCTTCCTCTTTCGACAGCCTCTCGATGTAGTCTTTGGACTCGTCGAAGAACGCTCCGTGGTGAATGACCTCAGCGCCCAGGTTTCGCATAGACGCCACCTTGCCCGGGTTGGCGTTCTCCGGGACCGCCACGTAAGCCTTAGAGCCGAATACGCTTGCGGCATACGCGATGGACTGGCCGTGATTGCCGCTGGACGCGGTGGACACTCCACGCTCCAGTTCTGCTGCGGACATCTGCGCGAGCAGGTTGATGCCTCCGCGCATCTTGAAAGCGCCGAGCCGCTGGTGATTCTCGTGCTTTACATAAACCTCGTCCGCGCCAATCAGCTTTTCCAGCCCGATGTACCTATGGAGCGGAGTCCGCGTCACGTGTCCCGCTATGCGCTTCTTGGCCTGTATAACGTCGTGTAGGGTTGGTGGCTGCAATGTAGTGTCTTCCTTTGGCGCGCGCCGGTTAAGCGGCGGGTTGTTTAATAACGGGCGCTTTTAGCGAATTCGCGTCCATTCATGTTCCCATTTTATCGCATCAGGAGAGAATTTCGCCAAGAGAGTATCCAAATTCACAATTCATCGCTCTGATGATAGGATTGGCTCAAGACTCTGAGCGGGGGCAGGTGCAACTATGGTTACAGCGACAAGGCCACGAATCGAGACCGGAAGAAACACAGTGTACAGCAGTGGCGGAGTGGTCGTATCCATCTCGCCCCTGGCGGCGTCCGCAGGCGCGAGAGTCCTTGCGGACGGCGGCAACGCCTTCGACGCGGCGATAGCCACCGCCGCTGTGGAGGCAGTGACAGTTCCCCCGGCGTGCGGAGTCGGTGGCGAGCCTTTCGTGATCATGTACGATGCCAAGACGGGCCAGGTCCACGGGATGAACGGCAGCGGAAAGGCTCCCATGGCCGCGAACCGCGATTTCTTCATCAAGCGCGGACACAAGCACATGCCTCTGACGGGGCCACTGGCCGCCGCGATTCCGGGCGAGATACTGGGCTGGGAGCAGATAAACGAGCGTTTCGGCACTCGACCGCTGGCCAAACTCATCCAACCCGCCATCGGATACGCCGAGGACGGTTTCGCGGTCAGCGAGCAGTTGGGGAACGGTTTCAAGGTACTGAACGACAAGCTGTCGCAGTTCCCGTACTCGCGCGAGATATTCACGCGGGACGGCAGCCCCATTCAGACAGGCGAAACACTCGTGCAGAAGAACCTCGCCCAGACTCTGAAGAAGGTCGCGTCCGGGGGCGCCGAAGCCTTCTACAAGGGTGACATCGCCAGAGAGATGGCCCGTGCTATTCAGGAAGCGGGCGGCCTCTATACCGAAGAGGAAATCGGCGAACACAAAGGTGTCTGGTACCAGCCTCCCATATCGTCAACCTATCGAGGTCACACGGTCTATGAAACGACCCCGCCCTCGCACGGCTTCATGCTGCTGGAGATTCTGAACATCCTGGAAGGGTACGATCTTGCCGGCATGGGTTTCTACAACGCGGAGTCGGTCCACACGATGGTTGAGGCGAAGAAGCTGGCCTTCGCCGACCGCAACAGGTACGCGGGCGACCCGGACTTCGTGGACACGCCACTGTCCGATCTCATCTCCAAACCCTTCGCCGCTATGCGCCGCCGCCTTATGGAAGCGACGGCAGGCTACTACGAACCCGGCCCCGTCGCCGCGCCGATTCCTGGCGACGGCAACACCAGCTACTTCTGCGTCGTGGACAAAGAGGGCAACGCGCTCTCCTTCATTCACAGCCTGTCAATGGGCTTCGGCAGCGGATTCGTAGCGGGCAATACCGGCGTTCTGCTGAACAACCGCATCGGTCGCGGGTTCAGCCTCGTCGAGGGACACCCGAACGTAATCGAGGGTGGCAAGCGCACGATGCACACGCTGAACGCCTATATGGTAATGCGTGAGGGCAGGCCCTACCTCGTCGGTGGCACGCCGGGCGGGGACAGGCAGATAGCCTGGAACGCGCAGGTCATCACAAACGTCCTTGACCACGGTATGAACGCCCAGGAAGCGGTCGAAGCCCCACGCTGGACCTCGACCCCCGGCACCGACCCGCACAACGTGGAAGACCCATTCGTGCTGGAGCTAGAAGGCGGCATGGAGGAGAGCGAGATCGAAGCGCTGAGGAACAGGGGCCACGACCTGGTCACCCATCCCGGCAGGGTCTTCGGAGGCTCGGCCAAGCTGATAGTCATAGACCCCGCTACTCATGTTCGCACAGCAGGCTCCGATCCCAGGACCGATGGCCACGCAGCGGCGGTTTGATAGAAAGAGATAAAGTGACGCTCGCAGCAACAAGCAAAGCCGACCCCAAAGCGGTAGCGGTCGCGCGCGCCGTCTATGACGCCGTGCGGCCCGAAAAGGTAATCCTGTTCGGCTCTCGCGCTCGCGGCGACCACCGCCCCGACTCCGACATTGACCTGCTGATCGTATCCGACGACGGCCTGACCCGCGAGGGCTACATGAACGCGCGGAAGGTGGTAATGGAAGCGGCGACTCGGATATACGGCAACTACTTCGACGCCAACCTGGTATGGATGCCCAGAGAAAAGTACATGGAGTGTCGCAAAGGCATCAACCACGTGGCTGCGCAGGCCGCGCGGGATGGAGTGGACATGAATGGCGAGAAGGAAGAGTACGAACGCGATGTCGGGACGACCTTCGACTGGGCCGACGTTCGGCAGCGGGTCATCAATGCCGACAGAGAGCTTAGCGTATTAGAAGATCTGATAGCAGCGAATTCCGCGCAGGAAGCGATAGGCTTCCACGCCCAGCAGACTTTGGAGAACATACTGAAAGCATGGATTTCGGCGTTCGGGCAGAGTATCCGAATACTCACGACTTGGCGAAACTTATAGCTATTGCCAAGCAAACCCCGGGAGAGCGCGACATACCGGCGGGAGAGGGCCTTGAGTGGCTGACTCTCTACACAACGAAGTACCTCTATGAAGGAGCCCGGCTCGTCATGGAGTACCCCATTGAAGTCTATCATTTCATAGACCGAGTGGTGTCGGGGGTCGAGGAACGAATTAAAGTACTGACTGGCGTCGAGGAACTGCCGCGATACACGCCACCGACCCAGCGACGGGATGATAAATCGTAGGATGCCGCCGATGATGAAAGATAAGATCGGATCGGACCCTGTTTGGAAAGTACATAGCACCTGATAGGGGAAGATCGGGAGATATGTCAAGAGATTTCAAGCTAAGGATAACCGAAGGACTTACATCGTGTAGGGGATGAGAAGGCTACATTAAAGGACTTTAGGAGATAGGAATGGCTACTCAGACCATCACGACAATCATCAAGGTAGCTGTTGACCAAATTCATTCCAGTCCATGGCAGACACGTCAGACCATAGACCCGTTAGGCATTGAGTCACTCGCCGATTCCATCGAACGCGATGGTCTGTTGCAACCCATCTTAGTCAGGGAAATTCGCCGTGCCCACTACGAACTCATTGCGGGCCAGCGCCGACTCATGGCATGGAAGTTGCTTATTGAACGGTCTGTTCTGGCTCCCACCGCGGGAATTCCTGCAATCGTGCGGCAGAGTTCTGACCGCCAGATGCTTCTGGATACCCTGACCGAAAACCTAGCTCGTGAGGACGTTGATCTCATCGAAGAGACCCGGGCGATGGCCCAGGCACTCCATGAGATCGAGGATCTGACCCAGGCCGACTTAGCGGTGACGCTGAAAACCAGCCAGGCGCAGGTGAGCAACCGGATCCGCCTACTCCGCCTGCCAAACTCGGTGCTTCAACTCGTCTCCGAGGGGCGCATGGCTTGGACTACGGCTCGAGAGTTGCTGTGTCTTGTTGGAGACGATCATATCCACGAGGAGGAGATCGAGATTGTCCTGAAGCACGCGGTGTGGAACGAGGATATGGTGGTCACCGGCCCCAGGGTGCGCCGTGAGATCATTGAGGCTTGCATGAGGAAACCGGATCGGTGGCGGATGTTCAGCGGAGTAGATTCCTATAGTGTAGCCACTGAGCCACCGCTGTTTGATATGGAGCAGTTCAAGGAGATGCACGAGAGCAGTCTGCACAGGATACCCTCTCCAGACGGTGGCCCCGGCCAGATCCTAGTAACATGCGCCGGCAAAGAGTGGCGCGCGTCCCAGAAGCAGGCTAAAGAGAAGCAGAGCATCGAGGATCCTGAGGACACGGCGACCCACGAGAAGTGGATAAATATCATGGCAGTGCCAAAACGAAGAGAACTGCGCCGTCCGATTCTCGAATTTGTCGTTGGCGAGGAGCAAGCTGTATCTCCCCGCCAGATTAGAGATTCGCTTTTGGACAGCCTCTCGTTGACTGAAGACGTCTTGCAAGAGAAGATTCCGTCAGGACAGCCAAGGTTTGTAAACGAGGCCAACCGAGCGATATCTACCTTGAAGATCGCTGGATTACTGTTCCAACCTTCTTCGGGACTTTACCAAGCAACCGATCTGGGACGCAGTTTTATTGCAACGCATGAAGGTGATATCTGGAATCGCCACTTGACAGAGGCAAAGCGACAGAGTCCGATTTTTGACCATGAACATGATGATCTGCTCACTAACAGCGAGTCTGAGATCAAAACACAGGAAACAAGTGTCGTTAGCCCTCGCTACGTGTCCACCAGTGAACAGCTAAAACATCTCAATCGCAAGATGAATGACGAGCTTGCTGAAGAATTACTAGAGGGTGTCAGAGACATATCGTCGGATAGTTTTGAGCGTCTGGTAGTTAGACTACTTGAAAGAATGGGGTATGGTGAGGGTAAAGTCGTCGGCGGTAGTGGTGATGAAGGAATAGACGGCATTATCAATCAGGATCCGCTAGGACTAGAGAAAGTCTATATTCAAGCGAAACGCTGGCAGAATCAGGTTGGCGAACCTGATATCCGTAACTTCTCCGGTAGTCTTGACGCCCGTGGGGCAAACAAGGGTGTATTCATAACAACATCGACTTTTAGTTCAACGGCGAGTCAAACGGCGCGAAATATTTCTGCGGGCAACAAATTCATACGGTTGATTAATGGCGATGAACTTGCCCGCCTTATGATAAATCACGGTGTGGGCGTAATTACAGAAACTACTTATGAGGTGAAGCAATTGGACGAAAACTACTTTGTGGATCTGTGAACTCACTCAAGCCCTGTCATAAGGAGAACCCCTATGAAATTCGGACTTCTATTCGAGATGCAGCGCCCATTCGAGGGCAATGATATTGACTGGAACACGCTCTACAAGGAGACGCTGGAACAGTGCGAGTTGGCCGACCAGGTAGGCTTCGACAAGCTGTGGTTCGTCGAACATCACTTCCTGCTTGGGTTCTCAGGCTCACCATGCCCGGAGGTGATCTTCGGCGCGCTGAGCCAGCGGACCAAGAACATCAGGATCGGGTTTGGTGTGTCCATCCTTCCGCACGCGCATCCCGTTCGGATAGCAGAACGTGTAGCCATGGTTGACCAGCTAACCGACGGGCGAGTCGAATTCGGCACGGGACGCTCCAACGCATACGAGCAGATGGGACTGGGCGTTGACCCCAGGGACACACGCGAGATGTGGAGCGAGTCCATCGAGATGATTCCGCAGATATGGCAGGCCGAAGACGAATTTTCATGGGAGGGTAAGTTCTGGAACGTCCCGGAACGTCGCGTGCTTCCCAAGATTTACCAGAAGCCGCACCCTAACATGTACCTCGCCTGTACGCAGTCGTCGAGTTTCGACCTGGCGGCAGATAAGGGCATTGGAGTTCTGTCGTCCGCGTCTTACGCCCCGACGGTACTTGCTCAGCACGTCAAGACCTACAAGGAGAGGGTCAAGGACGCCAATCCGGTCGGCGCGTTCGTTACCGACTACTGGGCGAACAACGTTCATGCCTACTGCGGCCCTGACAACAGCGAGGCGCGCGAGCTGGCAGCCGAATCCATGAAGACATTCTTCGGCCCTGACAAGCCTTACATCGCTGGTCGTGTCGGCGCGTATGAGGAACTGCTGGAGGCATGGGGCGGAGTTCCTGACCATCTTCAGGCGGACTTCGGTCGCTGGCTGAGGCAGTCGGATGAGGAGCACAAGCAGCAGGCCGAAGAGGTCGGTATCTCGCTCGACTCCGGTCCGGGTGCCGCTCGCGCCGCCATCGCCGAACTGGACGGCGACACTCTCGCCGACCGCGGCGTCACCATCGCCGGAGACCCGGAAAGCTGCATCAACGCGATCATGAAGTACCACGAAATAGGCGTGGACGAGGTTATGATGATCATCCAGACCGAGACCATTCCGCACGAAAAGGTGCTGAGTTCCATCGAACTCTTCGGGAAAGAGGTCTTCCCCGCGGTTCGTGATATGGTGGGCGCTGAGGTCGTTGCGGCAAATTAGTTCTTGAATGAGACTGAGCCTACTTGGGTCGTCAACAGCTCGGGGTAGGCTCGACGTATGCCAACAGAAACTAAGAGGTCAAGAAAATGGACAATGTTGTTGTTATCCTTGTCATAATACTGGCGTTCGCCGCCATATGTGTCGGCGGTTATTTCTACTTCATGACGAAAGCGCGTCAGAAGCGCGAGGTCGAAACGAAGGATCAGAGGCTGCGGGACGCCATAAACAACGTCCTCATGTCCGATCCTATTACCAGGGACAACATAGACATACTCAGGGAAACCGATTCGGAATATCTGCCACAGGCGGTTGACCTTCGCCGCGAGCAGGTGGCGAGAGAAGAGCGCCGCCGAGACGAGGAAAGGCAGGAACGCCGTCGACAGGACGAGAGACAATAACCTGATCGAATTCGCGAAGCGTCCTACTCACAGTCATAGGACCGGCTTCTTGGAAAGGACTACCAGATGACGATAGATGTAGCGACCGCGATTGCCCGTATTCTGAAGCAGGAGGGAATCGAGTGGGTCTCGACCTTCCCCGTGTGCAGGGTGAACAATGCACTTGGACGCGAGGGCGTGCCCATGGTGATGATGCGGGATGACCGCTACGCCATCGCGCTTGCCGATGGCTTCTCGCGTGTGACGGGCGGCGACAGGATAGGCGTCTGCACCGTGCAGGGCGGAGTCAACGCCGCGGGCATACAGGTCGCGTACGCGGGGCTCGCGCAGGCTTATGAGGACGGCTCGCCAATCCTGTGCATAACCGACGGCGTTCCAACTGGCAGTTCCGAGAACAGCCAGTTCGACGTCACGACCAGCCTCAAGTCGGTCTCCAAGTGGTACGGCTACATTGACCAGCCCGAGCGCGTGCCGGAGTTCATGCGTCGCGCCTTCACGATGCTCAGGAGCGGTCGTCCCGGTCCGGTCGTGCTGTCGATCCCGAACGCCGCCGGCACATACGACGAGACCGCCGATCCATACACGCCTGTCAAGGGATGGAAGTCCGCGCCCGATCCGGCGGATGTTTCTATAGCGGTTGACCTGCTTCTGGACGCGGAGAACCCACTGATCTATGTGGGCGAGGGAGTCATCTACGCGGGAGCTTCGGACGACCTGAAAACGCTCGTCGAACTCGTCAGCGCGCCCGTCATCACGACGCTCAAGGCTAAGGGAGCGTTCCCTGAAGACCACCCGCTGTTCGTGGGTGTACGCGGCGAACCCGCGTCCGAGTACATGCACAAGAGCGACCTGGTACTGGCGATAGGGTCGAGCTTGTCTCCGGCCCGTTTCACTCACGCCATCCCGGACGCGGCGAACAAGACGATCATCCAGTGCAACCTGGACGAACTGCACGTCAACAAGATATATCCCATGTCACACGCGGTACTTGGCGACGCCGGATTCACCATACGCGCGTTGACCAAGGAGGTGTCGGAAAGGACGAACGGGGAGGGGAGAGAGTCCAACGGCGTCGAGGCGGAGATCAAGGAAACCCGCGACACGGGTCTCGCGGTGTACAGAGAGGCAATGGCCTCGGACGAAACGCCCATCAACCCGTACCGGGTTTACGCGGGCCTGATGGAGGCGCTCGACCCTCACAACTCGTTCGTCACTCACGACTCCGGCAACACCCGCGACCAGCTCAGCACAATCTACGACACGCTGATACCGCGCGGCTTCCTGGGCTGGGGCAATGTCTCCACGCTCGGCTTCAGTCTGGCGGCTACTATGGGAGCCAAGATAGCTTTCCCCGAAAGGCAGTGCGTCGCGGTGACCGGCGACGCCGGCGTGGGATATATGCTCGGCAACCTGGAGGTTCCGATGCGCCAGGGCCTGGGAGTGACGGTCGTCCACATCAGTAACGGCGGATTCGCAGGATACGGCCCCGGTTTCTGGGGCGAGGGACACGATCCATATACTCACCTGGTTCTAGGCCCGGACGAAGTGGATATGTCCAGGGTCATCGGCGAAATCGGACTTCACACCGAGCGCGTCACAGAGCCTTCGGAGGTCGTTCCGGCGCTCGAGCGGGCGCTGGCGGCCAACGAGAACGGTCAGCCAGCCTACATCGAATTCATTTGCTGCCAGTACCCTGTTTACGGCGGCTGGGTGACCGGTGCAATCGCACACTGACCCGCAGCCGGAACGGGACGACAACAAGGTAAGCGCTTGGTCGCGCGAGTTCCTGGTTGCCCAGGTAGTGATCGTAGTGGTCATCGCGGGCGCTCTCGCGCTCGCCCTGACATCTGAAGACCGTGGCTTGATTCCTGGTCCGACACAGGTACAGAACAACGTAGGGCCTGGGATCGGCATCGGCTCGGAAATCACCGCGTCAGGCTCCCCCATAGAGTGTTCGGATTCGGAAGGGCTTGCGAGCGACTGTGCGACTCTTCTATCCATCCGGGGCGAACTCGCGGGTGACGCCGATCTGGAATGGAGTGAGGATGTCCCTGTGTCGGAGTGGGAGGGAGTCGTTGTAGGCGGCTCACCGCCTCGCGTCCTTTCTCTCAATCTGACGACGTCCGGCCTGACTGGAGAAATCCCGCCCGAGTTGGGTGAACTGTCCGAACTGAGGTATTTGCATCTGTACGGCAATGACCTGAGTGGCGAAATTCCTTCTGAACTCGGACATCTGGCGAACCTGGACACTCTCGACCTGGGCGACAACCAACTCAGCGGTACTATTCCGCCTGAACTCGGGCAACTCGCGCGCCTTGTGTCACTTGACCTCAGCGCCAACCAACTCACCGGGACGGTTCCAGCCCAACTTGGGAACCTGGAAAGGCTTGAGTGGCTGGTCATACCGGAGAATGAGTTAACCGGCAGTATCTCGGAGATTCTCGAAAAGCTCCCCAACCTGGAATATCTGAGCATCTACGACAATCGTCTGAGTGGGTGTATTCCCAGCAAACATAGAGAGGTGGATGGCTTCCTGGGAGATATTCCCTTCTGCGACTCTCCATAGTTCACATAATCCGGCCCGGTTGTGTGAGTAAGTTGTCTTGATGGAGTGCGACGTTCGCCTGTCGAATTTTATCCAATGTGCCGTACTGCCCCTAGCCATACTCTGATCGGAGTGTTGATGATAGAGTTCGCATAACTGTCATCGCACACCGAAAGAGAGGAAAGCATGAATCTCGGCCAATTCTCGGTCAGCCTCGCCGTAAAGGACATCTCGGCGTCTCTGGAGTTCTACCAGAAGTTCGGGTTCGAGGTGATAGAGGGCGGACACATGAATGAAGCCTTCGCGGACTCGGATACGCAGAAATGGCGAATCCTGAAGAATGACAGCGCGGCAATCGGATTGTTCCAGGGGATGTTCGAGGACAACATCCTCACGTTTAACCCCGAGGACCTGCGCCCGATACAGAAGACGCTCAAGGAGTCGGGAGTGGAGTTCGTCTCCGAGGCGGACATGGATACAACGGGCCCGTGCAGCGCGATCATCGCGGACCCGGACGGCAACACGATCCTCTTAGACCAGCACTACTAGCCTGAGTCGGTGGCTGAGACTTCATTCAGTACCGATTCCCAGTCTTCACGTCGGGGAGTTACGGAGAAGTCTCTGATAAGCATTCGCAAGATGTCGCTAATGGATACTTGTCCTGTGGGCAGGTGTACGTTGCCGATCTCGACTCGACCAATCATAGCTCCATGCCCGATGTGAAGATGCGGCGCTATGATCGGACTCTGTCCCACAGGATGCCAGTGATACTCCAGGACATCTCTGCCCTCATCATCAATGATTGAGTAGCGATAACCTGTTTCCGTGACTGTCCAAGAAGCGCTTGGTGAGTCGGATTCGAATATTTGGTAGTATTTGTACAGCAGAAACCACAGTCTGGACTCGCCACCAAGTCTCACTGGAGCTTCCCTATTCATAGTAAGAAGGTGAGGTATGGCCGAAGGGTAGTATCCGCCGTCAACTGAGACAACGGAGTCTGATACACACGAAACGGCGAGTTGAATCGGGTCAATATAGTTGTTGACTGCCTCGACCGGCGTTCTGCCCTGCATTAGGATTCCGATTTCTCCCACGCTTCGGGTATCATCATCGCCAAGCTGATAACATCACCATGTCTCTCGCGGTCGTTATCGAACTCGCCGGCTTTCCACGCCTTGAAGAATTCATCGAGACTCATGCCGAAGTTCTTGCGCGCCAGATTTTCCTTCATCTCCCGCGCCTCCTCTTTGGTAAGGAATACAGGTTTGGGGACTTGTATCTCTTCTTTCTTCGTTTTGGTTGTCATGGGGAGTCTCCTGACTCAATCAGAGATTCGTCAGATTAAGCGTACCATGCGGCAGGCAGACACGTTTGGCGCGCTCAGAACTGGGTGTACAGCGTTGGCGACCTCTGGGGCTCGGTGATTTCGTCTGGGCCAAGCGGGTAGGCTTCCTTCTTGTATATCTGGATGCGGTCCGAGCCGTAGTCCGCTATGTACATCATGTGGTCATAGACGCGCACCGACACAGGCCAGCGGATGCGCTTCTGAGGCTCGATGGAGGCCATCTCGCGCAGCCTGAGCGCCTTGATGTTCGACCTCATGTAATGGAGCGCCTGCTTGGACAGCGTGGCGTCGCCGCGGAACAGTTCGACGAAAACGCCGTCCGGCCTGAATAGCTGGACCCGGTTGTTTGCCCAGTCTGCGACGTAGATGTCGCCGTGGTCGTCCACCGTAACACCGGACGGCCTGTTGAACTCGCCCTCGCCGTCGCCCGACCTGCCTATGCTGAAGATGAACTCGCCGGCACCGGTGAACTTCTGCACCCGGTCGTTGCGCCAGTCCGCGACATAGACATCGCCGAGTTCGTCCACGCAGATGCCCCAGGGCATATTCAGTTCGCCCTCGGCTGAGCCGTAGCCGCCAAACTCCATTAGGAACTCGCCTTCGCGCGTGAACTTCTGGATGCGGTGATTGCGTGTGTCCGCTACATACACATTCCCGTCGGGGTCGAGCGCGATGCCGGACTGCCTGTCGAACTGGCCTTCGCCTCTGCCCGGCTCGCCCCACTGGTCGAGTATCTCGCCCTGCTTGTCTATGATGGTTATCTGATTCGTGCCTTCGTCGGAGATCCAGAGGTTCTCATCGCTGTCCATGACCATCGAGGCGGGCCAGACGAACTTGGAGTTGACCGAGTGGGTACCGCCGATCTGGGCCGCGCCCCCGGCTGCGAGGTTTATCCCGCCCAGGTCCTCGTCGTCCTGGGAGAGACGCCTGATGAACGATATGCCGCCCCGGCACAGGATGAACAGGTCGCCCGACCTGTCAACCGCGAGGTCAACCGGCGTGTTGGTCAGACGCCTCATTCCGAGCGTCTTGTCGTAGCTGAATCCTACCCTGAGAAGCGCGTATGGCCTGCCCATTTTCCTACCTCTTTCAGTTGTCAGTGAATATCGGCAGCTTCTCGTAGTGGCCGCCGACTATCGGAGCGCCTTCAACGCCCATCCACTCTTCGAGCAGCGTAGTGTAGAGGCCGCGGAAGTCGTAGGTGTGCGCCATGTCGCCGTCGGTCTGCTTGTCCAGGTCTAGCGACGGGTACTCGGCGTACAGTCCACCCTTAACCCTGTCTCCTATGATGAACGAACCTCCGCCCGCGCCGTGGTCGCAGCCGCTGCCGTTGTCCCTGATGCGCCGTCCGAACTCGGTGAACACCAGCATCACTACGTTGTCGGATGCGTTGTGGTCTCTGATGTCCTGGAAGAAGTCCATGATCGCGCCGGACAGTTCGCTCAGCAGTCTGGGGTGAGTCGGGACTTCGTTGGCGTGGGTGTCGTAGCCGCCGTGCTGGGTGTAGATGATCCGGGTTCCGAGGTCGGCCAGGTGTACTCGCGCGGCGTCCCGCAGGCTGCTCGCTATCGGGTTGCTCGCGTACTCCACGTCGGACGTGTACATCTCCGGGGCCTTCTTGAGTATGTCCGCGCCCTTGAGCACGTCGAGTCCGGTTCTGGCGACATATTCACGCACCGGGCCGCTGCCGATGGCCTGGCCGTACATCTTCTGGAATATCTCAAGCGCCTGCTGACGCTGGGACTCTTCCGAGATTCCGGTCATAACGCCATAGTTGTCCAGGTCGCCCACTGAGGTGATCGGGACGCCCTGCTTCGCCATGGCGCGAGGTAGTCCTCGACCGATGTTGACGCAAGTCAGCGGGTTCTCCTTGAGCGGGTCCATCTGCGCGACGACCTGCCCGAGCCAGCCCTCGGTCCCTATCCTGTCCGGCTCTGATGTGTGCCAGATGTCCATGCCCCGGAAGTGGGACCTGCTGGAGTCGGGATAGCCCACGCCCTGAACTATGGCGACGTCGCCCTGGTCGTACAGCTCCTTGACCGGAGCGAAATTCGGGTTGAAGCCCAGATGGTCGTCCAGCGGCAGGACTTCCTCCTGTGGAATCCCGATGACTGGCCTGGAGTCGTGGTAGATGTCGTTGGTGTAGGGGATGATCGTGTTCATGAAGTCGTTGCCGCCCGTGAGTTGCACGACCACGAAGACTGTCTGTTTGTCGTTCGCTTCCACTTTCGTTTCTCCTTCAGCCATAGTTATGCAAACTGGTACTCGACGGACGCCGCGATGAACTGCACCATGCGGGCGACCCGTTCCGCGCTCTCCTCGCGCTGGTCGTCGCTCTCGAAGAGCAGGTCGCCGCCGGACTCCGCGTAGTCCATGAGCGCTTCCCTCGTCATGGGGTCAACGGTCAGCGGTCCTATGAGGTCGAGCGTCCTGTCCACGAAATCGTCCGGCGAGATAGGCTTGCTCTCAGAGGAGAGTCTGTCATAGATCGAGCGTATTCCGGGAAGGTTGCTGTCGCCGAGTTGGCCCACCGCGAAGTTGATGCGCTCTGCGAGCGTGCCGCAGTCTATCCACTCGCTGCCGGTGTGCCAGCCTTCGACCGTGGGCGGCGTCATAAGACGCTGTCCCATCAGTCCAGCCGCCGCCGGAGCGCCGTGCAGGCTGGGTTCTGGGAAGTCGTGATTGCCGGCCAGCTTGATAGTGCCCGCGACCAGTTCCGCCGGACTCTTGACCTTACTGAAGCGCGCTTCCTTGAAGAAGTCGGAGTTGAACAGGACTCGCAGGACGGCTCGAATGTCGCCGCCGTTCTCGAAGTAGGCGTCGCAGAGGGTTTCGACGGCCTGTGGGTCCTGGGGCGGAGTATCGTTCCAGGACGGTACCTGCGGCTCGTCCGCGACGAAGAAGTTGTACAGGTGGCGCGAGATGAACCGCGCCGTGGCGGGCTGCTCGACAATGATCGCTATGATGTCCTCGCCGTTGAACCGTCCCGTGCGCCCGAGGAACGTCTTCTCGCTGTTGTCGTGGTCCTGTTCGCGGTACACGAACTCGGAAGGGTAGCGTCCGTAGGGATCAAGCGGGATGGGCTGGGTGAAAGTCCATCCGGTGAAGGCGCGGGAGGCCATCTTGATGTCGTCCTCGGTGTAGTTGCCGACGCCCATCGAGAACAGTTCCAGCAATTCGCGTCCCCAGTTCTCGTTGGGCCTGTCTCCGAAGTTCTCGCAGTTGTCCAGCCAGAAGATCATCGCGGGGTCCTTGGCCAGGTCCACCAGGATTGTCCGCATATCCGCCATGGCATTGTCGCGGAACAGCTCGATCTGCGTCTTCGCCGACGGTCCGTGCTCGCTCTTGCCGACCGAGGTTGCGAACACATGGTGCCAGAACAGCGCCATCTTCTCTTCCAGCGGACGCTGGGTGTTGACCATGCGGTAGATCCAGCGCGTGTTCCATGGCTCCACTGAGTCGGGGTTGTTGAGCTCGAGCCAGTATCGGATGATCACGTCGTCATCCACTTCAGGGAAGCGTTCGGGGTGGAGCAGGTCTTCGACTATATCCTCGTAACTCTGAGACGCGAGCGCTTCCAGTTCGTCGCGCGTCGCCCCAAATCCCGCGCGTCGCATCAGGTGCGCGACTAGGGCCAGGTCGGTGTTCGCCATTTCATCTTCTCCCGTGTAGTAGGATTCAGGAAGTCATTATATTTTACTTTTAGGCAAAAGTCGTCTCACCGCTTCGCGCTGACCAAGGCCTTTGCAAAGTCGGCGGACGATGCGACATATATTATAGTTTATAGATACTCAGAAAAGTGCTGGGCGCTAACTGGGAGGGTCACAGGGTTGGGCTGGGACGGTTTTCATCCAGCGTTGCCCAGAGTTTTCCCAGCGTTGAAGCTACGAGAGAGCTCTTTCGTCATCTTCCAGCCCGCGCTATAAACAATGATTTATACGTATGTTCTGAATCCGTGCCGTAATTGTAGCATAGAATGAAGTGCCATACGAAATCGTGAAAGACTTTGGAACCTGTATCAACTTAGTCGGTAGGGGAGTCACCCCCATCCTAACCTTCCCCCATCAAGGGGGAAGGGAATTTTCTCGCCACTGGCAGCGCCGACTAAATTGGTACAGTATCAAGACTTTGGAAAGGCCCCGGGTATATGGGAGGGAGAAATGAGAGACAGAATCGAACTGGTCCAGGGGGACATCACCGAACTAGCCGTGGATGCCATCGTGAATGCGGCTAACAACTCGCTTCTTGGCGGTGGAGGCGTGGACGGCGCGATACACAGGGCAGCAGGCCCCGGCCTCTTGGAGGAGTGCAGAACACTGGGCGGCTGCGAGACTGGCGAGGCGAAGATTACCGCAGGCTACAATCTGCCGGCGAAGCACGTCATTCACACCGTCGGCCCGGTCTGGTATGGCGACAACAACGATGAGGACGCGCTGCTGGCATCGTGCTACCGCAATTCGATGACGCTGGCGGCGGAACACGGACTCAAGACCATCGCCTTTCCCGCAATCAGCACGGGAGTATATGGCTTTCCGAAGGAACGGGCGACGCGGATCGCGGTCCGGGAAGTGGTGGCTGCGCTGGAGCGGCACGATGGGATCGAGATGGTTACGGTCGTGGCATTTTCGGAGAGGGATTATGGGGTGTATGAGGGGGTGTTGGGCGGCTTGAGTGCCCAGCCTTATCCCCCCAGTATGGCAATAACCCTATCCGCGTGTTCAGGACCAATCAGATAATCGGGGTGTGATGGTGAAGGGTCTATCGGTACTTTATATCTTTTCATGTACGATTCGAGTTGACCAGCATTGGGGAAATTCTTCAGATATTTCGAGTGAATACGAGCGATGTTTTTACCGTCTCTTGTTTTACGGAAGTAGATTGTAGCTCCCCTATAGAAAGAGATTGTGTGATCGCCTTTATTTTCTCTACGTGAGTTTGGAAATGCATCAGTGAATCTATCCAGCACTGTCTTCCCATTCATAGCTTTGTTGTTGTGCAATGCAATAATGGATGACGAGAAATCCGCGTCGAGCAATTCGGAGGCATGTTCCAGAGTGAATCCAACGACTTCACCTTCATCGTCAAAGTCGGCTATCAAGTTTTCGGCAACGTCGTCCCCGTCGCTGGCCGATTTACCATTCCAGAGCGATAGAGTGTCAGTCTCTTGGTCATAGTGGATTTTGAGTTTCATGGTTTTCCCCATCTTCTCAATTTACCCCGGTCGAAGAACCTGTTGATCAGTATATCATCCTCTACGATTACTCGGAGCCATTTCCCAACTTCAGCAATGTATCCATAGTACCTAACCCTGCCATCTGCCTGCGTTTCAGTATGGTAAGGGTTGGCCAAAACCCGTTCTACCCATTCATCTTTGATTTCGGGATGCTTCCGCTTGGCTACTCGATCATAATACTCGCTAGTTCCAATCGGAAGGTATGAGTACTCGCCGGATCCGTTCGTTGTCATCAAGCATCCTAACTTTAGCTTCTGCTAGATTCCGCAAGCATAGGCTTATCGGATTTCAAGCCATGCCTCGGGCTCTCGTGCTCCAGGACTGCCGGGTTTACCAGGTTGTCCGGCATCCGGCCTGTTAGGACGCAGGCGACTTCGCGGGCGGCGCGCTGTTCGAGTTCGAGGGTGGATTCCTGGCTGACCTGCTGATGGCGTGAACTAGGAGAAGGCCGCGACGACCTCCTCATCGAGGCGCTGGAGGGCTTCGGCATTCGAGGGCCGGGGGGCGAGCATTATCTCCACGACACCGGCTTCGGCGAATTCGCCAATACGCTCGATGATATACCCGGCTGATCCGGCCACTGTGCCCGGACCCACGCGCTCGATGAATTCGTCGGCCTCTGACTGATCGTCGGTGAGCATGGTCGGCATGAAGACCGTATGACTTATTTCTCCAGGGTCGCGCCCGGCGTCTTCGCAGTGCTTCTCTATTACGCTCACCTTGCGCTCGTACAAGCCCATGGACATCCCGCCGAGACGACGTGCATCCTCCCGACCCATCGCGAATCCGTCCAGGTTCCACACGTCGCCGTACTTTGCCAGAGTTCGCAGCGTTCTACGCTCGCCAAGTCCGCCCACCATAATCGGAATGTGAGGCTCCTGCACCGAGCCGGGCGATAGCGGAGCGCTGTCAAGGCTGTAGTAGCGACCCTGAAAATCAACGGGCTGTCCATCGGCGGTGAACAGCGCTCGGATCAGGGCGCACGCTTCCTCGAAACGGTCTTGCCTTTCACGCATCGAGGGGTACACCCATCCATAGGCTTCGTGCTCGCGCTTGAGCCATGCCGCGCCAATACTCAGCGTGAACCGGCCGCGGGAGACCTGATCAACGGTCGTCGCCATCTTCGCCACGAGCGCCGGATTGCGATATGTATTGCCCGAAACAAGATGCCCCAGGCGCAACTTCTCAGTCATGCCTGCGACGGCTGAGACAAGCGTCCATGCCTCGTATATGGGCTCGTTCTCCGCTCCCTTCCACGCAGACGGCGGGATGAAGTGGTCCGGGAACCATACGCTGTGCCAGCGTCCCGCCTCCAGTGTCTCGATAGCCGCGGAGATGTCGTCCCACGTAGTAGTGTAGGTGGCTACGGATGCGCCGATTTTCATGTGTGTCCCTCTCTCGATTTCAGTGTTGTAGTCGCCAGGCGCACTGATCCCTCAGCCTTCGCCGCCCCTCAGCCTTGGGTCGAGCAGGTCTCTCATGGCGTCACCGAACATATTCAGACTGTAAACGACGATAGTCAGGGCAAGGCCGGGCCAGAGCGCCAGCCGTGGGGCGATCTCCATGTACTGTCGTCCCTCCCGGCTGAGCATACCACCCCAACTCGGCACGTCAAGCGGCAGACCGAATCCCAGGAAGCTCAGCGACGCCTCGGCCATGATCACCCCGCCGACGCTGATGCTGAATATGATGATCATGACGGGCATAATGTTAGGCAGGACGTGTCGGACCAGGGTTGCGGTGGTAGGGCTGCCAATTGCCCGCGTCGCCAGAAAGTAGTCGTTCTCTTTAATGCCGATGACGGCGCCCCGGATAATCCGCGATGCGCCAACGCCCCCTGACAGGCCCAGCACCAGTATCATTTGCGATACACCCCGTCCAGTTATGGACATTATAGTCAGCAATATCAGCAGTCCAGGAAAAGCTATCCAGGCATCTACGAATCTCTGGATGGCCAAGTCGAACTTACCGCCGAGGAATCCTGAAGTGCCTCCTATGAGGAGAGCGACGACGACAGTGAGAGTGGTTGCCGCCAGACCGACGCCTAACGAAAGACGAGCCCCGTACATGAGACGGCTCAACAGATCTCTCCCCATCTCGTCGTTGCCCAGCAGATACTGGGCCGACGGACCCTGCAGCCTGTCTATCAGGTGCATCTCATAGTATGGATAAGGAGCCAGGGCATCCGCAAAGGTCGCCACGAGAACCAGCAGCAATATGATGATCCCGCAGATAGTTCCCAGGGGCTTCTCCCTGCCCAGCCTGACGAAGAATTCAACCAGACGGGAACGTCTCTTTGGAATAATTTCCAGTGACGGCGTCCCTGCGGGGTCGTTCATAAGCCTGATCCCCTTAGTTGTAACGGACCCTGGGGTCCAGGTAGGGATACAGCAGATCAATAAACAGATTGTTCAGCAAGACTATGGAGGCCAGGAACAGGTTTATGCCTGAGACCATCGGGTAGTCTCTTTGGCCCAGCGCATCCACGAAGAGACGACCCAGCCCGGGCAGGTTGAATATATTCTCCATGATCACGGAGCCGCCAACCAGGATAGGCAACTGCGCGCCTGCCAGAGTAACTACCGGAATGAGGGCATTCTTGACGGTGTGTCTCAGAATGACCACCCTCTCCCTGAGACCCTTTGACCTGGCCGTTCTTATGTAGTCCTGCCTCAGAACTTCCAGCATCATGGTGCGCGTCAACCGCATCGTGCCCGCGGACATGGCCGTGCCCAGTATCACAGCGGGAATGATGAGTGTCTTCATGTTCTCCAGGGGGTCTTCCGACAAGGGAGTGTATTCCATCGGTGGCGACCAGCCCCACCAGATTCCCGGGTAGATCATGACCAGCAGGGCGAGCCAAAAGTTAGGGGTCGCCATTCCGATGACGGCGACGGTGCGCCCCACGTAGTCCGCGGGTGTATCCTGGCGAATCGCCGAGTAGATGCCGACCGGCAGCGCTATCAGCTGCCCCAGCACGAGCGCCATTGCGCCAAGCTGTATCGTCACCGGCAGGCCGGCAATTATCTTCTCCTCTACCGTATGGCCGGCAAACAGCGACTTGCCAAGCGTGCCGTGCAGGAAGATGCCTTCCATCCAGCGCGCGTACTGCACGTAGAAAGGCACGTCCAGTCCCAGCATCCGCATGAGAGCTTCACGGTCAATCTCCATGTCCCGGTATTCCATATCGGCTTCCAACAGGTCTATTACATTGCCCGGAAGGAAGCGGACCAGGAAGAAGACGAGGATCGTCAATATGAGCAAGGTGGGAATTATCAGCAGGAGCCTTCTGATGACATAGGTTGTCATGTGGCACTCCTCACTGCGGTACTGGTTGAGTTAAGTCCGATGCCAATCAGCAAGGGAGCCGGAAGGGCTTGTGCCTCCCGGCTCCCTTGGTCAGCCACAAGGGGCGAGGTCCGTTAACGGCCCGATGCCTCCTTCAGCGCGCTGTCAATCCAGATGCGGGAGAAGCCAACGTAGTTCTGTCCTCCGCCAAAGCCACGTTCGAGGTTGTAACCTACCACCCACGGCTGCCACACGCTGTACTTCGACTCATCGCCGCCCCAGACTACCCAGTGCTGGTCTATTATGCGCATATCAATCGCCGTTACCAGCCTCTTCCGCTCCTCTTCTGAGCCGGAAACCAGTACCTGCTCATACAGAGCGTCATATTCCGGATCCTGGATAAGGTTGCTCCTGCCGCTGTACATATAGCTGGTCTGCCAGACCGGGTCGGCCTTAACTCCCGCAATCCACCCGCGCAGATTGTACTGTCCGGCATTTGCCCTGGACCCATATTCCGCCCCTGAGGCAACCGTCACAATTTTCACGTCGGCCCCAATCGCACGCCAGTATTCGGCGTGTATTTGCGGCAGGGTTGAATCTTGGGCAACTCCCAGAAGGTACTCAGCCGTGAACCTGACTCCGTCCGCGCCGCGAGGATACCCGGCCTCGTCGAGCAGGGCTTCCGCGCCAGCTGGGTCATAGGTATAGTATCCCTTCAGCTCGTCTGACCACTGCTCGAACGGAACATGATACCCCACTGCTCCAGTGTATATTCGTCCCCGAGGGACGATATCCGCTCCGTACTTGAAGTAGGTGGCGTTGATCGTCTCGAGGTCCAGCGCCATCTGCATTGCCCTGCGCACCCTGACGTCGTCGAAGGGCGGCTTGTGAATGTTGAAGAGGTGGCTCGCTTCGGACCGTTCCGACCACGCGCCAAAGACGAGTTCGGGGTTGGTCCGCTCAAGGCTCTCCTTCTCGTCTATGGAGTTCAGGTGAGTTACGCCCTGCCAACCTATGTAGTCTAGCTTGCCTGTGCGTATTCCTGCGATCCACGTGGCGCGCTCCGGTATTTCAAATCCCTTTACCACGTCAATGTAGGGCAGCCGGTTCTCAGGGAATTTCTCGTCGTGGCGATAGTAGTCAACGTTCTTGGAGTAGGTTATGCCGGTCCCCGGAGCCAGGTCGGTTATCATGTAGGGCCCTGTGCCGACCACCTTGTCCCATTCCCAGTCGTCGCCGTATGTCTCTAACATCGGTAAAGCGCGGGCCATAGAACCGTGGCTCAGACAGGTTCATTTCTACCGTCCACTGGTCGGTGGCCTGTACTGTTTCCCAGGGCAGATTCCCGAGGCTGCCCGCGCCTGGGGATGGCTCGGCGTCACTGTACATGCTCCCTGTCAGCTTATTTCCCAACATCCGATGGAAGGCGAACTCCACGTCATAGGCATCCATCTCGCGGCCGTCAACCGGAGCCTTGTTGTGAAAGTTCACACCCGGGCGGATGTTGAAGGTATAGGTCGTGCCATTGTGGGAAGCGTCCCAGCTTTCTGCCAGCGACCCGATCATCGCGCTCACCGGCGGGGGGTAGCCACCAAAGGAGTATGTGGACCTGTCTATTGCCCAGTCCACGATACCCAGCTTCTCCATCACGCCACTCGCGATGGCAGACATCGAAGGCCCGCCGACGTAGGGATCCATCCGCCTGTCGAAAGTATTCCTGCTGGCGAAGGCCAATGTCCCGCCGTACTCGGGCGCGGGGATCACGTTGCCGATTACGGGGTCGGTGACGTACTTCTTCCCCGCGACCTCTTTGACAACGGTCTTGACAACCTCCTTCTCTACTACAACCTCCTTTGGCACCTCGACCTCGACTGTCTTGACGACCTCTTTCTCTACGACTACCTCTTTAGGCACCTCGACAGTCTCGGTCACTACCTTTTCGATCACGACAGTCTCACCGGGCACCTCGACTGTCTCGGTCACCACCTTTTCGATCACGACAGTCTCACCGGGCACCTCGACTGTCTTGACGACCTCTTTGACGACAGTCTCACCCGGTACTTCGATTGTCTTGATGACTTCCTTCTCGACCACAACGGTCTCACCTGGGACCTCGACCCTTTCGGTGCCGCAGGCCGCAGCGACCACCAAGAGCATCGCTGCTGATACGGCAACTGCCAACCAACGTAGTGAAATAAAATTACGCATATTCCTGTCTCCTTGATCGGGTAAAAGTCCCAGAAAGGGCCCGATAGTAGGAATTCCACCGCTCGGCCCGAATTGAGCCAATTCAAGCACACAGCCTGGGGTATGTCAACCTTCTAATTCAGGAATAGATATTCAAGAATATGGCAAGAGGTATATTGCTGATGTCGTAAAGATATGGCTCAGCCTATGATGACAAACTATGCCTCGGGCTCTCGTGCTCCAGGACCGCCGGGTTTACCAGATTGTCCGGCATCCGGCCTGTTAGGACGCAGGCGACCTCACGGGCGGCGCGCTGTTCGAGTTCGAGCGTGGATTCCTGGCTGAAGAAGGCGACGTGTGGGGTGATGAGGATGTTGTCCAGGGACAGCAGTGGGTGGTCGCTGGGAGGGTGGTTGTCGGCCATCACGTCGAGGCCGGCGCCCGCGATGCTCCCGCCGGTGAGAGCGGAGTGCAGCGCGTCTTCGTCTATCAGGCCGCCGCGCGCGCAGTTGACGAGGAACGCCTCGGTCTTCATCAGGTCAAGCTCGCGCTCGCCAATCATGTTCTGGGTGTGCGGGTTGAGGGGGGCGTGAAGCGATACGAAGTCCGACTCTCTGAGCAGGGTTTCGGTGTCCACGTAGCGCGCGCCGCGCAGGGCGGCGGTCTGCGGGTTGAAGAGCGGGTCTGAAGCCAGCACGCGCATTCCGAAGGCGAGCGCCTTCTGCGCGACCGCCTGGCCTATGCGCCCGAAGCCGATGATGCCTATCGTCTTGCCCCGCAGACGCATCATCCGCATCGTGAGCGGGACGCTGCCCCATCCCTCGCCCTTGACCGAGTTGTCGAACAGAGCGACGCGGCGGTTCCAGGTGAGCAGAAGCGCCATTACGTGATCGGACACCTCGTCCACGCAGTAGTCCGGGACGTAGGTGACCGCCATGCCGAGTTCGGTGGCGGTGTCCACCGCGATGTTGTCCACTCCGACGCCGAATCTGCCGACGGCGACGCAGTTGGGCGCGGCTTTCAGCACGTTGGGCGTGACCTGGGCGAAGCAGGTCATTATGGCGTCCACGTCTCCGGCGAGCGATATGAGCGTCTCTTCGCTGCCGTCCGGCGCGACCACTGCCTCGGCGTCCGCCTCCTCGCGGAGCACGGTCTCTTCGGGTTCGGTGGTGGGCCAGACGTAATCGGTGATCAGGACTTTGAATTTGGGCATTGCGGGGCGTCTCCTAACAAGGCTTCAAGTTCTGTATAGGGGCTTCTTCGGAGATGAGGTCTTCAAGCTGTTCTATCAGCGGGGGAATGTCGTTCTGGATTATGTCCCACAGAGTATCGAGGTCCACATCGTCGTATGATTTTATTGCTTTGCCAAAGAAGGATTCAGCTTCGTCCCAACTTACTTTCTGACGTGAGTGTTTGAAATCGTCAGGTATGCGAGAAGTAGCTGTACTAATGACCTGGAGAGTCTTCTGAAGAGCCAAATTCAGCATTTTATTTGTGTCGAGATCAGGGCGGGAGTAATCTTGCGATATGTCTCGCGCAGCTATCGCGTAGTCTTGCATATGGTAAACGTACACCAGAGGGTTGCGTCTGGACACAGGCTTTCCTTTCGCTACTCCAACTCCATCGGCTTGAACATGCAGCCTTCCACGAATATATCAAAGAAATCGGGCGTGGTCTCAAGCTCGACGTGCTCTATCGTCGCGGAGATGCGCTCGATACGCTCTCGCATTTCGGCGGACACCAGCATTATGGTCGCGCCCTCCAGCGCGGCGTTGCCGACCTTGACGATGCGCTCAGGCGGCACATTGGCGATGAAGCCTATGTCCCGCGCGTTGTTCACGTCCACGTAGTTGGCGAACCCTCCGGCGAGATACATCTTCGAGATACGGGATATGGGCAGCCCGTAATTTCGCAGCGTTATGAACTGGCCGGAGTAGTTGGCGGACTTCGCCTGCGCCAGAGCCGATATGTCCGCGCGAGACAGCGACATTCCCCGCTCCGTATCGAAGAAGAATTCGCCGCGCGCGTCGCTGAACGCGCCCAGTTCGTTCATCATGTCCGTCCTGCGCAGTTCGGCGAGCAGGTCAACGAGGCCGGAGCCGCAGATTCCCTGCGCGGGCGCGTCGCCGATGGTGGCGCAGCGAGCGTGTCCGTCCTCTATGCGGACGGACTCCACCGCGCCGTCGTAGCCGGGCATTCCGTAGGTTATCTGGCCGCCCTCGAACGCGGGCCCGGCCGGACAGGAGGCGGCAATCATCCGGTGGCGGTTGCCCACTACGACCTCCGTGTTCGTTCCCACGTCCACCAGCATCGCCACGTCCTCTGACTTGTCCATGCCGACCGCGAGCAGGTCTGCGGCCACGTCCGCGCCCACGTGACTCCCGATGAGAGGACCGGCATAGACAGCCGCCTGTGGGAAGACGCGCAGCCCCACCTCTCGCGCAGTCGAATTCAGCGCGCTGGTGGAGATCAGGCCGTCGCGCATCCGGGTCTCTATGACCGACCTGTACGGCTTCTCGCCGATGGGCTGCACGTCCAGGCCGAACAGCATATCGCGCATGGTGGAGTTGCCCACTATCACGACCTCGTAGATGTGGCGGCGGTGGAAGCCGAGCGTCCGCGCCATGTCGCCTATCTC
>DAOULF010000029.1:0-4531 GCA_034420555.1 Dehalococcoidia bacterium
CCCCTGGGCTGAGAGGGGTAGGCATTTCACCCTCACCACAACCCTCTCCCTGAGGGAGAGGGGGTCTGTTGATCGGTATTCGTAGCTGGTTGCAAGTTTGCCTACCCTTGTGAGCTCCCTCTGGGTGAGGGTGTTCAGTTTGGAGCCTCCCACTTCACGACAGTGGGCAGAATCCTGAAGAACCTTCTGAAATCGTCTCTTCCATCAGAAGGTTACTGACAACCGACCGCCGATATCTGTAAACTATCAGCCACACACCGAATATATCAAAGTAAGGCGGAATGATGAAACTCAATGATTTTCTGTGGCTCGGCGACCTGGCCTCTGATGATGTCGCCGAGATAGTGTCCAAAGCGCGCGCCATGAAGGAAGGCGCCACCCCCGGGGCTATGGACGGCAAGGTAGCCGCCCTCCTCTTCGAGAAGCCTTCCCTCCGAACACGGGTCAGCTTCGAGGTGGGCGTCAAGCAAATGGGCGGCTCCTGCATATACCTCAGCCAGGCCGATGTCGGTCTCGGCACGCGAGAACCCGCCGAGGATGTGGCGCGAGTCCTGGACCGGCTCGTGGATGTGATCGTCGCGCGAGTCTTCTCACACAGAAACCTGGAGATACTCGCTGAGTATTCCACCGTTCCGGTGGTCAACGCCCTCTCCGACCTCGCTCACCCATGCCAGGCTGTCGGAGACCTGCTCACGATGAGCGAGCACAAGGGCGACCTGGGCGGTCTGAACGTGGCGTATGTCGGCGACGGCAACAACATCGCCTCCAGCCTGGCGATAGCCTGCTCGGCGGTCGGGGCAAATTTCGCCATCGCGTCGCCGCCGAAGTACAAGGTGCCCGACATATCATGGGAGACCGCCGAACGACGGGCTGCGGAGAAAGAGACGAAGTTGAGCTGGACCGAGTCGCCTGAGGCGGCTGTGGAGGGAGCCGATGTAGTCTATACTGACGTATGGATAAGCATGGGCGACGAGGAAGAGGCCGACGAACGCCGTGATATATTCGAGAGCTACCGCGTCGGCGCCGGACTGATGGAGCGCGCGGACAAGGGGGCGGTGTTCATGCACGATATGCCCGCGCACCGTGGCGAAGAGATTGAAGACGACATGCTCGACCATCCCCAATCCATAGTGTTCGACCAGGCCGAGAACCGCCTCCACGCCCAGAAAGCCATCCTCGCCGAACTACTAACCAACAACTGATGAAATATCCCCTCTCCCTCGATGGGCTTGCAGGGGTATGAAAACGAGCAAAGCTGCTATGAATGTCAACAGAAAGTCCCCTCTCCCTCCGGGAGAGGGTTAGGGTGAGGGCGACAACTAAAACTCAAAATGACTAAACCCGTAGTAGCCATAGTAGGACGCCCCAACGTCGGCAAGTCCACCCTGTTCAACAGGCTGGTCGGGCGAAGCGTGGCCATCGTCTCCAAGCAGTCCGGCACCACCCGCGACAGGGTCACCATGGAGACCACCTGGGCCGACCACCCCTTCATCCTGGTTGACACCGGCGGGCTGGAGCTGTTCCCGGACACCGATCTGTGGCGTCAGGTGCGCTTCCAGGTGGAGACCGCCATCGAGGATGCCGACGTCATCGTCATGGTCGTGGACGTCACCCAGGGCGTCACTGTTTCCGACGTGGAAGTGGCTGAGGTACTGAGGCCCGGCGATAAGCCCGTCGTCCTCGCGGTAAACAAGGTTGACACCGACAGCAAGGCGGACGGCGCGCATGAGTTCCACGAACTCGGTCTCGGCGAGCCATTTCCCATAAGCGGCTACCACAACCTCGGCCTGGACGACATGATGGCTGAAATCCTGAGCAGCTTCCCGCCCGAACCCGAATTTCCCGAGCCCGAAGCCGACCTGCGCCTTGCGATTGTTGGCAGGCCGAACGTGGGCAAGTCGCAACTGCTCAACGCGCTCACCGGCGAGAACCGCTCCATCGTCAGCGATGTGCCGGGCACGACGCGGGATACGATAGACACGCTCATCAACTACCGCGACATGGACATCCTGCTCATAGACACCGCCGGCATACGGCGTCGCGGCAAGATTGGCACAGGCATCGAGAAGTACAGCGTCATCCGCTCAGTCCGCGCCATAGACAGGGCGGACGTGGTAATCCTGCTGATGGACGCGATGGAGCCGGCCACCGCGCAGGATACCCACATAGCCGGTTACATCCTGGACAGCTACAAGGGCTTCGTGCTGGGCGTCAACAAGTGGGACCTGCTCGAAGGCACAGGCGTAACGAAGGGCGAGATAGAGGCGCTGCTCCGCCAAAGATTCAAGTTCGCCACGTATGCCCCCGTCCGGTTCATATCCGCTCTCGAAGGCAGCGGACTGGAAGACCTGCTGGACACCTCCCTCCACGTCTTCAGCGAGTGGACCAAGGACATACCTCGCTCCGACCTGCGGCGGACGATAATGGGCGCGGTCGCCGAGCATCCGCCCTCCGGCATCAGGGGCCGCAGTCTGAAGATATACAGCGTCGCCCAGGACGAGACCGCTCCTCCGCGATTCACATTCTTCGTCAACCGCGCCGACTCCGTTCATTTCTCCTACGAGAGATACCTCGAAAACAGGATAAGACAGGCTTACGACTTCAGCGGCAGCCCTCTCAGGATGCGATTCCGTGGAAGGAGGCGGACACGGACATGACCGACTACCTGATCCTTGTCCCGCTCGCCTACCTGCTGGGGTCGGTGCCGTTCGGCCTGGTCGCCGGAAGGCTGGTCGCCAACGTAGATGTCCGCGACTATGGCAGCGGCAAGATAGGCATGACGAACGTCCTCAGAACCTCGGGCAAGACGGCCGCCGCGGTCGTCCTGCTCCTGGACATGGGCAAGGGCGTGCTGGCCGTCTTCATAGCCCGCCTCTTCTTCGACTCATACGGGGTCGAGGCGGCGGCCGCGCTCGCTGTCATCTTCGGACACAACTGGCCCGTCTTCATCAAGTTCCGCGGCGGTCGCGGCACCGCCTCCGGCTGGGGCGGGCTTCTCATCCTGTCCCCAATCGCCGGTCTCATCGCCACGTTGATAGGCTTGTCGCTGGTCGCCTTTACCCGCTACGTCTCACTCGGCTCGATAATGGCGGCCTCCCTGGGGTCGGTAGCTCTGATAGTATTGGCCGTCCTCGGATGGGAGCCGCTGGCGTATAGCTGGTACGGCGTCGTTGGCGGCACGCTCATCGTCGTCAGGCATTGGGACAACATACGCCGTCTGCTCGACGGGACCGAGCGCAAGATCGGCCAGGGCGTTGACCTGGGCGGTAGCCACTAGGCGGGACGTCCCAGCAATGTCAGTCGTCACAGTGGTCGGAGCCACAAGCTGGGGGACTACACTGGGGATAATCCTCGCCAGGCAGGGACACTATGTGCGACTGCTGGCACGGACGGAAGATGAGGCTCTCGCTCTAGAGACCCGGCGAGAGAACGCGCGCTTCGTTCCGGGCTTTCCCTTCCCAGATTCCATGCGCGCCAGCGCCGACGCCGACGCCTTCTCCGGCGCCGACCTAGCCATACTCGCCGTTCCCTCCCACACGCTCAAGGAGAACATTCGCAGAGTGGCGTCCGACATTCCGCCCGGCTGCATCGTAGTCAGCGCGGTAAAGGGCCTCGAGCTCAACACGGGCAGGCGCATGAGCGAGTTACTCCGGGATGGGTTGCCCAACGGCGCGGACCAAAGCATTTGCGCGCTGTCGGGTCCTAACCTCGCCAGTGAAATAGTCAGGGGTATGCCTGCTCCAACGGTGATAGCCTCCCCCGACGAAGAAGCCGCGCTCAAGGCGCAGGCGATAATCAACTCATCCGTCTTCCGCGTCTATACCAACGACGACATAGTCGGCGTGGAGTTCTGCGGCGCGCTGAAGAACATCATCGCGCTGGGCGCGGGCATATGCGACGGCCTGGATCTCGGCGACAATGCCAAGTCCGGCTTCATGACTCGCGGACTCGCCGAGATAGCGCGACTGGGCGTTGCTGCCGGGGCCAGACCCGCCACCTTCGCCGGTCTCGCCGGCATGGGAGACCTCGTCGCGACCTGCTCCAGTGTCCTCAGCCGCAACCACTATGTGGGCGAGCAGTTGGCTGCGGGCAAGTCCCTGTCGGACATACGCAGCGGTATGCAGAACGTCGCCGAAGGCGTCTATACCACCTCAGCCGCGCTTGAACTCGCCCATCGCCTGGATGTGGAAATGCCCATTACCCAGGTCACCCAGAATGTTCTCTCGGGCGCAATCTCCGCCGCCGAAGCCGTGCATCACCTCATGGGCCGCGACCCCACGTCGGAGTAATCCAGGAGACGATTTCAAAAGGCTCTTCAGGAACCTGCCCACTGTTGTGAAGTGGCAGACTTCCAAGCTGGTCCCCCTCACCCTAACCCTCTCCCTCAAGGGAGAGGGGACTTCTGAAATCTTCTCAATCCAGATGGTAGCGTTTCCTTTCGGGTGGTTGGATTATAAGATGTGGAGAGAAACATCACAGAGGGGGATGAGATGTCGGGCCTGCTGTATGAGTTAGAAGAACAGAGAGATCG
>DAOULF010000030.1:0-16795 GCA_034420555.1 Dehalococcoidia bacterium
CGTTCGGAAAGAGTTCCGGGATGGCGGCGCTGTCCGGGATACGACACGACGGACGATGAGCCATCACGATACTCAGGGGCAGCATCGTAGCCCTGGCCCAACTGGAGAAGTCATAGAGGTTCATCGGGAACCATGACGGTAGCAGAGCCATCTCCGGCGGTATCGCAGGCACGTGATTCCAGTCCCATTGGCCGAATAGGGCCAGCCAGATCTTTGTGAATACGCGAGCTTGGGGAACGCCCCCCTTTGACAGGATGAACTCCCGCGCCTTAGTCATACGAGGGTCGTCCGGAGAGAGGCCCGCCAACTTCAGCGCGAAGTAGCACTCCACCGATGTGCTGAGGTCGCCGGGAGAGCCATAGTATTGCCCCCATGTCCCATCCTCGCGCTGGGTTTCGAGCAGATGGTTCGCCAGCTTCCGCCACATATCCTCATCCCCAATCCCCAGGAAATGTGTCAGCATCAGATACTCGGCTTCCATCGTGGAGTTGGATTCCAACTCGCCCCACCAGTAGCCCTCGGGAGACTGGGTGCGCGCGAAGTAGTCCTGGGACCGGGACACGGCTTTCGAGACCGCGTTCAGCAACCCTGGCGAAACACTCGACTCTGGCGTTTCTCTTGCGGTCATTGCGCTTTCCCGGCTCTGGCTATGCTCATGCAATTTGAGGAAGGCCAGGGTTCACTCACCGGCCAGACAGGGCCAGGCTCTCAGGAAACCCGATGTGAAGGCCGCCAGCGAATTTCGCGCTTTCGATGCCGCGCCGCTCAGCCGTATCAGCGCCGGAAGCGACCACGGACGAAGCACGAACGGCAGCCCACGTCGCCACCTGCTCCCGGAACCGGCGTCCAGCGCAGACGCGGCAATGAAGTCCGGCAGCGGACGCTCCACGGTGTCCACTACGGCGCGGACCGCCAGAAAAGGCACGTTCCGCTCACGACAGGCCAGCGCTATCCAGAAACTCTCCATCTCGACCGCCAGGGCCCCGGTGTCCGAACCGAGCCGCCTCTTCGTCCCAGGGCGCGAGACCAGCCGGGAAGCGGTTACGCAGGCTCCGGCCCGGTGGCGCAGTCCCAGTGTCGCCAGGACATCGAGAGCCTTTTCGCTCAATGTTCGGTCGGCATCGAGGGCCTCGCTGACACGCGGCTTCCGATCATCGTTGGGGAGGCTTCCGGCGGGTATCAGGACTTGGGCGACTACCAAGTCTCCCGCTCGCTGGCCTGCGACCAGCCCCCCGGCGAAGCCGAGGGAGAGGACCGCGCTCGGACTGCGCTCCTCCAGGACGGAGCGAGTCGCCGCCTCCGCGTGGACTCTGCCCATTCCGCTTACGACAAGGACAGCCTTCCCGCCCTCGGCGCGGCGCTCATAGGCTTCATGCGAGCCGGACGACGCGGCCTTGCTCCAACGGCCAGCCTTGAGGATGCCTCGCGCCTCCTCAGGCAGAGCCACCATCAGCGCCAGGTCTCCCCCCACTTCTCTAGCTGGCTCCGACGCCGGCGCGCTTGCCGATCACGCCCTTCGCCAGGTCCGCGGCGCCCCTGGGGCTGCTGAGGGAGTCGTAGATGATCGCAGACTCGAATCCGCAGTGCATCATGCAGTTGGCGCACTTGCTGTTCACGCCAACGCCATAGTTCTCCCAGAGAGAGGCGCTGAACAGATCGTTGACATCATCGGTATGCCTGTCCGCAAGTGGGTAGCACGGCTCACGCCAGCCCTGGACAGTGTAGGTCGGGTTCGACCAGGCGGTGCATTGGTAGTCACGTTCGCCCCGCAGAAAGCTAAGGTAGAGCGGGTTGTTATAGAAGCGTATGCGGTCTATCGCCTCGTCCGTGAGCACCCGCTTGAAGACCTTTACGGACTCTTCGCGCGACAGGAACATCTCCTGGACAGGCCCATCCACGAAGTCGTACCCGGCGGATACCATCACTCCCTCGAACCCCATGTCGGTCACCAGCGTGAAGAGTTGGTGGAGGTCCTGGGCGTTGGAGCCTCTGAACAGGGTGGTGTTGGAGCAGACCCTGTACCCGGCTTCGAGCGCCAGCCTGGACGCTCTCATGGCCTTCTTCCACACACCCTTGCGGTTGACCGCTATGTCGTGCTGGGTTTCCATCCCGTCCAGGTGGATGACCCAGGCGAGGTACTTGGAGGGCGGGACGCGCTTCATCATGCGCTCCAGCAGCAGGCCGTTGGTGCAGCAATAGACGAATATCTTCCGGCTCACCAACTCCTCGATGAGTTCAGGGAGTTGCTTGTACATGGTCGGTTCGCCGCCCGCGATGGAGACGATAGGCGCGCCGGAGTCCTCGACGGCCTTTAGGCACTGATCAAGGGTGAGGGTCTTGTCGAGGACGGGCAGGTACTCGCGTATGCGTCCGCACCCGTAGCAGTCCAGGTTGCACGCTTCCAGTGGTTCGAGCATCGTCACCAGCGGAAAGCGTTCGCGGCGACGTATGAACCTCTGCCTGAAGATATGGGCGAATGTCCTCCAGGCCAGTTCCAGCGGCCGCCTGACGCGGACTTCCCTATCCGGCCTGTACACGGGCAGGGCTTCGTCCGCCGTCTCCATGACCGCGCGTTTGATATCTAGTTCTGCGGCCACCATGGACGCTCTCCCATCTCGCTGAATGCCTTCGGAACTGCCAACCAAAATTCCTCGCGTCAGCGAAGCCAATCATATCCCAGAAGATGAAATCGGTCAAAGCTATACGGGCAAGAGAGCAGGGCGGTCGCATCTAAACTTCGACCCGGGCATAAGTTCAGTCTATGTGCGCCAACCGAGAACCAGATTCCTGAAACTGGTAACCAGTTTCAGCCTAAACTGGTCGAAAACTGGTACCAGTTTTTCGAGGGGGAACTGGTTGAAACTGGTCTATTTCAACCAGTTTAGACCAGTTTTCGCCGATCATGGGCGTTTCTGGTGTCGCCGGTCGTTCGACATATACGCCCATTTACGGTTCTCTCGCTTTCCGTGTGTTCTGTGGGTCTGCTGACCATGAATAGATCGTAGCACATAGCAGAACCTTTGTGCCATAGCATGTGCACGAAGGTAGCGTTTCCTCTTTGGTGGTTGAATTTGCGGTATCAGGAACGTCTGTTTGCTTTCTAGAACCGGAACCTGAGTGCAAAGCGGCTGTGGGAGCTCATCCTCCACGTGAAAAGAAACGCTACCGTGCACGAATTAGATGCGATTGTCCTGCCCAGCAGAGGACCGTGATTGACAATAGCAGAAATATGTCATAGCATGTGCAGACCAATGTTGAGAATGAAGTGACAGGTCGGCCTGTCCAAGATAGCTATCGCTGGAAGGAGGCTGAGATGAGACTGCGAGATACTGGCCGATGGCTGTTGAGATGCTGGCCGATGGTCGGCGGAGCGCTCCTGCTAGCCGCGCTTGCGGCGGGACTGTACCTGGGCTTTTCCGACTCGGAGGACATCGTGGCCCAGCCCGAGCCTACCCCCGATGTCGTGTTCAACACGCCCACCCAGGAGGAGTGGAGACAGGCGTTTATAGAAGTTACTCCGATCCATATCATACCGACGCCTAAACCCGCAGCGGCGCGCCAGACTCGTCCACTGTCGAAAGCGCACGCCGAATTCCTGGCCGCTCCGGGCCGCAGGGCTATCTATTTCGAAGAACTCGATAGAGTCGTTCATCTCCCCAAAAGCGTTGGGTGGGTGGGAATGTGGGTTCATGAGTGTCACCGCAGTTCGGGGTGTCCATCACGACCGACCTTCATGTTGGCAACGGAGCACAATCGGAGCAACGCGCGTTTGGGTCCTGATGGATACCTGGTCACTTCGGGCGACCCCGAGGCCTTCGAATTCCTGTCCGAAGCCGGATTCAAGAGATTCGAATAAGGGAGGCGCGCTTTGAAGTCCAGATACATCCTGCTCGGGACATTCTGCTTCACCCTGGCCCTGCTCGTGGCGTTTCTGGTTGGGGAAGTTCTCGGCTATCACTACTTCTACTTTGCCTAGGACAGAAACAAGAATATACCCGACAGAAGCGGCTTGCCTGAGAACTGGATGAGCGCGTACTGGGCGCTGACGCCCGGAGCCAGTTCGATCCGCTATTACGTTGATGAATCCAGCAGACCCAGTTCCGCGCCGCCCAAGGCAAGCGCGACTCCCAGCGCGTCCTTGGTTCTGACAGCGGTCGCGGGCTGGGAGAACTCGACTTCGACTAGCGGCCGCCGTTCGCTTTCCAGTCTTGACTGGAAAAAGGTCTCATCAACCAGCAGCGCGGACGTGGTTGTTAGATTTGACGACTGTAGCGGCGGGAAACTTGGCTACTTTATTCCACAGGACCCAAACTATGTCTTTGGAGTGGGGGGAGATGATGGCTGGCACGAGGACGCGACGAGAAAGGCCAGGTATTGGGACCAGGCTGTGATATGCATAGACGGCTACCACGACTGGCGCAGCGCGGACGCGATTCTCTCCATCACGTCGCACGAGTTCGGACACGCCTACGGCCTGCACGAAGGGTACACTCACACCGACCAGAGCTGCGGAACGCGGAAGACCATCATGGACAGGCTGTCCACGACCACCCACGCTCACTGCCAGGGGATCACCACGCCCTCGCACGGGGACGTGTTCAGAGTCGAACAGGCATTTACTGACGGCAAGCTCTCGAATGCCGCCCTGAAGAGGAGCGGCAACGGTCGTCTGACGGTCTCCTGGATGGACACTGCCTGGGGAGAAGTCCGCCATGCGATAATGATCAAGTACACGACTGAAGAGGTTCGGGGAACGGCGGTGGGGCTTGCGAGCATGGCTTTAGCCGGGACGTATCACTGGACCTCGGGTGTCGGCCAGCACAAGAGTATTCCCGCCGCGACAGAGTCCTCCATCGAGTTTTCGCCAAACCTGTACACCACCGCTCATCTTGGCCCACCTGGCCTGCCTCGGAGGACGGCCTATATCGCGTGCGTATCGGCGTATTACCAGCGGGCGAAAGCTGTCGGCCCTCCAGATTGCTCGGATCCCGTCTGGGTGTACAACGACGTCCCGCCAACCCCGACGCCTACCAAGACGCATACTCCTACGCCGACCAAGACACCCATACCTACCGCGACAGCTACGCCGACTCCAACGCCGACCAGGACACCCACGCCCACTGCGACAGCTACACCCACTCCGACCTACACTCCCACACCGACCAGGACACCCACGCCCACTGCGACAGCTACACCCACTCCGACGAGGACTCCGACACCTACGCCTACCCCGACAGTCAGACCGGACTGCCTGACGGATCCTGACTTCTTCTGTTCGCCCGGCGGCCCTCCGCCTGAGCCGCCTCCCAGGGATCCGGAGTACGATTAGATCCAAGTCCGCGCGCTCTTGAGTTTATCGGCCCGTCGCGTTTGTGGGTTTCCGCTTGGACAAAGGCTCTTATGGTTGCCGTATGCCCATGCACTCCTCGAATAGTACCCCGGTGACGACTTCCATGCGGTCCGACCAGCCGCACATTTCAAGAAGACGTTCCATCGTATAGCCGCCCCAGCGCGTCTGGTCCGGGTCCGGCCTGCCGCCGAGTATGACCGAGCCGATATTCGCGTTCATCAGCGCGCCGCAGCACATGGGGCACGGCTCGAACGTGGTGTAGAGGCTGTATCCGGTCATGTCGTCTGTACCCAGTATCTCGGATGCGTTTCTCAGGGCGACCGTCTCGGCGTGGGCCGTGGGATCATGGGTCACCGGGACCAGGTTGCGGCCCCGCGCCACCACATCTCCATCCTGGACTACCACCGAGCCCACGCCGACATTACCCTCGTCGGCAGCTCTCTGCGCCTCTTCCAGCGCTATCTTCATGAACTGTTCGTGATCCATGCTCTTCCCCCCGTCGCGTTCTCATCCGAATCCACCAACCAGGCAATCATCCCCTCTCCCTCGATGGGAGAGGGTTAGGGTGAGGGTGATCTATGCCGCTTGAATACCCTCTCATAGAATAATCAAAAGACCCTTGTCATCGCGGCCTGACGCGATAGACCCAAACCTGGAAAGACACGTCGGGTTCGCCTTTGGGCATACCCAGGAACTCTTCGGTGACATGCACGAGTTCCCAGGATTTGTCGGACTCAAGCTGTTCCTGCTTCTCCCGAAAGCCGTTTTGTTCGTAAACGTCGGGGCGCAGCGTGAAGGCGACGTGGCCTCCTGGCCGGACGACGCGCGCAAGTTCGTCGAACGAACTCGCGGGCGCGTGTCCCAGGGTGAAGACGCCGACGCCGATGGCGGCGTCGTAGCTGCCGGTGTCGAAGTCGAGACGCTCACCCATAATCATCTGGTGAAATCCGCTGTACACTCCCTTGCGGCTTGCCTCCTCCAGCATCCCGCGCGACAGGTCCATCGCCTCGATGTTCGTGTAGCCCAGCCGGTGCAGTTCCACGCCGACCAGTCCGGTGCCCGCGCCCGCGTCCAAAACTCGCGCGTCCCTGGGAACGAAACCCCCAAACGTCTCTGCCGCTACCCTCGGAATGACATAACCGAAATCGGACTCCAGGTCCTCATCATAGTCCTTCGCCCACTCGTCGTAGCGTTCTTCTAGTTGACGGTTGTTTGCAGATGCGTACACCCACTGGACTTTGTTCTCGGCAGTCATGTTTTCCCTTCTTTTCCGTGGTGTCATGGTCTTCAGAGAATTGGGTGTGAACACCGTTACTCCGGCAGCTCGGCCAGGGGATAGTAGCGGTGCGTGATTGACGCTTCATCCATAGTGACCAGCCTGATGCCCGACGGGTCGGGGCCGAGCGGGTAGCCAACCGCGCCGGTGGTTATCATGAGCAGGTCGCCGTCTCGCGCGTAGTTGTTCCTGTGCATGTGTCCGGCGAATACGGCGGAGGCGTCGTTGCCCTTGAGTATACTCACTATTGCTTCGCGTCTTTCGAAAGGAATCGTAAAGTAGTTTTCGTCCTCGTCGGGGCGCTCCAAGAACAGCGGATGGTGCAGCAGTAGAATCAAATGCTCCGCGCCCGCGCGGCGCGCGGTACTCATGTCGTCTCCCAAAAATTGGATCATCCTGTTCCACTCGCGCGGAACATTGGACGGGTCCGACGCGACCGAACTGTTTATCACCGTGAAGTGGCAGTCGGCGTGGTCGAACGAGTAGTTGTCCGCCCCGAACTTCTCGCGGTACAGGGCAATAGACTCGGAGGTGGGCGCCTCTCCCACGTCGTGGTTGCCGGATACCCAGTGTACGGGGATGCCGTCGTCCAGATTCTCCGTGATGCGGAATAGCTCGGCTATCTCTGCTTCGTCGCCGGTATCGTGAATCATGTCCCCGCACACGACCACGAAATCGGGCCCCAGGCTGTTCGCCTTTTCGATGGCCCGGGTGTAGAGGCGAGTTTCGTCGGCGAACCCGGTTATCGGCCCCGAGGCTTTTCGCATCAGTATGCCCCGCTGTCTTCGCTCCTCTATCTCCTGCTCGGTATAGCTGCTTATGGAAGCGTACATGCCGAACTGCGGGTCGGACATCTGAACGAAGCTGAATGCCATGGTCACTCTCCCAATTCCGCTGCGCGCTAATCCAGTTTCAGTTCGTACCAGACGCTCTGGTGAACCCTGCGGTATCCGAGCTTCAGGTACAGTTCCCTGGCGGGCGTGTTCTCGGCGTCAACCTCTAGTTCAATCGCGTCCACGCCCTCGGACACCAGGTGTTTCATTCCGCTGACGACGATAGCGGTGCCCAGTCCGCTGCCGCGATATGACGGGTGGACGCCAGTCATGGCGACGAACCCTACGTGTCCGTGGGCATTCCGGATCCGCTGCGTCCAGTTGTAGGCCGCCGCGTTCTCGCCGTCCATTATGAAGACTATTCCCTCGGGCGGGCTGGTCTTGACGCGCACCCGCGCCGCTATCTGCTCGACCGTGTTCGGACAGAAGCCCCAGTTCTCGCCGAACGCGGTGTTTTGCAGTTCGGTAAGCATGGCCTCGTCCTTGTCCGGTTCGAATGGCTTGACGCGAAAGCCGGGCCTGAGACGCAGTGGCGGAAGCTCCGCTCCCTCCCAGCGCATCTGCCAGAATTCCTTGATCTTCACGAAGCCCTCGGACTCCAGCAGGCGGCGGTCGTCCCGCGCGTCCAGGGCGGTCTGTATGTGGACGGCGCCCACTCCGAGACCTCGCGCTCGCCGGAGGGAGTCGCTCAGCAATCGTCGAAGTATCCCGCTGTCGCGGAATTCGGGGAGCGTCCCACCAGCAACCACGGCCCTTCCTATGAGAGGCTCGGGTGAGATCATGTGGTATCCGACGATGTCCGTCCCATTCACCGCAAGTCGCAGATTAGTTTCGGGTGAGACCGAAGGCACCGACAGGTTCTGGCTTACGGTCTCGCGGTCCAGCTCCTTCTCGGTCCCTTTGGCTCCGCCAATGCGATTGAAAAGATCCGCGACCGAATCGAGGTCTTCCCATTCAAACCCGCGAATGTCTATGTCTTGAGCCATACTACCTGCCTGCGGCTGTATTCTTCGGATGGGGCTTCCCGATTGTACCAGACAGGCGACCTCTTCCATACCTCCCCCGTTTGACCCATGACCTTTCGATTATTGCGAACGAGAATCCTTCCGCATGATTCGTCATTCCCGCGAAAGCGGGAATCCACAGGCTGAGGCCATGGCAATCTCGGATAACCGACAGACCCCCCGTTTGACCGCCATTTCCGAAGATGTTAGCATCCCGCTGTCCGCTCCGACACAGCGACAATCCCACAAGGTGGCAGCTTAGTGAACCTGGCCCCACGTCTGGCCCACCGGACACCGTTCTTCTACGGATGGGCCATCCTCTTTTCAGCCGGCGCCTCCATCTTCGTCCGCAACGCCGCCGCCAGCCTGACCATAGCGGTCTTCGTCTATCCGCTGTCCGACGAACTCGGCTGGAGCCGCACGATGATTGCGGGCGCGTCCAGCCTGGGCGGTCTCGCCGCCACCTTCACCTCGCCCATCATCGGCTGGCTGGTGGACCGCTTCGGCGCGCGTCTCGTGTTGACGGCCAGCGTCCTCATTCTCGGATTCTCCACCATCTCGCTCGCCTGGGCCACCTCCACCATCTCCATATTCGGCGCCGCGATTCCCTGGGCCTTCTATCTCGCCTACGGAATGGGACGGGTCATATTCTCCAGCCCCATACAGATAGGCGCGTCCGTCGTCGTGTCCCGTTGGTTCGTAAGGATGAGGGGGCGCGTCAACGGGATCCTCTCCCTGACCCACTCGGTCGGGATGGTGCTGTTCCCACTCATAGCGTCCCTGGTAATCGCTCAGAGCGGCTGGAGAGACGCCTGGTTCGTGCTGGGAGTCATGGTCTGGGTCATCGCGCTGCTGCCCGTCTCCCTGCTCATAGCGCAGACCCCCGAAGACGTCGGTCTGCACCCCGACGGCGACGAAAGCGCCGAAGAAACCGACGAATCTTCCTCCCAGGACGAAGAACCCGAATGGACACTCAAGGAGGCGATGCGCACACCCGCACTCTGGATTCTCGCCGTCGGCACCGGGCTGCTCTTCCTGATGCAGGCAGGGACCAACACCCACGCGGCCGCCTTCTTCCGCGACCAGGGACTCACCGCGACCACCGCCGGACTCGGCATCAGCCTCAACGCCGCCTTCCTGGGCATCGGTGGCATCGTCTGGGGCCGCGTCGTCGAGAGCGTCCCCGCGCGCTTCGTCATGGCCGCCGTCGCGCTTGTCATGGCAGTCGCCTCGGCCCTATTCATCACCACCGACACCGCTATCGAAGCGTATGCCTACTCCGCCCTGTTCGGCTTCGGGCTTGGCGGTATGTTGACCATCCCGCCCGTCGCCTACGCCGACTACTTCGGACGCCAGTCCCTCGGCGCGATAAGGGGCATAACCGAGCCGTTCACCACCTTCGGACAGGCCATCGGCGCGCTGGTGCCAGGCGTCGTCTTCGACTACCTCACCACCCCTGGCGAGGAGAGCTACCTCCCAGCCTTCGCCGCCTTCGCCGCCCTCGGCCTCTTTACCACCCTGATAATCCTGTTCGCCAAGCAGCCCCGAAAGCCATGATGGGAACTCTAAAGTCCCTTCCCCCTTGACGGGGGAAGGTTAGGATGGGGGTGATTATGGTGAGGGTGATTCCATCTACCGACCCTACCCGCTCCCGGGCCCCCGCTCCATCGAATACGGCTGCCAGCGAATCAGGTCAGTCTTATTCAGCACAGTCGGATTCACGCACGTCCTGGGCCAGCGTCCGCTTAGCACAAGCGAAATCTCCTGCCCGACCCTGCGACGCGCCTCCGGCGACATCCGCGACGACGCCGAAGCCACGTGCGGCGTGAGGATTACGTTCTCCATCTTCAGAAGCGGATTGTCCGGCTCAGGCGGCTCTATCTCCGTAACATCCAGCCCGGCCCCCGCTATCCAGCCCTCCTCCAAGGCTTTGATAAGAGCGGCCTCGTCCACCGTCGGCCCACGTCCGTTGTTGATGAACAGCGCCGTCGGCTTCATCATCCTGAAATGTCGCTCGGTGAGCATGTGGTGTACCTCGGACGTGGCAGGCGCGTGCATGGACACGAAGTCGGAGCGTTGCAGGACCTCGTCCAGGCTCACTGGCTCCACCCCGTAGCTGGTCATCGTGAGTTCCTCGATGTACGGGTCGAAGGCGATCATTCGGAGTCCGAAGGGCTGCGCCCGGATCGCCGTCGCGCGCGCCACGTGCCCGAACGACACGAATCCCAGCGTCTGACCGAACAGTCGAGGGAACTGGTTCAGGTACGGCCTGCCCTGCCCCCACCTCTCATCGCGCGTGTACGCATCCATGAGCGTCAGCCGCCGGAAGGTAGCCAGCAGAAGCATCATGGTATGGTCCGCCACCTCTTCTATGAACGTATCCGGCACATTCGTCACCGGGATGTTCCGCGCGGTCGCCGCGCCCACGTCCACCGTATCCGCGCCAACACTCCCCAGCGCGATGATCTTGCAATTCTGAAGGTTATCTATGATGTTCGCCGTAACCCTGTCGCCTCTGGCAATCAGCGCGTCGCAGTCCTTCACCTGCTCGATGAACTCGCCCTCGCTCGAAGCCTCGAACTCCACGATCTCCGCGTCAATAGTGGAAAGGTACTCCATCTCATAGTCATATCCACCGCCGCCCAATGCGTAGGTGACGTTGGTCGGCCTCTGAACGGCCACCTTGAATCTAGCCAATCTTAAACTCCTCTCAAAGCACATATTTTCCGACCCTTAGGATAGGATAGGCATCGCCGCTTGTCCAGAGTTCTACTCCACACGCTATAATGTAGCTACACTAATGAGCGACCAACATCTAGGAGGACAGAAAGTGACAACCGCAGTTACGGACACGTTGCGGAAGGAATTTCAGTTCTACCGCGATAACCAGGACAAGATGGTTCAGAAATACGACGGAAAAGTCGTCGCAATCAAGGACGGCAAAGTTATTGGAGCCTACGACAGCGCGGGTGAAGCTCTGAGCCAGACCCGGAAGACCCACAAACTGGGATCATTCCTCATACAGAAGGTCTCCGAGGGCAACAAGGATTACACTCTAACCGTCCGTTCACGCATACCACTTCCATAATGCGAAACCCATCATCAATTAGCTTCACCGTACATTACGAACATCCGGTAAACGAGATACGGACTGATTGCTCCATATCTCCCATGAATGACCACACTTCGGAATGGTCCCTATTCAGGGCTATATGGGATACCGGAGCCACGAACAGTGTGATAGCGCACCGGGTCGTCGAGAAGCTCGATCTGATTTCGACTGGTCTCACCGAAGTCTTTCAGGTCAATGGCCCATCTTTCTTGGCAAACACATACCTGGTAAGAGTCATGTTACCCAACGATCTCGAGTTTCACGACATCTTGGTAACTAGCAGCGACTTGGCAGGGGATGACGCCGACGTTCTGATAGGCATGGACATAATTAGCCAAGGGGACTTTGCCATTACACATCCCAATGGTATGACAAAGTTTTCATTCCGCTACCCGTCCGAAGCGGATATAGATTTCGGTATCTCTAACTGAAGCCGCCTACTGAATTAACTCGGGTTCCGAAATTTCCTTGCAACTACACAACCGCACTTTACCTATGCTACAATACGAACATACAAACTAACAGCCGGCAACCAATAACTATAAATCCAAACTTATCAACCAAAACCCGAAGCCCGAAAAAACGCTCTGAACTGGAAAATACAGGCAGATGCAGGCAATATTCAGGTACCAGACCCCTCCTGCAGCCTACCAGCAGACCGCCAGCACACCGACCAGCACAATCACAAAATCCATAAATCGGAGTAAATCAAATGGATCCTTTCAACAAGATGAACGGCGTCGTTCTTCCCATGAACCGCGTCAACGTGGACACCGATCAGATCATCCCCAAGCAGTTCCTCAAGCGCGTCGAGCGAACCGGCTTCGGTGAGTTCCTCTTCTTCAACTGGCGATTCCACGAAGACGGCTCACCCAACCCCGACTTCATCCTCAACAAGCCGGGCTACCAGGACGCCGAGATCATCGTCGCGGGCAGGAACTTCGGCTCCGGCTCCTCCAGGGAACACGCCCCCTGGGCCCTTGGGCAGTACGGCTTCAAGGTCGTCATAGCCCCCAGCTTCGCCGACATCTTCCACAACAACTGCTTCCAGAACGGACTGCTGCCAGTCGTCCTACCCGAAGAGACTGTCCAGCAGATCATCGAGAACGCCGAGAACGACCCCGGTTACCGCCTGAACGTTGACCTCGAAGCCGAGCGCGTCTGGGACGACAACGAAGATGTAGTAGCCGACTTCAGCGTCGAGCCTTTCCGCCGCTACTGCCTGCTGAACGGCCTCGACGACATCGGCCTGACACTTGAGGCCGAGGACGACATATCCGCGTTCGAGTCGAGCCGCAGCTCCAACGGCGGCGTCCTCACCTTCTAATATGCGGGCCGACATCTATCGTCATTCCCGCGAAAGCGGGAATCCAGAAATGCGGAGTGTATGTAGCAAACGTCGCTATTGCTATGGACGTTTAGATGCCTGAAGTATCAAATGTCAACAGAACCTAATATGCGGGCCGACATTGCCGCTCTCACCGATCCGTTGATCGTAGCCCCCACTCCCACGCCGTTCGACGTGAACGACCGGGTGGACGCGGACGCACTTGCGCGCAACGTGGAGCGCTGGAACCGGACACCGCTGTCCGGCTTCGTGCTGGGCACGGCCAACGGCGAGGAGCTTTCGCTGAGCGACGACGAAAAGACGCTGATAGTCCGCGTCGTCGCCCAGGCGCGAACGCCGGACCGCATGGTAATAGCCGGAATTGACACGCCCTCAACCACGTACACCCTCGACCTCGCCGCCCGATATGCGGACGCCGGGGCCGATATGGTCCGCGTCAGGATACCCAGGCAGGGCGACGACGAGGCCGCCCTGCAATACTTCGGCGAGGTCTGTTCGCGCAGCCCGCTGCCGGTGGTGGTGATTCACCAGACCTTCACCGGCGTTCCAGCCGCGTCTCCCGAAGTCATCTCCGAAATCTGCTCACACGACAGTGTTTTCGGATACATCACCGACCACGACATACGATTCGAGGGCAGAGTCGCGCTGACCTTCCCACAGGACAAGCGCTTCTGGATATGCAACGGCGGCCTTCTGCTTGCGGGAGCGGTGATGGGAGCGAATGGAGCGTGTATGTGGCTCGGCAACATCGCGCCCGGCCTGTGTCGCGGGATAATGGCAAGCGGTCTGGACGGCGGCTTCATGGACGCCCGACCATTGCAGCGCACCGCTACCATGCTGGACATGGTTATAAACAGCTATGGCGTTGCCGGGGTGAAGCGCGCGCTGGGGCTGATGGGGTTCGAGGAGATGACTCCACGCTCACCGCTCGCGCCCGTTTCAGAGGAGGCCGCAACCGGAATAGCCGACGCGCTCAAGCAGGCGAAACTTCTGGGATAGCAACCATGCCGTGTTGACATTTATCGTCATACCCGCGAAGGCGGGTATCCAGGGGTGGGGCAGGTCTTGATTTAGTCCACCAACCAACTTGGTACAGCATCTGGCAACTGAGAGTCCGTCCTGATCAGTCGTCCGCCCCGTACAGGCTGCCGTTCTTCATAATCTGCTCAATCGTGTACTCCGGCGCCGGCTGAGAACGCCTCCGCCGAGGCCGTCTTTCCCAACCCGCCCGGACCAGGTTCTGGAGAGAGTTGACCTCTTTGGCAATCTTCACCCTGATCCGTGAACTGTACTCGCCCATGCTGCGATACTTCTTGTAACGGTCTCTTTCCCGCTTCTTCTGCGTCATGGACTGTAGCGCGGACAGTTCGGACACCATCGCGCGATGGAGCAGCCTTGCGGCCTCGTCGGGGTCGGAGTGCGCTCCGCTCGGAGGCTCTGCCACCACCTGGTCTATTATGCCCAGGTCCAGGCAGTCCCGCGCGGTCAGTCGCATTGAGGTCGCCGCTTCCTCGGCGCGAGATACGTCCTGGAATATGACCTCCGCGGCCTCCTCCGGGGAGACGGAAGTGTAGATCGCGTGCTCGAGCATCAGGACCCGGTCCGCCACTCCGAAGGCGAGCGCGCCCCCGCTGCCCGCCTGCCCTATCACCACCGATATGGTGGGGCTTTCCAGGCTGGACATCAGCGCCATCGTATTCGCTATGGTATTGCCCAGGCCCCTCTCCTCCGCCGCTTCGCTCAGATCGGGCCCGGTCGTATCCACCAGGGTCACGAGCGGCAGCGAGAACTTCGCGGCCAGGTTTATCGCCCGCTGCGCTTTTCGGAAACCCTCCGGCGCCGTTCTGCTCTCGCTTCCGGCGTCGCCATTGGAAAGCGACACCCTCTGCTGCCCTATAACTGCCACGGTCTGGCCCGCTATCTGGCCCAGGCCGGATATGACCGTCGAATCGTCTCCGTAGGAGCGGTCTCCGTGCAGTTCCACGAACTGACCGAATATCCTGGACATAAAGTCCGCCGCCGTCGGACGGGACTGGTGCCGGGACAACTGCACGGAATCCCATGCCTGCGGCCTGGGAATGCCTGTCGCATACCCGATGTTCTTGTCGAAATTCGACAGCCTGTACTTTGTTCCCAAGAGGTCGAGGAGAACGCCCAGGACTGCCCTCAACTCCGTCCGTTGGACTACCGCGTCGAGCATCCCGTGTCTCAGGTGAGATTCGGCAGTATGGGACTCAAGCGGAAGCGGGAGATCGCTGGCCCTCTCTATGACCCGAAGCGAAGAGAAGCCAACTATCGCGCCCGGCTCGGCCAGGATGATGTCTGCCAGGTTTGCGAAACTGCCGTATGCCTGTCCGGTGGCGGGATTGGCGAGTACCGTAATAAGCGGAATCCCCGCCTGGTTGAGCCGGTTGGCCGCGACCGTAGTCTTGGCCATCTGCATAAGAGACAGCGCCCCCTCCTGGATGCGCGTCCCTCCGCTGGTGATGATGGCCACGGTTGGCAGGCCCATCTTCGTGGCGCGTTCGAGCGTGAGCGCTATCTTCTCGCCGACTGCGCATCCCATCGTGCCGCCCATGAAGCCAAAGTCCAGAACGATCAGCATTACGCGCGTTCCGGCAATGGAGGCCGTGCCTGTGAGCGCCGCCTCGGTCAGTCCGGTTCTCTGCTGGTCCTGGAAGATGCGGCTGTTGTAGGGCTTGGCCGACGCGAACGACAGCGGGTCGAGCGAAATCAGGGACCTGTTTATCTCCCTGAAGCTGTTCGGATCAACGAGAGACTCGATGCGCTCCCCCGCGCTCATGCTGTAGTGGAAGCGACATCGGGGGCAGATCTTATAGCCGAGGTACGTATCGTCTTCTCGCAGGTCGAGCGCGCATACCAGGCACTCAGCCCTCTCCCCTTCAGGCTCTTCCTGAGTGTCGCCGCCGCTCTTAAGCGGGCTGAAGCCGAATATGTTTGGCAGATTACTCGCCACAATCTCCCGCCCATAGTAAATTGCGAAGCCCCGTCATTCCCCACCATCATTTATATGTTAAAAATCCCCTCTCCTTTGATGGGAGAGGGCTAGGGTGAGGGTGAACCACCACAATTCAGTCATTCCCGCTTGCGCCACTTCCTCACCCGTAACGTTGGAGGAACGCCAGAGGGCTAGTTCTGGTTTATTATAACATCTCTGGACTTCGAGCCGTCACCGGGCCCCACGATTCCCTCTTCCTCCAGCTGGTCCATCAGTCGCGCTGCGCGCGGGTAGCCGATCCTGAGCCTGCGCTGGAGCAGCGAAGTGGATAGTTTGCGGTGGCTAAGGGCCATCTCTATCGCCTTGTCTATCATCTCGTCCCGGTCCGGATCATCTATGTCCGGCCCGTCGCTCTCCTCCGCTTCGCCCCCGCCAAGCAGGTCAATTTCCTCCAGCGGCAGCCCCGGAGTAGACTGCCAGAAGTTCACGAGCTTTTCGATCTCCGAATCGCCGATGAACACGCTCTGCACTCTCGACGGCTTCGAAGCGTCAAGCGGCAGATAGAGCATATCTCCGCGTCCGAGCAGCTTGTCCGCGCCGCCCGTATCCAGAATCGTGCGCGAGTCCACCTGCGAAGTTACGCCGAAACTGATCCGGCTCGGGAAATTCGCCTTGATAAGTCCTGTCAACACGTCCACAGAGGGCCTTTGGGTCGCGATTATCATGTGTATGCCGGTAGCGCGGCCCAGCTGCGCAAGTCTGCATATTGACTGCTCCACGTCAACCGCTGCGGTCATCATCAGGTCGGCGAGTTCGTCTATGACGACGCACAGGAACGGCATCTTGTCCGGCATACGGCTGTTGTACGCCTCGATGTTGCGCACGCCCACTTCCTCCATCCGGCGGTAGCGTT
>DAOULF010000031.1:0-3678 GCA_034420555.1 Dehalococcoidia bacterium
CCCGGATTAGTCATCTGACGCTACTCCGCTATCTCCCCATGAAGTCCCTCTGGCCTTCGCGGGGCGTCCACTCCTCCCCGGCGCCGTCCTCCGGCTTGTAGCCGATCAGCCGCTCGCCGTCACTTATGTCCCAGATTTTCAGGTCGTTGTCGGACATACCGTGTACGATGGCGAATCCGACGGACGGGGGAGCCTCCACCGCCTTCTGAACGAGCTGGGCGGTGTCGCGGTGGCTCATCCACAGCGAAAGCGCCGCGGGGTGGAACGTTGGGTCGTCCGGCGTCATTACCCAGCCGATTCTGAGGCAGATCACCGATAGCCCGTACTCGTCGTGGTAGAAACTGCCCAGCACCTCCCCGAACGCCTTGCTCACGCCGTAGAAGCTGTCAGGTCTCATGTCCCTGTGGTCCAGCATCCTGAATGGGCGTCGCACCTCCGACAGCCTCCCATCATAAATCGCCTTGTAGGGGTCGTCCTTCATCGGATAGTACCCAATCACGTGGTTCGTGCTGGCCAGTATCACCCGTCGCGCTCCCGCCTGCCGCGCCGCCTCATAGACGTTTCGCGTCCCGATGATGTTGTTGTTCAGAGTGGATTCCCACGATGCCAGAGGACTGGGGTCCGCTCCCAGATGAACGACGGCCTCCACACCCTCGAACGCGGGCCTTATCGCGTCGAAGTCGGAGATGTCGGCTACGTGGGAGTCAGGCCAGCCGCAATCCACTCTGTCCAGTCCGACAAGCTCGTATCTGTATCCCAGCTTATCCCTGATTATTCCGCCTATCTGTCCGCCGGCTCCGGTAACGAGAACGCGGGTCTTGGTATCCACTTCATTTCTCCTACTTCAATTCAATTCTGTCCGCCAACTGGTATAGAATGTCTCAGGCGCTCGCTCTGAACGCCAGCGCTAGGGTAATGACAACTAATGGGATGACGATCATCCAGAGCAGTCTTCTTGGGCTGAATCCAAACATTTCGAGAACATTCCTCCGACATCAGGGCCAATCTACGAAACGGATGTTACCACAAGAGACGATTATAAAATTCCCCTCTCCCTTGATGGGAGAGGGCTAGGGTGAGGGTGTTTAGCTTCAATACCCTCCAAATCCCTGGGAACAAACTGGCACGCAATAGACTTATTCGATTCAATCAACGGGACGGCAAACTTGGGATATAAACTCATAGCGCTGGACGTGGACGGGACGATACGCAGCCACGACCGCCCGACCTCGGAACGCACCAGGCGCACTATCCAGAGCGTCAAGGACGCGGGCGCTGTCGTCACTATCGCCACCGGAAGATCGTACAAGAGCGGAGCGAGCGCGGCGTCCGACGTAAATCTGACCGCGCCAATCGTCACCTTCCAGGGAGCGCACGTCGCCAACCCGCGCACTGGCGAAGTGCTCTGGCACGTGCCTCTGACATACGATATGACGGCTGCCGCGCTGGATGCCTTGACCGGGTGGAATGGTATTCAGGCGGCGGGCTATTTAGGCGATGAGATTTTCGTCACCGAAATGACGGACTGGGCGAGAGCCTACGGTGAGAGAACCGGCGTTGGAGTGCGGCTCGTTGATTCTGATGAATTGACTTCCATCTCATTGTCCAGAATCGTGGTTCACGGGGAGGACGATGTTATCGAGCGACTGGAACGGTCGTTGAATACCCACTTCAACGGCGATATGTATGTTACGAGGTCTCTGCCATACTTCTGCGAGATTCTGAATCCCAGTGGCGGCAAGGACAAGGCGCTGGAGTGGCTGTGCGGTCACCTCGGCGTCAGCCGGGATGAGACCATCGCGTTCGGCAACGGATACAACGATGTTCACATGCTGGAGTGGGCGCGGATGTCGGTCGCCGTAGGAGATGCTGTTGATGAAGTCCTGGAGATAGCGGATGTCGTCGCGCCCCCGATGGAGGAGGACGGCGTAGCCCAGGTTCTCGACGACCTGCTGGAAAAGGGACTCATAGGATGAACGCCTCTCGCAAGCCGGTGATAGTCGTGCTGGGTGGGATCAACATGGATCTCGTCGGTACGACCGAGCGAATGCCCGCTCCGGGCGAGACCGTGTTCGGACAGTCCTTCCACACTGCGCCTGGTGGCAAGGGCGCGAACCAGGCGGTGGCCGCCGCCCGGCTTGGAGCGGAGGTGCGGATGGTGGGCCGCGTGGGTCAGGACGAATTCGGTCCCGCGCTTCTGGACGGAATGCGCCGTGAGGGGATAGACGTCTCCGGCGTAGCCTCAGACCCGAACAACTCCTCCGGTATCGCCATGATTCTGCTGGACGGGCAGAAAGAGAACTACATAATCGCGATCTACGGTGCGAACCTGGCCAGTGACCACGAGCAGGTCCGCGCTGTCGAATCCGCGCTTGACGGCGCCGACGCCTTGCTCCTCCAGCTTGAGACTCCGCTCGAAGTGGCGGTTGAGTCCGCAAGGTTAGCCAAGAGCAGGGGAGTCCGCGTAGTCTGGGACCCCGCGCCCGCGCTGGACATGGGACACGACGCCTACGCGCTCTGCGATGTCCTCACTCCCAACCAGTCCGAGGCCGAGTACCTGACCGGCATACCCGCGACCGATCTGGACTCAGCGAAACGCGCCTCGCGCAGGCTTGTCTCCGAAGGTGCCCCTGCCTGTGTCCTGACTATGGCCGAGGCAGGTTCATGCTACGCGACCCAGGACGATGAGGGGTTCGTTCCGCCGTTTGACGTAGAGGTACTGGATACCGTCGCGGCGGGAGATGCCTTCAGCGCGGGCCTAGGGGTCGCGCTCGCAGAAGGGCTGTCGCTGCCCCCGGCCATCAAGTACGCTTCTGCCGCGGGCGCGCTTGCCGTAACCAAGAGGGGCGCTCAGGAGGCGATGCCCCATCGCCGCGAGGTTGACGCGCTATTCGGCGAAGGCTGAGCGTGAACAGTTCGGTAAACGATACGACGCCAACGGAAAGCCGCCGAGACCTCAGCAGGCGAACTGCGCTATCGGGCGTTGCGGTAGTCCTTATCCTAGCCCTCGCGCTGCGCCTGTACGGTCTCGACTGGGACGATGGCTTTGGCTGGACTCCCCACCCGGACGAACGGGCGATCATGTTCAAGGTTGCCGACCTGTCCTTCCCGGGTATCTCCGATCTGCCTCTGCTGCTGGACGCCGACGAAAGCCCTTGGAACCCTCGCTGGTTCCCTTACGGCAGTTTCCCTATTTACGTCCTTAAGGCCACCGGCGTTTTCAGCGGCTTCATTCCCGGACTTGACCCTGATGATCTGCGTGTTCCCGGACGAGCCGTGTCCGCGCTGGCCGACGTCGCCACCGTCGTGCTCGTCTATGCGCTCGGCTCGATGATTTGGTCGCGGAGAGTCGGACTGCTGGCCTCTGCGCTGGTGGCGGTAGCCGTCATACACATACAGCTAAGCCACTTCTTCGCCGTGGACACGGTGATGGCGCTGCTCTGCTTCGCGTCCGTACTCTTCTTGGTAAGAGTCGCGCGCTCAGGCGGGTTGAGCGATTCCCTGCTGGCCGGACTGTTTCTCGGCCTCGGCCTCGCCACCAAGATTAGCGTCGCACCGATACTCGCCGCCTACGTCGTCGCCCACTTCATCGCCGCTTTCGGGCTCGTGGACTCGGACGGTTCTCAGAACGTGCCGTTCACCGACCGTATATCCAACGCAATCGGCAACGCCGTTCTG
>DAOULF010000032.1:0-11637 GCA_034420555.1 Dehalococcoidia bacterium
TGAGCTTCGGCGCCGGGAGAAAATGGGAACCTGGTGGAGTCCGCACAACCTGTTGGTCCTGCTTCAGCGACGCGGACTAATAACTTCTACCACCTAAAAGGAAACGCTACCGACAGTACCAAGAGCTTGGCTCGAGTCCAGGATGGCCCAGCAGTACCATGGCAAGACTCAAAGTAAACATGACTCCTCCTCACCCGGGCGAATTTGTGAGCGTGGAAGTCTTCGAAGACCTCGATCTGACCGTGAAAGAGGCCGCGGAGATTCTGAGCGTTAGAGAAGTGATGCTTTCAGATATGCTGAACGGCAACGCGGCGCTTACTCCTGAGATGGCGCAGCGTATCGAAAAAGCCTTCGGTGTGGGCGGGAATATGCTGCTGCGGATGCAGGAGTGGCACAGCACCTCGCAGAAGCGGGCTCGGGCAGATGAGGTAAATTTGAGAATAGCTGGACATAACGTCCAGAGGTGAACTATGAGCAACAGAATAGAAGGCGCAGAGAACATTTACGATGCAGATGTCCACAAGATATGGAACCGCCCTGAGAGTTCCCCTTGGAATGGATATATCTGGCGATCAGAGAGATACTTGTCCTCGGGTTTCAAATGGCTGGACAGGGAAGAGATCCATTACAAGTTAGAGGCTGGCCGAAAACTCAAGGTTGCCAGTGAAGCAGTTCTAACCGGTTCGGATGATTGGGCCGATCTCGTGAAGAGGGGGATAAACGTCAATATTATATTCCGAATCCAGATCGTGAAGATGCGTGATTGGGTGGACAGTTCCCCTGACGGGGCTTTGGAGGCGTTGCGGGCAGTCTGGACATCTGACGAAATTCCTGTTTCTCAGCGTATCGCCTCGTTCAACAGACTGTTCCCTCGATCCGAGATAAGCGGCGTTGGAACCCGAGCCAATATCATATCCGCACTTCTCATGGGACTGGACGCTGAACTATACCCGCCATTCAGAGTGGGCATCTTCAACGACGCATACGATCTGACCGGGCACGGACGTCCCAGTCCGGAGGCGGACGAGGCAGAACTCTACGAGTACGCGCTTGGATTCCTGGACCGGTTCATCAAGGAGGCGTCGGAGCGAGGGGTACACCTCAGGCACAGACTCGATGCGCAGTCTTTGGTATGGGCGCTCCACGAGGGCCGTGATAAGCGATCCTTCCAAGAGGACGACCCACAGTCTCACGAAAGGCCCGATCTGAAAGCACTAGCCCAGGAATTAACGCTTCCAGTCGAGTTTCTTGAAGAGACCGAAACACTGCTCAATGAGAAAAAGCAGGTCATCTTCCAGGGACCACCCGGCACCGGAAAGACCTACGTCGCTCAGAAATTCGCAGAACACCTGGCAGGGTCGAAAGATCAGGTTACGTTGGTTCAGTTCCACCCGTCCTACGCCTATGAGGACTTTGTTCAAGGCTTCCGCCCTACCCTGGAAGGTGAGCGGGCCGGATTTAAGTTAAGGGATGGACCGTTGGTACAGATCGCGAAGCGGGCGCAAGATGATCCTGACGGAGACTACTATCTCATCATAGACGAGATCAACAGGGGCAACCTCGCAAAAGTGTTTGGGGAGTTGTACTTCCTGCTGGAATATCGCGACCAGGAAATCAACCTCCAGTACTCAGACAAGCCGTTCTCTCTGCCCGAAAACCTGTACATCATCGGAACTATGAACACCGCCGACCGCTCCATAGCGCTCGTTGACCTCGCGCTGCGCCGCCGGTTCTACTTCGTGGAGTTTCATCCGGGCAAGTGGCCTATCGAGGGACTGCTCCGCCGCTGGCTGGATAAGAGCGCCCCCGGCATGGAATGGGTGGCCCGCGTAGTTGACCGCGCGAACGACTTATTGGACGACCAACACACCGCCATCGGGCCGAGCCACTTCATGAAGCCCGGCCTCGATGATGCCGACGTCCGCCGCGCATGGGATCATGGTGTCCTTCCATATATCGAGGAGCGGCTCTTCGGACAGGACGACCGGCTTGGCGAATTTGACCTGGACACACTGAAACGTGAGGTCACTCGCGGTGGCTCAGATAGTGAAGCTAGAGGTACGAACGATGATGGCGCGAAAGGTTCCGATGGTGAAGAATGATGCGCCCGATTAACCTGAAAGAGTACGACTCCAGTGAGTATTCGCTCTGCGTCGCCGAGCGCGACGCGCTTCGGGCGGCGATTCCATCGCTCACCGCCGAACCCGTTACTGGGGAGGGCGACAAGTATAACCTGACGCCCAGTTCGACCGTCGGCGCAATCGAGATCGGCGACCTGTCTGTGCTGATAGAACCGAAGATAGGAATCCCACAGTTGCTTTCGCTCGCCTGCTACGCGATGGGTGCATTCAGGCAAAAAGAGTCCCACCTGTTCAACTTTCAGGAAGAAGAGGCTCTGCCAGACACTCTTGCGCTTGCGCTTCTGGCCGCCGCTCAGAGGGCCTTCACTCGCGGACTTCTGCACGGGTATATCACGGAAGAAGAATCGCTGTACGGCATTCGCGGACGCATCAGGTTCGACGACCAGATACGGCACAGGTTCGGCGTTCCCCTGCCCGTCGAGGTGAGATATGACGAATTTACGGACGACATTCTTGCGAACCGGCTGGTGAAGGCGGCGGTCTCCAGGCTTGGCGGAATGCGCCTGCGCTCACAGGCGGCGCGCAGGGGATTGGGATGGATTGCCGGAACGCTGGACAACATTTCTCTGGTGGAGTTTCCACCTGGCGACATCCCAAGAGTTACATTCGACCGTCTGAACGAACATTACCGTGGCGTCGTGGGATTGTCGCGGCTCATTCTGAGGCACAGCGCATTCGAGTCCAGACGTGGCAGGATTCGGGCAGCGGGGTTCCTGATGGACATGAACGTCGTCTTCCAGGAGTTCGTAACGGTCGCGTTGCGGGACGCTCTGGGAGTATCCGAGCGCGTCCTACGCTCCGACAAGCGCCTACCTCACCACATCTACCTAGACAAAACAAATCAAGTTCGACTCAGACCAGACTTGTCGTGGTGGGATGGTCGTGTTTGCAGGTTCGTAGGTGACGCGAAATATAAGCGCATACCTCATAGCCATGTTCCTAACGCCGACCTCTATCAGATACTCGCGTACACTACCGCACTCAATCTTCCGGGCGGCTTGCTCATCTACGCTAAGGGAGAAGCGGACGAGGTCAGTTACCATGTACGATACTCAGGCAAACGGCTGGAAGTCGTCGCCCTGGATTTATCAGGCACGCTCGATGAGGTTCTGAATCGCGTCAGTGACTTGGCAGGCAGAATCGGGACATTGCGCGATGAGGCGCGAGAGCTAAAGCGCGCGGCATGAGTCCATTTCAATACTATGGCACAAAGGTTCTGTCATGTGCTATTATAAACTCATGCTCAGCAGGCATACGGGACACGGCTGAAACCGAGAGGACTATAAACAAGCGTATATACCAGACGACCGACCGTACCAGAAACGCCCCGGCCCGGCGAAAACTGGTCTAAACTGGTCAGGAACTGGTTGAAACACACCAGTTTCCCCAAATTACTGGTACCAGTTTTCTACCAGTTTTACACTGAAACTGGTCACCAGTTTCCGAATGTGCCACTCCGATCAGACATATCAACTGAGTTTATACATATAGAAGCGTATGCAAACAACGCAAAACAGATTCGGGCTGTCGGTCTCTTGTGTAGCTTCGGGCAGTATGCGAGACTCTTAGGTATGGTATCCAAGTTAGGAAGGAAGCTCTAGCTATGCAGAAGGCTCTGCGCCTGACGACGACTGTACTGCCCGGAGGCAAGATCGAAATCGTTGACCAAGAACTTCCGGTTGGAGAGTCTGTTGACGTGGTAGTGTGTCACTCATCGGCCTCGACAGGGCGGTCCGCGCTTGAGATTCTGGCCGAAGCGCCCGGTCACCGCCTCTTCAAGTCCGCCGAGGATGTAGATTCCTACCTAGAGGAAGAACGCGCTTCATGGGATCGCTGACCCTTCCAGATAGCGGAACAGTCTATCTCGATTCCAGCGGGTTAATATACAGTGTGGAGCGCATAGAACCCTACCGCGCACTGCTTGAACCCATGTGGCGGCAGGCTCATGCCGGACAGTTCACCATCGTGAGCAGTGAGCTGGCAGTCCTGGAAACACTCGTCAAGCCTATACGGGAGAGTGATGCGGTCGTGGAAAGACTCTTTGATGAGTTGTTCAACTCCAAAGAGGTAGCACTCATCCCGGCGACACGCCAATTGTGGGAAGAAGCCGCACATCTCCGAGCGACGACAGGCTTGAAGACAGCGGATGCCCTCCACGCGGCAACAGCGTTGCGCGCAGGCTGCGACCTATTCATCACCAATGACTCCGACTTTCGCCGCGTCCGGGGTTTACCTGCTGTTATCTTGCATGACCTCCTTTGAGGAGACGCACAGCATAACCTCTGGGACTCTACTCTAAAGCGCCATCGCATATCCTATGCTGTTCTTGGCGGAGGCCGCGCCCGCGATTACTCCCTTGTCGGCGTGCCAGCGGATGCCCATGACCTTGCCGTTCGCCCAGGCGTCGGTGCGCTCTATCTCGTGACCGCGCCGTTCCAGTTCGCCCAGGATGTCGGACGGGATGCGGGACTCGGCTACGACGCGAGCCGGGAATGCGGCGCGCGGGTAGAAGGACGATGGGAAGTGGGTGGTATGCACGGTCGGGGCATCCAGAGCTTCCTGTAGGTTCATGCCGAAGTCCACGTGGTTCATGAAGAACTGGATCGTCCACTGCTCCTGGGAGTCGCCTCCGGGGGTACCAAACGCCATGAACGGCTCTCCGCTGCGTGTGACCATCGTGGGCGTCAGCGTGGCGCGGGGACGCTTGCGCGGCTCCAGTGCGTTGGGCCGGTTAGCGTTCAGGTAAAACATCTGGCCTCGTGTGCCGAGCGGGAATCCGAGTCCCTTGATTACCGGAGAGGTCCCCAGCCAGCCCCCGCTGGGCGTGGCGGCGACCATGTTGCCCTCGGCGTCCATCGCGTCCAGATGGGTTGTGTCGCCTATGTGGGCGTGGCCCAATCCGAGGTCTCGCACCTCGCGCGCCTCTACGCCGAGCGCGGCGCGGTTGTCGTCGGCCACGCTGACGGCGGTGTAGCCAGGAACGCCGGCCCCAACGTCGCCCGGACGCAGGTCATGGGAGGCGTGTTCGCCAATCTGGGACGCTCTCGTCTCGGCGTACCCGTAGGATAGCAGCTCATCCAGGGGAACGTCGTCGAAATTGGGGTCGCCATAGTAGGCTTCGCGGTCGGCGAAGGCGAGCTTGGCGGACTCAATCCAGCCGTGCAGGTACTCGGCGGTATTGTGCCCGAGCGACGGCGCGTTCATCGTTCTCAGGATAGCGAGATGCTGGAGGAAGGTCGGACCCTGCGTCCAGGATGAGCACTTGTGGACGTCAAGCTCCCCGTACTCTAAGGAGACGGGTTCCTCAACGATTGCGTTCCACTCCGCGAGATCTTCCAGGGTCAGAAGGCCCTTGTGGGCAACACCGCTGGCGTCCTCGACGGGGTTGTCGTTGATGAACTCGACTATCTTCTCCGCGACGCCGCCCTTGTAGTATTCGTCTCGCGCGGCCTCGATTCCGGCGATGCGCCCCCTGACCTTCGCCTCCTCCTCGGCGGAACACAGCGAGCGCAGCATCGCGCCGAAGTCGGGATTGCGGACGAGTTCGCCTACCTGCGGAACGCCACCGTTAGCGTAGTATATCTCGCCGGTCGTCGGGTAGAGTTCGGTGAACTTGGCGTAGCTGTCTGCGAGGGTTTGACTGAAGCGTTCGTACACCGGGAAACCGTTCTCGGCGAAGTCAATCGTGGGCTGCGCGATCTCGGAAAAACTCATCGTACCGAAGCGGGCGAGCGCGGTCGTCCATGTTCCCACGACGGCGGGAACGCATGCGGGCAGGTATCCGTCGCCGGGTATCAGGTCAATGCCGTTCTCGCGACACCAGTCAATGGTGAAAGCCTTCGCAGACCATCCCATGCCTGATATGGAGTAAGTCTTGCCCTCTTTCGCCGAGTAGATCAGCGTGGGTACTTCGCCGCCGATGCCGCAGGACTGGGGCTCCAGCAGAGTCTCGCAGATGCCCATCGCCGCGGCGGCGTCAATGGCGTTTCCGCCCCGCGCCAGTATCTGGAATCCGACCGATGTTACGAGGTAGTGCCCGGATGTAACTACTCCCCTCGCGCTCATGACTACGGGCCGTGTTGTGAAATTCGCCATGGTGGTCTCCTGTCTCGGCTCGTATGCCATCGAATGGTACTTCCAGTGGGAGTCGTCCCGATTACAAGCGCAAGTTTATACGAAATGCGCGCGAAATTGTATATACTGTCTCAACCTCCTAGAGAACCGGTGCCTATCAGCTTGAGCTTGACCAAAAGAGTAGCGATGCCTTCGATATATCGAGGGTGGTGGGTCGTATCCGTTCCGTTTCTCGCGGCGGCCATCGGCACCGGGGCCGGACAGTACGGGTTCGGCATCTTCATCGAGCCGCTTGAAGACACGTTCGGCTGGACGCGCTCCCAGATAAGCGCGTCGCTGTCGTTCACGGCGGTCGGCAGTCTGATCGCGCCGATCCTGGGCCGGATCATGGACAAGTACGGCACCAAGCACGTGATTACCATTTCGCTTGCTCTGACCGCTGTCGGCTACCTGTTGCGCCCGTTCATGACTGAGCTATGGCACTGGTACGCGCTCAGCCTGCTGCAATACGGAGGCTATACCGGGGCCTCGATGCTGCCCGCCGGAAAGCTGGTCGGGCTGTGGTTCCACAGGACTCGCGGCCGGGTCATGGGAATTACCGCGATGGGGAACAACTTCGGGGGGCTCGTCGTGCCGCCGATACTGGGCGGCATCCTGATCCTGGCTTCCTGGAGGGAAGCGTACGTCGCGCTCGGGGTGATGAGCGTCCTGATGGTCTTCTACACGCTGGCGGCGGTGCGGGACTTCCCGGCGGCCTCAGAGTTGGGCGACCAGCTCGACAGCGCGCCGGACGGCAGAAGCGCCTCTCAGATCATCGGCGGGGTATCCGTGCGCGACGCGCTCAGGAGCAAGGCTTTCTATGCCATCATGCTGTCCATCGTCATGGGCACATTCACATACTCGGCGATATTGCCGCAGATAATCACCCACCTGGTTGACCAGGGTGTGTCGCTCGCAGTCGCTACGACCGCGCTCAGCGTGTTCGCCATCATGGGCATGGTAGGCAAGTTCGTCATGGGCTTCCTCGCCGAAAGGATCACGGCGCGATACACGCTTATGGTCAATCTGCTCGGTCAGGCGACGTTCGTAACAGTGATGATATGGGCGGGTTCGCCGCTGATAATGTGGATTTCGGTTCCGCTGTTCGGCTATTTCAACGGCGCGTTCGGGGCGCTGTTCCAGCTAGTTGTGCAGGACGCCTTCGGAATCCGTAACTACGGCAGCATCATGGGCATCATCAATATGTCGTCAATGATTTCATTCGGAATAGGGCCGATACTGGCGGGTCTGTCCTACGACATAACCGGCAGCTACGAGTTCGTGTTCGCTACGGTGGCAGTAATGTTCGCGGTGGGAGCGCTGTCGCTGTCGCAGGCTAAGACTCCATCGTCGCAAGCGGCGGTTGTAGGATAGGCTGTCCTGTGCCGGGAGCCGTAGCGGTCAGTTAGTCTCCACACCTGGTATCGCTTGCGCTCCAGTCGTTATCTCCATCTCGCCAGGGGGCGCGTCCAAGCGCAATGTTCTCCTGACGTCTCGCTTCACGTGCCTCCGTGGCAGCCTCTTCGGCCTGTCTTGTCATAACTTTGGGCCTCAGATCGGAAGATTGCTTGGTAATCGCCGCGCCGTACAGAAATATCATTCCAGCCACATGAGACCAAATGAGAACGAGTACGACAGATGAAATGGGACCGTACAACAAGTCTCGTTGACTGAATAGGTTGACGAAAAAGAAAATATACTTAGCGATCTCGAAAAGCACGACCGTGACAAGTCCCCCAAAGGTGGCGTCGCTCCATTCAATCTGTTGATTCGGGAAGTACTTCAGAACAATGACGAATACAAGCCCCGCAATGACCATGGGAACCACTGCCGAGATGATGGTGGCGACTGGGAGTAGGACCGTGGTTATTGGAGAACCTACTATCGGGATACGGTCATATAGGCGTAAGACTGCCTGGAACACCGCCGTGAATCCCATGGAACCCAAGAACAGAACGACTGCCAGCGAGGATATCGCCACAGTAGAAATGGTGGTACCGTAGAGCTTCTTAGGAGGACATCCGAAAAGCCTGTTGACGCCCCTGTTGGCGGCCACGAAGAGCCCTAACGCTCCGATAGTCATGGCGCCAATGGATAGAATACTGGCGAGCAGTTGTGCAGTATAAAGGTGGTCTATCGCGTGAGAAAGAAACTGCTCTGCGCCGGGGAAGTAGAAAGTGAACACTTCAGTTGCAATGCTACGCACCGTGTCGGGGTTGAGAAACGCAGAGAAACCCAATACGAACAGGGCGGCAAGAGGGAAAAAAGCCAGCAATGTGTAGTAGGCCAGAGCGGCTCCCGAATCTATTCCTCCGACTCTCATGAGTAGCTTTGCGGCCCGCCATAGAGCCACTCCACGCCAGAACTGCGGTCGTGCCCTCAATTCATCGGTAAGGTCCGCAATGGCCCTGGAGACCGATCTTCTGATAGGCGGGGCAAGAAGGTTCAGGGGCGCATCAACCAGGACCAGCAGCGCGACTCTTACAGACTCTCCCGTGGGACGATCAATCTCATATGCGGCCTCCACACACCCCCTTGCAGCGCCCACGATGGCGTCGCTGGTCCCTACACCGTATAGCTGCGTCGCTCGAATAGCCTCATCAACGATGATTCCAGCCACTTCAGCCACATCCTGATTCGATTCAGCCCCACTTCTGATGAGAGCGCGGGCGGTCTCCTGGGTAGCCTCGAACAGGTTTCCCGACGTGGTGATTACGCCGGTAATTACGCCGTGAATCGCCGGGGAAACGATTTCCTTGAAATCCACTCCGAGGTTCTGAACGGCCTCGACCACACCCTCGGAGGCTTGAGCGCTTGCTCTACCGTCACTTACCCCGGCCCTCGAAGCTCCTATAATGGCCCCTTCGACGGCTTGCCTGACGGATTCGGGTGCGTTGCCGCCCAGTTCGGTGGAACTTATGATGGCCGCGGACGCAACTTCCCTGACAACCGGCTTTGACACCTTCGCGACCCGGCTGGTCCCTTCGATCACGCCAATGACAGCGTCCCGAACGAATACCGAAGCCTCTCCACTGATCTCGTCAGCCGCCCGTATCGCTCCAGAAACAGTGTCGGCGGCGACACGACCAGCGCCTCTGCCTATGCGCCTGGTACGGTTCAATGTGGAGGAAAAACGCCTGGGCGGGCGGGAATTCGACCGAGCAGAACTGGATACATCCTTTGCTTGCTGCCTGGCTGCTCTCCCCAGTCTGAATCGGCGATTCAAGCCCACTCTCCTACATTAGTAATAACTCAGTATGCCAGCCTGATTCTTAATTCGCAACAGTAGGCAACCTCTTAGCGACTATGCCGCTAGCTATCTAGTGGTGGCTTCTTCGGAACCATGCGACTCTTCTTCGGAAGCATCAAGAAAGGCGAACGTGAAGGCGTTCTCCATGGACCTGTGCAGCCGAAAGACGAGCCTCCATGCTCCTGCGACTATGGCAATGAATATCAGAATAGGAACGGGCGCAACGAAGCTGCCAAGAGAAAGGAGGCCGGACAGGAAGGGAAGACTGAAAACAGCCAGGAGGGCAATCAACGCGAACAGGAATGCGTCTCTCAGAATCGCGCGCAGGGTCAAGGCCCAGGCAACGCCGAAGAAATAGCCTTCTCCAAGGAGAACGTCGGCAACGGCGTCAATCATTCTCCGAAGCGCTCGCCAGATGAATATCCCAGGAGGAACTGAAAAGACAACCACAAGAATTGTAACCGCAAGACCCATGAAACCTTCCCCGATGCCCAGCAGGTCAGAAAGCGGTTCCGCATAGCTGAGCGCGAAGGTACCGACGGCTATCAAGACTACGACGACTCCAGAATTAGCCACAATTACCTTGGCGGAGTCCCTGATCCGGTCGCCGACAGAGTCTGCGAGGTTGAAAGCCGCCCGCGCGGACTCCATCCAATTGGAAGCCAGAAATATGTACCTCTTGATGAATAGCGGGGAAACACTTGAAAGAAACCCCGTGAATCTGTCGGCAGACCTGAAAATGATTGGATAGACAAGGGCGGTCACCGCAACGGAAATCGCCATTACCGGATACATGAACGTGCCGACGGCGCCGTGGTCGCTTCCCTCTTTCACCATTGCGAGTGAGAACTCGCCCATTTGGGGCATTCCGAACCCCACGCGAGCCGGCGTGTTTCCGATATGGCCGGCGAGCAGTGTAGCTGTAGTGTCAATGAAGGTCTTGCCGACAATAAATGAGAGCGTTACGAGGAGCGCAGGCAATATGAATCCTCCCGCCTGCGAGACATCAATCAACATTCCTATGGAGACGAAGAAGAGCGCGGAGAACACGTCCCTGACGGGAGCCATGTTGCGAACCAGATCTTCGGAGTAGTCCGCGTCGCCCAGGACGGCGCCAATGATGAATGCGCCCGCCGCGGCCGACAGTCCAAGGCGGTCGGCGACGAGCGCGAGACCAAAGCAGAGCGCGAGGCCGACCACGAGCAACATTTCAGGGGAGTGAAAACGACCTACCCGTCTTATCAATCGTGGGGCGAGTACGCCACCCAGTATCAAAACGGACAGCAGGAAGAGGAGCAGCTTTCCCACAAGCGGACCAAGTTCGGAGAAGCGAATGGCTTCCGCCGAGGGAACGCCGGACAGTACGCTCAGCAGGATGACCGCCGCAAAGTCCTCCACAACCAGTATCCCGACTATGATACGCCCATGAGTGGAGAAGAGCATTCCCGTGTCGCGAAGCATCTTCAGGATTATGGCCGAGCTGCTGATGCAGACCGCGGCGCCGAGGAAGATTGATTCGATTCCGGTCCATCCTAGCAAACGACCTAGCTGATAGCCGAGCACCAACATGAAGGAGATCTCCAGGACTCCTATCAGGAGGATGGGGAGTCCGAGTCTCCGGATGCGCCGCCATCCGAATTCGAGGCCGATTGCGAACAGCAGTATAGAGAGGCCAAGTTCAGCCAGCGTCTTGATCGTCTCGTGTGAGTGAATCGGGGAAGCTATGCCGATCAGAGGCAACGTGAACGGTCCGACCAAAATTCCCGCGACAAGGTATCCGAGCACCGGGGGCTGGTTGACGAACCTGAACAGGAGCAACGCTACCCCGGCGACCGTCATAATGACCGCGAAGTCCTGGAGCAGAAATTCCTCTAGCACTTTTACCGTTCAGCGCGACTATGATTCATAGGGGGCAATCCGAAAGGGGAGTAGCGCTTGCCGCGCGTAGGCATCTTCCACCGGGATTAAGTCCCAGCATTTTACTAGGTTCTACGCTAGAATGCCATTGAGAAAGATTGGGGGAGCCTGTATCAGTTTAGTAGGCAGGGGAGTCACCCCCATCCTAGCCTTCCCCCGTCAAAGGGGGAAGGGACTTTCGCACCGTGGGCAGAGCCGACCAGGTTGATACAGGTT
>DAOULF010000033.1:0-6638 GCA_034420555.1 Dehalococcoidia bacterium
GATGGCGGTGGGGGCGGTGTACCAGACGGTCTCCTTGTGCTTCTGTATGCTGATGAAGGCGGGAGACGAAGTTCCCAAGCGATACGATCTCTCCTCGCTCAGGTTCACGGCCAGCGTGGGCGAGCCGCTGAATCCCGAGGCGGTCGTCTGGGGCAAGGAGGCCATCGGCCACGCCTTCCACGACAACTGGTGGCAGACCGAGACCGGCGCGATAATGTGCGCCAACTACGCCTCTACCGACATCAAGCCCGGCTCCATGGGCAGGCCGATCCCCGGCATCCAGCTTGGCGTCGTTGACGAAAACTTCGACCCGGTGCCGGTCGGCGAGGACGGCAACCTGGTCGCGCGCCCGGGCTGGCCCTCTATGTTCCATACCTACTGGCAGAACACGGAGATGTACAACTCGCGCTTCAAGAAGGGCTGGTACATAACCGGCGACACCGCACGGGTGGACGAGGATGGCTACTTCTGGTTCGTCGGACGCGCCGACGACGTAATCAACACCGCCGGACACCTCGTAGGCCCGTTCGAGGTCGAGAGCGCGCTCATCGAACACGAAGCCGTCGCCGAGGCCGGCGTCATCGGCAAACCCGACCCGATAGCGATGGAAGTCGTCAAGGCGTTCGTCTCCCTCAAGGACGGCTACGAAGAAAGCCCGCAGCTACGCCGCGAGATAATGCAGTTCGCCCGCACAAAGCTCTCCGCCGCCGTCGCCCCACGGGAGATAGACTTCATCCCGGGCCTCCCCAAGACCCGTTCCGGCAAGATAATGCGCCGCCTGCTCAAGGCCCGAGAACTCGGCCTCCCCGAAGGCGACACCAGCACCCTGGAAGACGATTAAACGTCATATCCTAAATGCTGATCACACCGTAGGGGCGTCCCTTGGGGGCGCCCTTATCCCCTCCCTCCTTACGTTGGGTGAGAGTGAATACTTATCCTTATTAGGAGACATCAATGCCCAAATTGCGAATTTGCGCCGACTCTTTAGTCTCCCCAATCGAGTCTCTGGAATACTACTTTCGGAAAGGCGGCGTCTCAATCATCCAAGCCGCGTTCGAGCATACGTATTTCGTTCATCCAGACACAGTGCGTGGGAAAACGCCCTACTATCCAGACCGCGCTCGCTATAGCAGGCAACACTATCCCGGCAAGGGAAAAGGAGACGCCACTGTATGGACTGAAGACGGTCGGAAAGTGATTTTGGATGACAACCAGTACGCGCAGAGCGCTTGGGAGAGGTACACGAAGCATAGAATTGCGCGGGGAACAGGCTACAGTTTGCGGCACATTTGGGGAGATCCATGGAACCCAGATATGTTCACGGCGGGTTGGAATTTCTGCTATATGCCGTTCTGGGCAGGAATGCTGACGGAGCAGCATCACCCACACCCCGAATTGCAAACGGCAATCCGCCAAGCGTCTTGGGATCTGTACTTCCGTGATAAACTAGTCTGCGAACCACCTGACCTCGTAAAGAATCCGGGCATGGACTTGGATTCTCTCCTTAACGGACAACCGATCTTGATTCTGCATCGGGAAACACAAAATCAGGGACAGGCGCCACCTCCAAAGCCGCCTGTATCTAAGCTGCCTGCTACTGACGACGCAGGGTTTGAACGTGTGAAAGAAATTCGGCAACAGAGGCATCAGAGTTGGAAGAACATCCGCAAAGCTACAAGGTTGCTTCAAAATAAGGATCATGAACCCTTCGGCACTCTGAATGTCGAAAACGGCGCTAAGTCGGACGTTCGGAAGATTTGTAGTGAAACAGGCTTATCCTTTGCTCAGCTGGAGAGTATGTTGGACGAACATGGACTGGGTTACTGATAATAGGCATAACACGAGAAGTAGGAAAGGGACGATATATTGCTCGCCGAAACCCACTTGGAAGTAAGCCGAAACTTTCTCATCCACGCAAGAGAGCAGTTAGCGCTAGGCGACAGCCTCCAAGCGTCCGAAAAAGGCTGGGGCGCGGCGGCGCACGCGGTCAAGGCCATAGCCGAAAGACGCGGCTGGCGCCATAACTCCCACAGGGACTTGTACCGAGCGATAAACAGAATCGCTGCCGAAATGGACAGAGAGGATATCCTTGATCTGTTCAGCATAGCGAACGCTCTGCATCAGAACTTCTATGAGGGCTGGATGGAAGATGAAAACATTGATAGGGGCTTGGTGAGAGTAACCAGATTGATTGACATCTTGGACGAAGCGCCATGACAATCCTGAAGATTTCAACTATGACAGAATAGGCAGGATACATTGCTCGCCCAAACCCACTTGGAAGTAAGCCGAAACTTTCTTGTCCACGCAAGAGAGCAGTTAGCGCTAGGCGACAGCCTCCAAGCGTCCGAAAAAGGCTGGGGCGCGGCGGCCCACGCTGTCAAGTCCGTGGCCCAAAGGCGCGGCTGGAGACACCGCTCTCACAGAGATCTGTTCACGGTTACAGACAGAATAGCCGACACCACAGGCGAACCGGAGGTCGTCGCCCTATTCAGCACGGCAAATGCCCTGCACCAGAACTTCTACGAAGGATGGATGAACGAAAGATATATAGCCACGAGCCTAGATCATGTGGAAAGACTGCTGGACCTCTTGGACTCACTGCCCGGCTGATACACAGACCGAAGCCATAACATCAATCTGATGAGTACGGCGTAACCGCCTCCAACTTCCGCGCGATGCGGTCTTCGGCGGTCTCCAAATCATACTGACTCTGAAGTCCCATCCAGAACTCCGCGCTGTTCCCGAAGAAGCGCGAAAGCAGCAGCGCCGTCTCCGCGCTGATACCCCGCTCCCCGTGTACAATGGCATGAATGCGACGGGGATCCACCCCAATCTCCTTGGCCAGGCGATACTGTGTAATGCCTAGCGGCTCCAGAAACTCTTCACTCAGTATTTCGCCCGGATGAATCGAAGCCAGCCTGTCCATAATCTGAGTTGTCATATATGCCCTCTTTCCTACTTGAATCTCAATGATAATCCACTAGTTCTACACTCCAAGCATCTCCATCGAGCCATTCAAAACATACGCGCCACTGATCGTTGACGCGAATACTGTACTGACCAATTCGGTTCCCCGAGAGCTTTTCCAAACGATTTCCCGGCGGAGTCCTCAAATCATTTATATTGGTAGAATTATTCAGTATCATAAGCTTCATCTGCGCCTTGCGCTGAATGTCATTTGGAAATCTCGATATACGCCGACGCCTGAAGACCGCTTCAGTGTGTCTATCGCTAAACGACCGGATCATAGATCCCTCTCGACACTTCCCATTTTCGGCATTCACAATAGCGCATGGCGCTAATGGCGTCAAGCACTATTAGTGCGTCCGAGCAAGAGGAGCGAGACGAAAGCCAATGAAACACCTCTTCTACCCCGGCGACAACTTGGACGGACTGCGCCTTCTCGCCCAACGCCGCATAAGCGCCGACCTCGTTTATATTGACCCGCCCTTCGCCACCAATAACGAGTTCCTGGTGGACACCGACCGCGCCAATACGATCAGCGCGTCCGGCAGACTCGCCTACGCCGACACCACCAGAGGCTCCGACTATCTGGACGCGCTGAGAGAGCGCTTGCTCGCCATCAGGGATGTAATGTCCCCCACCGGCTCGATATACGTCCACATTGGCGTCAATATGGAGCACCATGTCCGCTTCCTCATGGACGAGGTATTCGGCCCTCGGAACTTCCGCAACAGCATCACACGGATAAAGAGCAACCCGAAGAATTTTGACCGCTATTCTTACGGCAATATAAAAGATACGATCCTCTTCTACTCCGTCTCCCCAAGCCGGATTACCTGGAACCCACAGAGGACCCCGCTTAGCCAGGACGATCTGAAACGACTCTACCCCCGCGTTAACGCCGACGGTCGCCGCTACACCACTACACCACTGCACGCCCCTGGCGTAACCCGCGACGGCCCGACCGGACAAAGCTGGCGAGGCGTCAGGCCGCCACGCGGCCGTCACTGGCGATACTCACCTGAAAAGTTATCAGAACTTGACACCGCCGGCCTCATCCACTGGAGCGCCACCGGCAACCCACGCAAGATAAACTATGCCGACCAGGCCGAGGGCAAGATGCCCCAGGACGTCTGGGAATACAAGGACCCACAGCGCCCCCTCTACCCCACCCAGAAGAACGCCGTCATGATCGAGCGCATCATCCTCACTTCCTCGAATCCGGGCGATACCGTCATGGACTGCTACGCGGGCAGCGGCGGTACGCTCGTAGAGGCCGCCCACCTCGGACGACGATTCATCGGCATGGACGACGCCCCCGAATCCCACCGTGTCATTCGGACTCGAATGAAGGACATCGGCCTTGCCCACACAGTCGAAAGCGACTTCACCATTTTTGAGCGCGCCTGTCCCAAACAGACCTCCGTCTCCAAGCGTCCAGTTTCCCATAGCGCTATACACACATCCCCGTTCCATGCTACAATATCCGCGTAAATGAGGCTGCATTTACTACCAAATACATAAATGAAAAGTTATACATAGTGATTCATTCGACCAAAGACAATTTTCCCCGTAGCCAATGCAGGTGAAATACAGGTGGATGCAGGTGACTTTTTCACCTGTTCCTCACCAGTCAAGCCACCTGTTCCCACCTGCTGCGATATAAATCGAAATTTATGTACTTGCCGGAATCGTCCCGACTTGGGTCTCCGACTCACAGTGACATACGCGTAACTCAAAACTGATAACTGACCACTGAAAACTAAAGACGGGAGCGCCCAAATGAAACTCTGCTGGTTCCACCTTATGCCCTACCGCTACCTGCCCGAGGACTTCGAGGAGAAGTACCGAAGCGTCTGGGTGGACGTCCCAAGCCACCTGTTCGATCCCGTAAAGGCGAACCAGCTCTACAACGAGTACCTCGACGAGCTCGAGTTCGCCGACCAGGTTGGCTTCGACGGCATCTGCATCAACGAGCATCACAACAACGCCTACGGCATCATGCCGTCGCCCAACATCACCGCCGCCACGTTGACGCGGCGCACGAAGGACGCCGCGATTGTGGTGCTGGGTAACAGCCTCGCGCTCTACAACCCGCCTCTGCGCGTCGCCGAAGAGTTCGCCATGCTGGACTGCATCAGCGGCGGCAGGCTCGTCGCCGGATTCCCTGTCGGCACTTCGATGGACACCAACTACGCCTACGGCGCTACTCCCGCCAGCCTGCGAGAGAAGTATTACGAGGCGCACGACCTCGTCATGAAGGCGTGGACAGAACCCGAGCCTTTCGCGTTCAACGGCAAGCACAACCAGGTGCGCTACGTGAACATCTGGCCCCGACCGCTCCAGGACCCACACCCGCCCGTCTGGATTCCGGGGGGCGGCAGCGTCGAGACCTGGGAGTGGACCGCCCGCATGGACTACGTTTACTGCTATCTCAGCTACTTCGGCTACAAGCGCGGCATCCAGGTCATGGACGGCTTCTGGAAGGAGATGGAGCGGCTCGGCGTTGACGACAATCCCTATCGCGCCGGCTTCCTCCAACTCGTCTGCGTCGCCGAGACTGACGAGAAGGCCAAGGAACTCTACGCTGAACACGTTGACTACTTCTACAAGAAGTGCCTCCACGTGTACGAGGGGTTCGCTGAGGCGCCCGGTTACCGCACAATTCGCACCATAAAGTCCGGCGCGGTCCAGCAGGTCGGGGCGGCGGCAAGCCGCTTCAGGCAGCATCTCACCTGGGAGGACTACGTGGAACAGGGCTACGTCATAGCCGGAAGCCCCAAGACGGTGATCGAGCAGCTACGCAACGCCGTCGAGGGCCTCCGGGTCGGCCACCTGATGACTCTCTTGCAGATAGGCTCGATGCCCAAAGACCTGACCATGAAGAACACCGAGCTGTTCGCCACGCAGGTCAAGCCCTACCTCGAAGATATGTGGGATGAGTACGAGGACCGCTGGTGGCCCCAGCCTGCCGCCGAATCCGAGCGCGCCGAACCCGCGCCCGTAGGCTGAACCACAGGCTGCACGGAAGCCCATCACCCCCTCTCCCTTGAGGGAGAGGGCTGGGGTGAGGGTGATTCACTCTCCACTCAGCAGAACTACATCCTCGACAAACCAACAGGAAGACGAAATGAGCAAAACTCCCGAACAACTGACGGTCCAGGTCGGGCCAATTACCACGAAGTACCGGAAGAAGGGCGAAGGACATCCCCTGCTCTACCTTCACGGCGCTTTCGGATACGACGGCTGGCCCGAATTCCTGGACACTCTCTCCGAGAACTTCACCGTCTATGCCCCGCTTCACCCCGGTTTCGAGGGCGACAGCGGCATTGATCACATCGAAGACCTGCTCGATCTCACCCTCTATCACGACGACCTCATCGAGGCGCTTGGACTCAATACACCTCACGTCGTCGGCCACTACTCCGGCGCCATGGTAGCCGCGGAGATGGCCGTGATCTGCTCATGCAATGTTGGCAAGATAGTCCTCGCCGCCCCCGCCGGGCTATGGCAGGACGACAATTCCGGACGCGACTACAACACCACGCCTATAACCGAGATGCGCCAGGCCCTCTTCGCCAACGCAGACTCGGACGTCGCGCTCAGCATCTATCCCAAACCGAAGGACGACGAAGAGCTCGGCTGGCAGATAATCCATCGCGTCCAGTCCC
>DAOULF010000034.1:0-12233 GCA_034420555.1 Dehalococcoidia bacterium
ACGACTGGAGTTGAGGATCAAGCGCTGGATAGACATGAACGCGCGACGCTGGTACAGCGGCGACTCACACGTACATTTTCTTTCCACGCAGGGCGCGCACTTCGAATCGCTCGGCGAAGACCTCAACGTCGTCAACCTGCTCCAGTCGCAGTGGGGCAGCCTGTTCACCAACACCGAGGACTTCACCGGCAGGGCGAGCGTCTTGCAGAACGGCAGCAACATCGTTTACGTCTCCCAGGAGAACCGACAGCACTTCATGGGCCACATGATTCTCTGGGGCCTGAAGGAGCCGGTGATGCCCTGGTGCTCGGACGGCCCGTCCGAGGCCGAAATCGGCGGTCACATGGAGACCACGCTGGCGCACTGGGCTGACGAGGCCCACGCCCAGGGCGGATGGGTTATCAATCCCCACTTCCCGAACCCCAACGGAGAGCCAGCCGCGCTGGTAGCCACCGGACGGCTGGACGGCGTGGAGATGCTGCGACAGACCCGCCCCAACCACATGGAGTATTACCGCTACCTGAACTGCGGCTACCGTCTTCCGCTCGTCGGAGGCACCGACAAGATGAGCAGCGAAGTGCCGGTCGGCCTGTACCGCACCTACACGCTGCTGCCTGACGACCAGGAATTTAACTACGAAAACTGGTGTCGCTCGGTTGCGGCGGGCCGGACCTTCCTGAGCGGCGGGCCTATCATTCACCTCTCGGTAGAGGGACGTGAGGTCGGCGACACGCTGTCCATATCCGGGCCGGGAAGCGTGGAGGTCGAGGTGTGGACAGAGAGCGTCCTGCCCGTCTTCTCGCTTGAGATCGTCCAGAACGGTCGAGTCGTGGCCCGCGCCGACAGCCGCAACGGAAGTCGCAGGCTCGAACTGAAGGAGAAGATTCGTATAGACGGCCACTCATGGATCGCGGCTCGGACGGGCGCGTTCGACTACTTCGATATAGTCCCGCACCACGACCTATGGAACCGGGGCATGTTCGCGCACACCTCCCCGATCTACGTCGCCTGCGGCGGCGAGTGGGATATGTTCGATCCGGCGACCGCCCAGTACATGCTCACGCTCATAGACGGCGACCTTGCATACATCAGGGAGAGCGCCGGAGTTCGGTCCCCCGGATCGGTAACCCACCGGCACGGCGAGGACGACCACCTCGCCTACCTCCAGAGGCCCTTCCTGGAGGCCAGGGACGCAATCCTCGGCAGAATGCGATGAGACGATTACAAGAGTCCCCTCTCCCCTTGGGAGAGGGTTAGGGTGAGGGCAATTAAGTTCTGCGCCTCTGCTTCCAGGGAATAGTCAAGCGTGCAATAGGACTTATGCAATTCTCTCACTGCGGTAAACGGAGACAGCTATGAACAGCGCGTTGGTGGGCAACCTGATCGTGCAAGTAGGCAGGCGTGTCAGGCGCGGCACTCCGATTGATCAGGCCATGCGACACACCGTCGCCCAATACTGGCAGAGCATGGACCCCGACGAGGTGCGCGAGGCCGAGCGCGACGCCTGGGACCTGATGAACGAAGTGGTCGGCGAGAAATACCCCGACCGCCCCGACATCCGTGACATCCAGAACAGCGACGAACTCCTGGCATTCGTAAGATCAGCCCAGCAGAAAGCCCGTGGAATGGACTAATACCATTTAAGTCTGACTATGTCGTAAATATCCAAGACAAGTTGCATACCGTCATTCCCGCGAAAGCGGGAATCCACTGATCTGAACGATGAAAACATGACGACATCATTCCGAATTGGTATAAGAACCCCGGCCACTTTTTGTGATGCTTCCGAACGGATAGAACACATGGATATACAGACCGGAGATAGATATTCTTGACGTGGCTCAACCAAATTCATAGGGGCTCAATGGATTTATGTTCAGCCGAACACTATTCATTCGCCTGTTGCGGCAGTGGCGTGAAGCCGAAGTCCCAAGCTGCGCACTATCTTGAGGACGGTAGCGAATTGAAGGTCCTCGTCCGCAGAAAGCGACTTGTAAAGACTCTCGCCACCTAACTCTGTATCCTGCGCTGCCTCAACCATTCTCCGGGCGCGGGCGATGTCTTCCAACACCACCATGATCAGGTTCAGGTCTCCATCTTCCAGAGCGACATTTAGATATGCAGCCATATCCTCTTCAGACTCCAGATGCTCTGCTGGGTCCCAAGGCAAAGTTCGCGTCTTTTCCATGTCTGCCTCCTCTAAGGAATTGAGTCCCGTGCTACTGTATAATCGGAGCATTATTGCACACCTATCCCCTCCCCGAGATATATGCTACAATACTCTCGTTATCGAACAAACGTACTTAATAACATAAAGCCGAATTTATCCAACCAACCACGCCGACCCGAAAAAAACCCGCTGTACTGGTAAATACAGGGATTTACAGGTGATATGCAGGTACCAGACCCCACCAGACCCTACTTGCAGCCCACCAGCAGGCCGCCTGCACACGCGCCAGCAGTCCCATCACAACCATAAACCAGAACATATAAGGAGCGTCCAACGTGGCCGGAACAGGAATCGTACTCTACCACGGCATTGACAGCGGCGAGGAGCTTGCGGACTACGCTCACATGGCCGAGGACGCCGGCTTCGACTCCTTCTGGGTCACCGAGAGATACTTCCACGAAGAGACCTTCTCCATGCTCGGCTACCTGGCCGCCAGCGCCAGGCGCATCAGGCTCGGCGTCGGCGTCGTCAACCCCTACACCCGCCATCCCGCCCTGCTCGGAATGGGAGCCGCCACCCTCGACCGGCTCAGCGGCGGCAGGATGATGCTCGGCCTCGGACGCAGCGACGCCGATGTGATCGCCGGACGCATGGGCATGGACTACCGCGCCCCGCTGTCCAGATTGCGAGGCACGGTCGCCGCCCTTCGCGATATGTGGAGCGGAGAGCGGGTCACGGAGGACTACGCCGGCGTCAGGCTGCACAACGTCGGCCTCGCCATCCATCCCGTTCAGGACCCGCTTCCCATATACATCGCCGCCATCGGCCCCAGGGCTCTCAGGCTCGCCGGAGAAATCGCCGACGGCGTTCTCCTCAACGCCTACGCCCCCGTCGAATACATCCGCTGGGCCGTCAAAGAGGTCAGAGACGCCGCCTCCAACACTGGCCGCGATCCAAACTCCATAGACATCACCTGTATGCTCATAGTCCGACTGACCGACGACCCGGACGCCATGCTGCCCTCACTCCGTGAGCGCGTCGCCCGCCTGGTCGCTGAGCCGTTCGTGGGCGAGGCGCTGCTGGGAAAGGGCGGCTTCGACACCTCCATCCTCGCCCCCGTCAGAGAACTCATAGCGTCAGGCGACGAGTCCGGCGCGGCCCGCTACGTCTCCGACGAACTCGCCTCGGCCTGCTACCTGCTCGGCGACGCCGACCGCTGCCGCAACCGGATCCGTGAGTACACCGACGCCGGAGTTGACACCCCGCTCCTGCTCCCCCGCCTCGAAGCCTTCCAGCAGACAGCCGAGTCCCTCGCTCCCAACTGATCTCACATGGGCAGTCAAAAGTTCCTTCCCCCTTGACGGGCTCACAAGGGTAGGCAAAAGTCCCTTCCCCCTTGATGGGGGAAGGTTAGGATGGGGGTGAAATCCCAAATGCAAGCGCAATCATATTCAACGCCTACCATTCTCGCCCCCAACGAATAGACAATCCTGATACGCTGTGGAAGCAATGAGACTTCCCCATTCATAGTGATAAGATAGTCGCAACGATAACCGTGAATCTCAATATGCCATACTGCGAGGACGACGATGACTACCAGGCCAGCAACCCGGGTGGTGCCACTGCCCGATCCGCCGCGAGACCCTGACTCTATGGAGCAGTTGCCCCATATCGCGATGGTCTTGTTCATCCTGAGGATGTACTTCTCTCACCGTTCCGACGTGCTGGTGAACGGCGAAGGCTACCTGTGCATTGACACCAGGATTCGCCCCGGCCAGTTGAAGCCCGACTGCGTGGTCGCCTTCGGCGTTGACCCCAAGGCCATCGAGCAGCGCAACGGCTACGTGATAAACGAGGTGGGCAAGCCGCCCGACCTCGTTCTCGAAGTCGGCTCCCCAAGCACAGGCGTAGCCGACTACACCACCAAGCGCGACGGCTATGCCCGATACGGCGTCACCGAGTATTGGCGGTTCGACCCAAGCGGAGGCCGGAACCATGACCGACCGCTCGCGGGCGACACCCTGGTAGAAGGGCGATATGAGCCAATCCAGATAAACGTCGAGTCCAGCGTGCATTGGGGACACAGCGCCGTGCTTGGCCTCGATCTCTACTGGCAGGACGGGAACCTGCGTTTCCACGACCCGGACATAGGCGAGTTCCTCCCCGATTTCTTCGAGGTGGTGAGTGAACGGGACACGGCTAGACAAGAACTGGACTCTGAAAGGGCTATGCGCCTGTCCGCCGAGGCCGAAACCAGGATGTTGAGAGAAAGACTGCGACGGTACGAAGCGGACGTCCAATAGCCGCCCGGCAGAACACCAACACACATCAAAGGAACCCCATGCAATACCGAACCCTCGGCAGAACCGGTCTCAAAGTATCCCTGCTCAGCCAGGGAACCGGCGGCCCAAGCCAGTTCGGACAGAAGGCGGGACTCCTCCAGGCCGAACAGAACCGCCTCATCCGCAGGTGCCTGGACCTCGGCATAAACCTCTTCGACACCCACGAGAGCTACGGCGACAGCGAAGCCATTCTCGGACGCGCCCTGGATGGCATCCCGCGAGACGACTATATCCTCGTGACCAAGTGGGCCTACCCCCGTGACGGCGACCCAACCGGCGACCCGGAGGAACTAGCCCGCTCCGTCGAACGCAGCCTCCGTCGCCTGAATACCGACCACATAGACGTGATGCTCTTTCATGGTCTGCTCGCCGGGCACCATGACATGGTCGCCGAGCGATACATGCCAGTTCTCGAGCGCCTCCGGGAGCGCGGCCTCGTCGGCCATCGCGGATTCAGCCTGCGCTACATCGTTGACCCAGACCAGAGCGGCGCGATTGCCGGGCTGACTAAGGCCCCCGACCTCTGGGACGTCATCATGCTCAAGTACGGCATACTCAATCAGCACGCCGCCAAAGAGATGCTTCCGCTCGCGTTGGAGCACGACATCGGAATCCTCAACATGGCCGCCGTCAGAATAAAGCTGCCCAACCCGAAGCTGCTGCAAAAGACGATAGCCGACTGGAAATCGCGCGGACTCGTCCCCGACGACGCCCTGCCAGACAAAGACCCCCTCGACTGGCTGGTCCACGACGACGTGGAGTCTGTCATAGCCGCCGCCTACAAGTTCGCCGCCGACCATCCCGCCATATCCTCCGTGATAACCGGAACCTCCAATCTCGCGCACCTGGAGTCCAACGTCCGCGCCATGCGGAACCCGGCGCTCGACCCGACCGACAGCGCCCGCCTCAAGCGGCTCTTCGGACACATCGTCGAGTACGCCTGAACAAGTCGAGGCAATTGGCATGTCCAGCCACATTGACGACCTCGTTCCCGAAGGCGCGGAGTCCGGCGTCGGCCTCGCGTTGCAGGATCCGCAGGGCAGGTATCTCTTCTTCCTCGCGGGAACCAAGTTCGACTGTCCGCAGGGCGAACTCTTCTACGCCGGCATCGGCGGACACAGGGAGCAGGGCGAGTCCTGGGTCGAGTGCGCCCACCGCGAGGCCATAGAGGAAATAGGCGTGGACGTGGAACTGCTCCCGTCCCACTACACCTGGGTTGTGTCTTCCGATGGGGAGGCCGAGCGCATAGTCGTTTCCGAAGAACCCCGTCCCATGGCCCTGTACCGGATGATACATCCCGAAAACGCCCCCCGCGCCGGAGAGACATACCACATCGTCATATACAGGGCGGCCCTTCTTGAGCCACCTTACGACATGCCCATTGACGAAGTTCGCGGCATCATCGCCCTCAGCCCGGAACAGGTCATCGAGGGCCCTCAGCGAAAGCCCTCGATAGCAGAGCTAATCAGCGAGGGCGCCGAGATCGTTAGTCTCGCCAGACACGTTGATATGGGCACCCGCCTCTATCCCATAGGCACCGCCGCGGCGCTCGCTGCCATACTGCGCCAAGCGGTACAAATACCCCTTGCCGACAACTGAATACTGAACACCTGAACAAAGTCTCAAAAACGTATGGAAACTCGACTGGCTATGGTATAATAGCCACTGGCGAGTGGCCGTAACGTGACTTTCAAGGATCACGCTCTACGCCCCGCCCCGTTTGATCGAACTTTGGTTGAACCTAGCGTGGAGCAATATCCTTGGACGCACGGGAATCGTCACATTCTCGCCGCGACGACATTCATGCCGTAAACGCGGTGAATCACCCTCAGTCTTCTCACGCCGACACGCCCCCGGTGGAACTGGTCGTTGACGCCGATTCGACCGTCCAGCCTCAGGATGTGGCAAGCCTTGTAAGCGCGCCCGTCTCGGACGAATCTATCGGTTCGGCCTCTCAGGACGTAGCCGGACTTGTGCCCGCGGAACCCGCGCGCGAGCCGGAGTCCACTCTGGAAGAGGTCAAGAACCTCATTTCGGTCGAATCTCCTGAGGCCGAACTGACCGGCGCGGTTCAGCTGGAACCCGACGCGGCTCGCCGCCGTGTCTTCCCAAGAATGCACAGGCCCCACATCCGCGCGCCCAGGGTACGCGGACGCCTCCACACGTTCGACTCGTTTCGCTACCGCAACTACATCTTCATCTGGCTCGCCACTATGTTTTCATCCGGCGGGTTCTGGCTTCAGCAGGTTATCGTCGGCTGGCTGACCTACGAAGTCACCGACTCCGCCTTCTGGACCAGCGTCGCGCTCGGCCTGGACGCGCTGCCCATCCTGTTCGTCGGCCCCGTTGGCGGACTGCTGGTTGACAACTTCGACCGCCGAAAGCTCATGGCCTTCATATACGGGTACCAAGCGGTCGTCACTCTCGCCTTTGCGACGGTCGTACTGACCGGAAACCTTCAGGCATGGCACATATTCGCGTTCATATTCTTCATGGGCCTCGCCTGGGTCGTCACCGACCCCGCGCGGATGTCCCTCATTTCCAACATCGTGCCAAGAGAGAGTCTCGTAAACGCCTTCGCGCTCAACTCCATGGCCTTCAGCGTCACCCGTCTTGCGACCCCGGCCATTGGCGGCGTCCTGATAGCGGTCGCAGGCGCGGGCCCTGCCCTGCTCGTGGAGGCCGCGTTTCAGGTTGGCGCGGTCTGCGCCGCTCTCGCCCTCCGAGTCGTCACCATCCCCAAGCCGCGCATGAACCTGGCATCGGTGCGGGATGGACTGCTCGAAGGCGTTCGGTACGTCCTCAACACGCCGCTGCTGCTCGGGCTCTTCGCGCTCAACGCCATGCCCGCCATGCTGATTATGCCCTCCGTCAACGGACTGATGCCGGTGTATGCCGCCGAGGTGTTCGAGGTGGACGCCAGGGGACTCGGCCTGCTCGTATCCGCGTTCGGGGCCGGTTCCACGCTTGGCACCTTCGCGCTCGCTTCCATGGGCGACATAAAGGCCAAGGGGATCGCTCTTCTGTGCGGGATCACCGTCACCGCCTCCACCACGATGTTGTTCTCGGTGAACGCCTTCTTCCCGACGGCTTACCTGAATCTTATGATAATCAGCGCGGCGATGATGATGTACTTCTCCGTTACCAGCGCTGTGGTGCAGGGCACCGTCCCGGACGAGTATCGCGGTAGAGTAACAGGGCTCTACATGATCACCTGGGGACTCTTCCCACTGGGCAGCTTACTCGCAGGGTGGCTCGCCGAGAATCTCGGAGTGCAGCACGCTACTCAGATCACCTCCGGCCTCATGCTGCTGCTTCTGGCCTTCGCCGCCTGGAGATTCCGCACACTCTGGAAAATGCGGTAGTAATACCATTTCGCTCTGACCGAGACATGAAGTTCGGCGACAGTCTATGTATCGTCATTCCCGCTTTCGCGGGAATCCACTCAGCCCGGCTGGGTAGAATGTGGCGCATCACTCCGAGTTGGTATATTGGTATAAGGGTTAGTAGTGCGACAACTCAATTGCGATGGATATTCAGATTCCCATTTATCCCCTCTCCCTCTGGGCTCACAAGGGTAAGCAAAAGTCCCTTCCCCCTTGATGGGGGAAGGTTAGGATGGGGGTGGCTCCGCCAATCCAACTTCAATGCCTACCCCTCTCAGCTCCCTCTGGGAGAGGGCTAGAGCCTGTCCCGTACTTGATACGGGAGTGAGGGTAGATAAGCCATCATTTCAATTGTGTTGGGATACTAGTCCGCTTCCTTCACTTCCTGCCACAGCAACTCTTTCCCGTCCAGCGTCAGCGCCTCGAAATCCTGTCCGCGTTCCCGAGCCAGCCGCTCCATCCTGACGAAACGCGAGTAGAACTTACTATTCGACTGGCGCAGCGCCGTCTCAGCCTGTATTCCCAGCCACCGGCTCGCGTTCACCAGCGAGAAAAGCAGGTCGCCTAGTTCCTGCTCCCTTTCCGCGTCCGACTCCGCCGACTCCAGCTCCCTCAACTCTTCCGCTACCTTCGCGATCACGCCCTGGTAGTCGTCCCAGTCGAAGCCCATCCTGGCAGCGCGTCCCTGCACTGCCTGCGCGTAGGCCAGGGACGGCATAGCCTTCGGAACACCGTCCAGTATGGACCTGTCCGTTCCCTTCATCTCCTCGCGCTTGATCTGGTCCCAGCGCACCCCGACCTGCCTGCTGTCTTCGGCTTCGGCATCCTCGAAAACATGCGGGTGCCTGCGCACCAGCTTGGCGATAGCCACGCCAAACACATCCTCACCCGAAAACGCGCCCGTCTCCTCTGCGATCTGCACTATCGAGACCGCGTGGAACAGCACGTCCCCCAGCTCCTCGACGATCTTGGCGTCATCCTCCTCCTCGATGGCCTCCACTAGTTCGTAGCACTCCTCCAGAAACAGGTGCTTCAGCGAATCCGGCGTCTGCTCCCTGTCCCATGGGCAGCCGCATGGCCCGCGCAGCCTCGCCGCCAGGTCCTTCATGCCCTCGAAACTGCTTGCGAAAGTGTCTTTCTCACTCAAGATATATGTCCCTCGATATGTCTCGTATCCATATAGGATCGCCTTAATTCGGTCGCCCAATACTAGCACAGCGCCCCGTCCACGACGCGACAGCGAATCGTAGCCGCTGCTCCCGTATGGTATAGTTGCCGCAACATGAGACCCCACACCACCATACCCCGTCCCATCAAAATCCTGGTTGCCGTTCTCTTCATCACGCTCGTTCCCATCTTCCTGATCGCGGTCAGTGTGCGCTGGGTCATCAACTTCCCGCCCCTCTATTCCTACGGATTCGATCAGTACGACATTCCAAGACGCACCGGAATAGAACGCGCCGAGCTTATTTCCGCCGGGAAGCAGATACGCGACTACTTCAACGACGACCAGGAGTACCTCGCGGTGAGAGCAGTCGTGCGAGGGGTCCAGTATCAGAACATATACAACGAGCGCGAGGTCCTGCACATGAAGGACGTGAAGGCGCTGGTGCAGGGAGTATATCGCGTCTCCGAACTCACCGGCCTCTATCTGCTCGCTGTTCTCATAGGTGGACTCGCTATCTGGGGACGCCGGTTCACGCCGTCCATCGCCACGCTGATAGGGTGGGGAGGTTGGGCCACCGTCGCCCTTCTGGTCGTCGTCGGACTGGCGATGACCGTCGGTTTCGACCGCCTCTTTCTCGCCTTCCACCTCATCAGCTTCACCAACGACCTGTGGCAGCTGGACCCCAGGCGCGACTACCTGATTGCGATGTTCCCCGAGGTCTTCTTCTTCACCGCGACCGTCCTCATAATAGTCTCCGTAACATTCCTGTCTCTCTGTCTGATTGTCGCATCCTGGATTTTGCGTAAGAGGACACATTCCCGGGCGGACACGGAAGCCGCATCAGAAGGACAGTCCAATACGAGGGCGCCAGCCCAGAGAGCTCCAACCCAATAGAACCCCGGCAAGAGGTGAACCAATGCCAGTAACAGGACTCGATGTGAAATTCCGGCGCGTACTCGCCGACGGCAGGTCATGGGGCGACGTCGGCCCCTACGAGGAGATACGCGGCACGCTCAGATTCTCGCTCGATCCCGACAGCGAAGCCAACGAACGCATCACCGACGTCGGACTCGCGCCCACCAATGCCCACGGCAGAGTCGAGTTCTCCTCCGACGTGTCCATTATGCTGCCCGTTGACCGCTCGAAGGGCAGCGGCCGTCTGATGCTAGACGTTGTAAATCGGGGCAACCGGGTCGCGCTCCCGAACTTCAATCGCTCCTCGCGCCTGGCTATTGACGAAGACACTCCTGAAGACGCCGACGTTGATATAGGCGACGGCTTCCTGATGGAGCGTGGCTACACCGTCGTCGCCTGCGGCTGGCAGGGAGACACCCCCGCCCTCGGCGCCCTCATCACGATGGACGGCCCCGACGCAATAGACGCCGAAGGCAACCCCCTCACAGGCAATGTCTATACCCAGCTCCAGAGCGTCGAGGACACGCACAATTTCCTGCTCTCCGACAAGGGACACCGCGCCTATCCCGCCTACGACATGGACGAAGCCGACGCCCGCCTCGAGGTCCGCGATATGCCCGACGGCCCCGCCAGCCTCGTCCCACGCGCATTCTGGCGTTTCGGCAGGATAGAAGACGACGGCAGCTACGTCCCCGACCCCAACCACATCTGCTCCGAGAGTAAATTCGAGAAGGGCAGGCTGTACCAGATCGTCTATACCACCGTCGGCGCGCCCGTTCTCGGACTCAGCTTTGCCGGGCTGAGAGACTGCGTATCCTGGTTTAAGCACGGCTCCGCCAACTCCGAATCGCCCATACCCATCAGCTACGCCTACGCCTACGGACGCTCTCAGACCGGACGCTTCCTGCGCACCTTCATCTACAACGACCTCAACCGGGACGAGCAGGGCAGGGACGCGCTCGACGGCATAATCGCCAACGTCGCGGGCGGAATGAGGGGCGAGTTCAACCAGCGCTTCGGCCAGAACTCCAAGGACCGCAACAGTATGCTCACACAGCTATTCCCATTTGCGAGCGTTACCCAGACCGACCCCGAGACCGGCGTCACCGACTCTCTTCATCGCAGGCTGGACGAACGCGATTCCGACCTGCGCGTCTTCTACACGAACACCTCAGCCGAGTATCACCGCGGCGATGCCTCCCTGATTCACACCGACCCCGACGGCAAGACCGACATTGAACACAGCCCCAAAGTCCGTATCTATCACTTCACGGGCACAGAGCACGGCACCGGAACATGGCCTCCGACCGACACCTCCGACTCTGGCGAGGGCATCAGCCGCACACAGAACATCCGCAGCGTCATAGACTACGCACCGCTGCTCAGGGCCTGTCTTGAGAACCTCGACCGCTGGGTTGCCGAGGGCGTCGAGCCGCCCCCAAGCAAGCATCCCAGAGTTGACGACGGCACCGCCGTCCCAACCCGCAAGCTCCGCGACACCTACGACGCCATTCCCGGCTCCAACTACCCGCGCCGCCACCCTCTGCCTCATCGCCGCGACTACGCGCTGAGAGACGATGTAGAGCAGGTCACCAAGCTACCCCCCGACATGGGCAAGGTCTTCGGCTCACTCGTTCCCGACGTGGACTCCGACGGCAACGAGGTAGCCGGAATCACGCTGCCCGAAATTGCCGTGCCGCTCGCCGCCCACACCGGCTGGTCCCTCAGACACCCCGACATCGGCGGCGACACACAGCCGCTCATGTTCGCGGGCGGCACCATTCCCTTCGCCCCTGACGAGGAAGCGCGCGAGTCCAACGGCGACCCACGCCCGTCCATTGCTGAGCGTTACCCGTCCAAAGACGAGTACCTCTCCCGCGTCCGCGATGCGGCTAGGGAGCTTGTGAAAGAGCGATACCTGCTCGAACAAGATGTGCGCGTTTGTCTGGAACAGGCCGCCAAATACTGGGACCACTTCACAGCCAAATCGGAGGACAGCTAGTATCGAGTCCGCACGGAAACGTCAAACTCTAGCGCTTACCGTCATGCCCGCTTTTGCGGGCATCCAGGGGTGGGTGTTGGGAGCAGGCAGAAGGACATTCCGGGAAATCGGACAACCGATAAGTGAAAACTGACTGGCCCCCTCTCCCTCAGGGCTCACAAGGGTAGGCAAAAGTCCCTTCCCCCTTGACGGGGGAAGGTTAGGATGGGGGTGACTCCGCCAATCCAACTTCAATGCCTACCCCTCTCAG
>DAOULF010000035.1:0-12741 GCA_034420555.1 Dehalococcoidia bacterium
ATGCTGTACCAATTTAGTCGGTGTTGCCTGTGGCAAGAAAATTCCCTTCCCCCTTGATGGGGGAAGGTTAGGATGGGGGTGACTTCCCTACCGACCAAACTGATACAGGTTCAGGCTTTCCACTGCGCTACAAAACCATTTTCCGGTTGCGTATAATATGAATATGTTATCCCGCCAGCATATTACAAGCCGAACTAATGGAGAGTTGAGATATGTTCACAAAGGCCATGGTTCCACTGGATGGGACAGAAATATCAGAAGGCATCATCCCCTTCGTTACCCAATTGGCGCGAGGACTTGAGATGGGCGTAGTCCTGGCGACCGCCGTTCAACTCGACGCCCGGCTGATCACTTACCTCAACAGAATGGCCGACAACTTGGCAGAACCCGTCGCCAGGGACTTTCCCGGGGACAGGCCGGAGGCGAGCGACCAATTGAAGGAGAGCATCTCCCGAAACGTCAAGAGCCGTCTCGACGAACTGGCCGACAGGATGGCTCTCGAAGGAATACCCACCGAGACCAGAGTGGACTTTGGCCCCGTCTCCGACACCCTGATCCGCATGGCCCAGGACTCCGAATGTGACCTCATAGCCATGTCCACCAGGGGCCGGAGCGCTCTGGCCAGCGGGATTCTCGGAAGCGTCGCCTACAAGATCATACACGAGTCGCCCATACCCGTTCTGGTGATTGCTCCCGAACGCGCCAAGCTCCACTGGGACGCCGACTACGGCATAAACCGGGTCATAGTCCCGCTCGACGGTTCCGAGTTCGCCGAAAGCGCGCTGCCCTACGCCGCCTCCCTCTCCCGGAAGATGGACATGGACGTTACCCTCGTGCATGTAATGCCCACGGACGACTTCATATACGCCAGCGGTTACAATGTCGGCGAATTACTGCCCAGGGCCAGAGAAGAGATCCGGGAGGAAGCGCGAAAGTATCTCGCAGGCGTTTCGGAGGGACTGGACCTGGAAGGACGAGAGGTCTCCTTGGAAACGGTTCATGGCAACCCTGCGTCCAGGATAACCGAGATAGCCCGCGCCGCCGACCACGACATGATAGCGCTGACCACCCACGGACGCTCGGGGATCAGCCGCCTTTTGCTCGGAAGCGTCGCCGAGGCCGTCATCAGAGGGTCCGGCGATCCCGTCCTGATTGTTCAGCCGTCGTAAACTCCGCGCCCGACGGAAGCATCGCAAAAGTGGTTCGTGACCCCCATCCTAGCCTTCCCCCGTCCAGGGGGAAGGGACTTTTGCAATCGTCTTCGGTGAAAGCGCCTGGTTTGTGTAAGGGCCTAAGCCTGATATAATCTGCGGCGTTGAAGCTATACACTCAGGAGCCACCTCATGTCTCTTCTAATCGTTGCGTCGGACAGTCCCGGCGCGGGCAAGACCGCCGCCACGCTGGCCCTGGCGCAGATTTCTAAGGAGAATGGCGGGAGCGCTTCGGCCTTCAAGCCCTTCGCGCTCGCGGAAGACGACCCGGATCAGGCGGTTTTCAACGATCTCGCCAATCCCGCTCCTGACGGCTGGCCGATACAGATTGGCGATTCGGGACCCACGCGCGACGACATAGCCACTGCCGCGCATCCCCTGTCCATAGCGGCCGCGGGCGATAATCCGGTGATAGTCGAGATACCCTCCGAGATAGGCGCGGGCGGACTTGCCGAACTCGCCGACGCATGGGACGCGAGTGTCCTGCTCGTCGTCGCCTACCGCCGCGACCTGCGCGCATCCGACTTGAGCGACTGGCAGTACGCACTCGGCGACAGGCTGGCGGGGGTTCTGGTCAACGGACTTACCCGCTACCTCGGAACCGAAGCCAACGACAACCTGGTTCCGTCGCTGGAGGAGGCCGGAATACCGCTTGCGGGGATTATCCCTGAAGACAGGTTCATGCTCTCGCTCTCGGTCGAGGAAATACGCGCCGGACTGGACGGTCGCTACGTCGTCGAAGAGGGCGACTTGAATGCCCCCATCGAGTGGTTCCAGGTTGGGGGAATGAGCCTCGATCCGGGCGAACTCCGCTTCGGACTCTACGACAACAACGCGATAGTCGTGCGCGGCGACCGACCCGACATACAGATGTCCGCGCTCAACTCATCGGTCTCATGCCTTGTCCTGACAGGCGGCCTCGAACCCATCGAGTACATAACCTACGAGGCGGGCGAGGAAGAAGTCCCAGTAATGGTCGTCGAGACCGACACCGACTCTACGATGTACGCCCTGAACGAAGTGACGTCCGGCGCGCGCATGAACAGCGCGGCGAAGGTCGCTCGCTTCGCCGAACTGCTCAGAACGCGCGCCGATTCGGATATGCTGCGATCACTACTCTAGGCTGCCCGGAAACGCGCCCGCGAACAGGTCGCCCTCTTCAGGCCACTCCTCCTTGGGCATCTCGTAGTACGCCTCTATCTCGTTGCCGTCCGGGTCCGCGAAATAGACGCCGAGCGAAATGCCGTGATCGCCGACGCTCTTCACGTCCACGTCGTTCGACTTCATCCGGGCATAGAGTTCCTTCAGGTCGTCGAAAGACTCCATCTCCCAGGCGAAGTGGAACAGGCCGACCCTGTTCTCCTCCGGCCCGGGCGCGTCCGGTCCCACGGGCACCAGCGCCAGCTCGTGAGATGAGCTGTCAACCGCGCTCATGAACGTCATCTGCCCCGGTCGCTTGTTCGTTACGTGCAGTCCCAGGATGTCGGAGTAGAACCGCTCCGACTTCTCCAGGTCCCTGACCCTGATGACAAGATGACCAAGCTGCTTCGGCTTTACCATGATCTATCCTCCTCCGTATCCTCTATTCGAGGAAGCTATATCCCTAACACTCTGAGTGTAGCGTCGGTTACGCCCTCGGTCAATTTACAGGTTCGGGTTAGCAGAATCTTTTCCAAGTCTTTCACGGTTTCGCCTGGTACTTCATTCTGTGCTACAATTATGGCATGGATTTAGAACATGCGTATAAAGACTTGTTTATGGCGCAGGCCGACAGACGACGAAAGAACTCTTTCGTAGCTTCAACGCTGGGAAAACTCTGGGCAACGCTGGATGAAAACCGTCCCAGCCCGACCCTGTGCCCCTACCAGTTAGCGCCCAGCGCTTCGCCAGGCATCTATAAACTACATTATATGTAGCGCTGTCCGCCGGCTTTGCCAAAGGTCCCGGGAATCGGGGCGATACTGTACCAATTTAGTCGGCGCTGCCAGTGGCGAGAAAATTCCCTTCCCCCTTGATGGGGGAAGGCTAGGATGGGGGTGACTCCCCTGCCTACTAAACTGATACAGGCTCAATCGGAGCAGGGAGCTTTTCACCATGCTGTTTGGACGGATATGAAAAATTACTGGCTGATAGGCGGAGGAGTGATACTGGGGATATTGATCGTCGCCAGCGTGGTCGTTGCCGTCTTGCAGAAGGAGGCCGAGTTCGCCCCCGGCTCGCCGGAGGCAGCCGTCCAAGCCTACCTGCTCGCGCTCGACGAGGACGATTTCCAGCGCGTCCGCGACGCCCTCTCGCCCGAACTCCAGGACCGGTGCTCCATCGAGGATATGTTCAACGGAAGATTCCCTGGTCATCGGCGGTCCGGACTGGAAGACAAGCGAATCACGCTCGACGGCGCGAGAACGCTCGACGAAACGACCTTCGTGACGATCAGGATATCTGAACTGCGCGGCGATGGGCTGTTCGGCCCGTCGGAATTCGATTACGACGCGACCTTCGCCCTGAAGCAGTTCGACGGACACTGGAAATTCTCGGAAAACCCGTGGCCTCGGTTCGAATGCGCGCGGCCTGAGCCGGAATAGTCCATAGCCCTGGCGCCATGAACTCGGACATCATACACCGGCAGTTCTAGTACGAGAGTAAGGTGAAATCTTGGGTATTCTGGACTCCATTCCCATCCTGATACTGCTGGCAATCATCGGTGGGGTCATATATGCCATCTACGCATGGCGCAGACGAGAGCCGGAGTCCGGCGACGACCATGATCCCGGCATGGGGACGCTCAAGCGGCTCTACTTCTACGGCATATCGTTCGCGGCGCTCATGACGCTCGTGGCCGGGGTCTCGTTGGCCGTCCAAAGCCTGCTGAACGTTCTGTTCGACGGGGCGGCTTTCTCGCTCTCATCCAACGCGCTCGCCTGGGGGCTGTCTCTGTCCATCGTCGCGCTGCCGATATGGTTCTTCCACTGGCGATTCATCCTGCGAAGCGTCGCGGCCATGCCGGTCGAAAGTCGCTCGATAGTCAGGAAGGTGTACATCTACCTGACGCTGGGCGTCGCGCTCGGCTTCCTGGCTGCCGTCTCATACGAGATACTCAAGTGGGCGATGAGAGCGGGCGAGTTCCCGGAGTTCAGCCTGGCGTCCATCTTGCCCTGGGCGATGATCTGGGGCTACCACTGGCAGATCGAGTCAGCCGAGGGTCAGCCCTCCGTGGAGACTCGCGGAATCCGCAGGCTCTACCTTTACGCCATGTCAGTGACGGGCGGAGGCATGTTTGGCGTCGGTGTGGGCGCCATGATTTACGCTCTGCTCCAGGATGGCTACGCAGCCCTGTTCCTGACCCAGGTGGCAATTTCCGGCGAGGTCGGCCTGGCGCGCGAGTCGCTGCGAACCGATCTGTCCGTGGCCATAATCGGCGGAGCGATGTACTGGACGCACTGGCACAGGTTCGCTCTCGGCGACAGGAACTCGGTCCTGCGCTGGATAGCTCTGTTCATAGCATCCGTGGGCGGCGCGGCCGCAGCGCTGGGAAGCGTCGGGGTCATGGCATCCACAACGCTGTCCTGGCTTCTCGGCGCCGAGAACGAGGGCGCCGCGCTCCACTTCGAGGATATGCCCGGCGCCCTGGTGGTGGCGTCAGCGGGGGCTGTCGCCTGGGCGCTGTTCAGGCGTCGTATGCTGATGGAAGCGGTCGGCGAGTACGCCGTACCCATACGGCGAATCTACGACCACCTCATGGCCGCGTTCGGACTCACTGCCCTCTCAGGCGCATCCTTCGTGACCTTCAATACCGCACTGGCGACCCTGGCCGAAGCGTTGAGCGCCTCCATCACCGACAGTGACGCCTGGCGGTCGCCCGTAGCTGCCATACTCGCCATGCTCATCATCGGCATCCCCGTATGGGGATACTACTGGCGACGTTTGAGGCTGGCCCACGCCGCCGACCCGGAAGCTGAGGCGACGGCGCTATCGCACAGGGTTTACGTGTTCGCGGTACTCGGCGCTGGTGCGCTCGCGTTCCTGGGCGGGGGAGGCGGAACGCTATTCGTCATCCTGCGCGATCTTCTGGACGCCGCCCTGTCAGTGGAAACGCTGAGGGACCTCAATCCCGCAATCGGGTTCGCGCTCACAGCCGCGCTCTTCCTCCCGTACCACTGGGCCATATACCGCGTGGACCAGGCTTACCAGCCCGACGAACCGGAGCCGCGTTCCGTCCGCAAGCGCGTGACCATTCTCGTCGCGGACGGCGATTCCGCGCTGACGGAAGCGATTGAAGATGCGCTCGGATACCAGGTCCGGGAGGCGCGGTGGTCGGACCCGGAGGCGTTCACGCCGACGCTGGACGCTGACCAAGCGGCGCGAATCGCAGACGAAATATCGCAGTCCGGCGGCTCCAATGTCCTGCTCATCCCCGACCAAGCCACCGGGCTGAAGGTGATTTCTTATGACTAAGGGGCCGTGCTTTGACTCTTCTCCGCCCGTGCTGTGATAGCGAGCGCACTCATGAGTAGCAAGTCCTTGTCTTTCCATCGTTTGGAGTTCGATGGTATTTCAGTTCTCGCGCCACGAGTGTTCATGAGGCGAATAGAAGCACGCTTCGCAAGTGGGTGATAGTCGTCTATCTTATGGTCACAAACCTGACTGTTGACTAAAAGCAGAAGACCCGCCCAATATGGGCGGGTCTTCAAATGAGACCGCGTTTGCAATCCCTATCACTCAGTGAACACTGAGCCGCTTTGACGTAGCAAATTCAGTGTAGGGCTTTGTCGTCGCTCTGTCAATAATGTTCGACTCTTTGGATACTGTACCAATTTAGTCGGCGCTGCCAGTGGCGAGAAAATTCCCTTCCCCCTTGATGGGGGAAGGCTAGGATGGGGGAAGGCTAGGATGGGGGTGACTCCCCTGCCTACTAAACTGATACAGGCTCGACTCTTTGACGAAATCGGTAACGCATATGCTAATAGATAAGGCCCCCGACGGGACTCGAACCCGCATCTCCCGCTACGTCAAAACGGCGCTCTGTCCATTGAGCTACGGGGGCGGCGAAATCTTACCATACCCAATCCGGTAGGAACTACCACCGTATCACGCAGCAGTTCTGAAACTCTTTCCGAGAGGCGGACGTTGTTCAATCCTACCTACCAGTTGGTGAACGCGCCGTCGTTGCGCCTTAGCTGCGGAGGCCAGCCGTTCAGAGGTGCGGGATTGGCTTTGGCGAAGTCCTCGTCGAAGTCAACGCCGAGGCCGGGCCTGTCGGCGGGAATCCAGGAGTAGCCGTCTGCCCACTCTATCTGCACCGGGAAGAGATCTGTGGCGAAGCTGCCCGGACGCCTCGGCATCTCCTGCACGCCGACGTTGGTCGAGGCCATGCACAGGTTCACACAGGCCGCCGCGCTCACCGGACCGAGCGGGTTGTGCGGCACGATGTCAATGTAGTGCGTCTCAGCCCAGTGGGTAATCTTGAGAGCCTCCGTAAGCCCGCCGACTATGCACAGGTCTATGCGGGCGTAGTTGATTAGCTCTTCCTCGATGACCTCACGGAACGGCCACCTGGACGCCCACTGCTCGCCCGCCGCTATGGGCAGCGACACGTGCCGCGCCAGCGTGCGGTAGCTGGCCGGATTCTCGGACCTGAGAGGATCTTCTATGAAGAACGGATTGTAGGGTTCCAGCGCGCGGCACATCGTTACCATGTGGGCAGCGTCCAGGCGCGTGTGGGCGTCGAAGCAGAGCTGGATGTCCGGCCCGACTGCCTCTCTTACGAGCGCAAACTGTTCTTCTGCCAGGCGGATAGACTCGACCGGCTCCAGGATTCCGGGCTGGCCGAGGGGATCGCTCGCGCTGCGATACTCTAATACACCTCCCGTCTCCGGCAGTCCCCATCGGACGAATTTCCATCCCTCAGCCACGAACCGCTTGGAGTTCTCGACAAGCTCCTCGTTGGTATGTCCCTGAGTGTGCGGGTAGCACACAACCTTGTCGCGCACGGGCCCGCCCAGCAGCTTGTACACCGGCATATCCACCGACTTGCCCTTGATGTCCCAGAGGGCTATATCAATCGCGCTTATCGCGCAGCAATACACCTTGTCGGCGGGGAAGAAGCCTCCCCTGAACATCTGCTGCCAGAGACGCTCGGTGCTCCACGGGTCCTGGCCTATGACCGCTTCGGAGAGGTGCATGATCGCCTGCGTAATCGCGCCGCCCCAGTTCCTTATGCCGACTTCGCCGAGGCCGTAGATTCCTTCGTCGGTCTCCACCTTGACGATGAAGTACGCGCCTCCGTCTCCGTCCTGTACCGAATAGGGCTTTATAGCCGTAACCTTCATTTATCACTCCTAGAATCGTGAAAGCATCGCTTGAATTCCATCTCGCACATTCTACGACACGCTTACTCAAGGCGATAGTCCTGTCAGACATGGCTCCCCAGGACAAAGCCCCTGACCTGCCGGCTGTAACGCTGGTACACCAGCCCCATGGCGAGCAGCAGGACGCCCAGGGTGAGGAACGCCGCCACGCGATATTCTATGTCCAGCAGGAATACATCGAACACGAACAGCTTGGCGACCGGGGTCGCCAGAAGTCCCATCCCTGCCAGTCTCACCCACCTGGAGCGCGCGGCGATTCCCGCGCCTATCACACCCATCGCGTACACCGACCACAGAACTGTCAAGGACAGGTGGGTGGAATTGAAGTAAGTGTCATCGTTCTTGACCGAGAGGCTGCCGAAGAAGTGAATCACCTCCTGGCTCAGCGTCCAGAGCGCTACGAAGTTGGCGGCTACAAGCAGGATGGGAAAGACGTATGCTTCCTCCTGGGTGAGTTGGTCTCGCTCGCGCCTGTACCAGAACGTGAAGCCGGACATCAGCGCAAGGACCATCGCAAAGGCCAGGAAGCGAATGTTCAGTACGGGTATGAACGACAGCGGGTCCAGACGCGCCTCCAGAGCATCGAAACCAAGCAACTTGACGGTCGCCAGGGACAGCAGACCGAGGCCCGCCCACCTCACCACAGGCTGTCGCCTTAGCAGTCCGACCGACACGACAACCGAGCCGTACAACGCCCACAGTGCGGTCAGAGACAGGTGCATGACGCTGAAGTAGTCGCTTTGGTTCTTAGCCTCCAAGCTGTCGAGGTAGTGGATGATTTCCTGGCTCAGCATCCACAGCGCAACCACGTTGGCGGCTATGACCAGGTTCTGGAAAACGTAAGCCTCAAGCTCGGTGAGACGATCTCGTACTCGCCCGAACCAGAACGCCAGACCGGACAGCAGCGCGAGGACTATCACAAAGGCCAGGAAGCGAATGTTCAGTACGGGTATAAAAGACAGTGGGGCCAGGTCCACGTTGAAGGCGTCGAACCCGAGTAGCTTCAGGGCCGCAACGGACACGAGTCCCAGGCCCGCCCACCTTGCCATCGGATAGTCTCTCGCCAACCCGACCAACGCGACGACCGAGCCGTACACCGCCCACAGCACAGTCAGAGAGAGGACTTTCAGGTTATCCTGACCCCGGACGTACGGACGGCTGTCGAAATAGTCAATTATCTCAAGGCTGAGCAGTCCCAGGGTAATCAGGTTCGCTATCCCCAACAGGACAGGGGTGGCGAACTTCTCCGCGTCCAGTCGTCCATGCGTCTCGCGGCCACGCCAGTAGAACAGGCTAATCGCATAGAAGGCCGCAATGACAATCGCCGCGGTGAGAAAGCGTCCGTTCAGGACGGGAGTGAATTTGTCGAGGTCCATCTGTATGTCGAATAAAAGGAGATGCGCCACTGCAAGCGCGAGAACCGCGAGTCCGACCATGCGAGTCTGCCATCGGCCCAGATAGAAGCCCATCCATACGAACATCGCGCCCTGCGCCGACCATGCGATGGCTACCGAGTAGCCGTCGAGTTGCAGCGGGAATGCAATCGTGAGAAACACGACGGCGATCCCCAGGGAGAACACCGTCACCCTTGCCGACGTTCCACTACGCCTGAGCGCCAGAAGCGCTATCAGGCCATAGAACGCGGAGAGACTGAACGCGATCAATCCGAACCATTCACTGTATCCGTCCCAGAGAATCAGGAATGTAAGGGCGAAGTACCCGGTGGCGTTCAGGCTCATCAGGCTCAGGTCCGCGGGGCCGGGCCTGCGTCTCCAGAGAATATGGAACAGTGGTGTGGCCGCGGCGAACGTGAGGAACACCCCTGTCAGAACTATATGCGTCGGCACGGGATCGAATCCGGGGTAATAGTCCAGCCCATAGACGAACAGGCCGTAGGACCCCACCCAGCCCACCAGCGTGAACCAGCGCCAGTTTCGGAAGGTGGATATCCCCAGAATACCCAGGTCAACCAGCAGAATGTACAAGCCCAGCAGCCGCATGTCGGACAGTTCCGGCCCAAGCAGCGCCGGAGAGATGAACGCGCCTACTACTCCCAGAAGGCCGATGATCATTGATTCATAGCGGAGCGCTAGCAAGGACGCCACGGCCACCACGACGGCCAGCAGCGCGAACGCCACGTCAGGGGGAATGAGCTCGTAGAGTCCGAAGGCCGCGTATATAGACAGGTACAGGATAGCCGCTCCGCCAGCCGTCACAGGCTGCGCCCATCGTGGAACGCGCCTCTGGGCGTACTCTCCGCCTCCCAGCAGCGCCAGCCCGACCGCGACGCCCAGCGCCACTCGTCCCGTATCGTTGATCCAGTTGTTATCGAACGCCAGCTTGAGGAAGAACCCAATTCCCAGCACAACCGCGAGCGCGCCGACGATTGCGAACCAATTCCTTCCCAGGGTCTGTTCCCAGTCTATCCGAATCCATTCGGGCCATTCCGATTGCTGGGTACGCACAGGTTCCGAGACACGCCTGCCCGCCGCCGGTTCTGCCGGTTGCGGCCCTCTCTCCGCGTCGCGCGCGGGTTCGGGACGACTTTCGGGCTGAGCGCCCCGGCTTTCGTCATCGTCAGCCTGGTCCGGAGCGACGGGCCTTCCTCTGCCGGAAATCACTTCGGCGGAGTCTGACGCGGAAGGACCTTGCGGTATCTCTATGCTACCCGCATCCTGGACATCGGGGACACGCTCAGGTTGGGCAGCGGTGCTTCGGCTCTCCAGAGCCGCGACGCGACGCTGGAGGCGTTGCACCAATACGGCGGCATGCGCGAGTTCGTTTCGTACCGAGGCCAACTCCGCACGAATCTCTCCGTCATCTTCGGAGTGAGCAGGTGACGCTCGCTCGCCTGAGTCCTCGGATGCCAGTCTGTACCCGCATCCAATACAATACGTGCTGGATGCCTCATTCGCTCTCAGGCATTGGGGACAGACTACTTCGCTGGACATTCGAGGTTCCTCATTTGGTACGTGGGGCGCTCACAAGGGACGCCCCTACGAAATCAGGGGCTTTCGGTTATCCAAGATTATCCTGACCTCAGCCTGTGGATTCCCGCTTTCGCGGGAATGACGAATCACGCGGAAGGATTTCTGTTTGCAATAATCGAAAGACCGTGCCTACGGAGTACCGGGCGGGGATGTTATACCTTCCCTACTAATGACTTCAACAAGTCGCGTGTGCGCGACACCGACGCCTCGGCGTCTCCGGTTGGGAAGATGGATGCCAGGTAGTCCGTCGCGCCCGCGTCTGAGAGTGTCCTGAGCTGCGCCTCGACCTCGGTTTCGTTGCCGATTATCGCAACCTCCGCAGGGCTTTCGACTCCCTCTATGTCCAGCATACGCCGATAGCTGGGCAGGTTGCCGTAGCGACCGAAGAAGCCAGAGGCGGCCTCGAAACCAGCGCGGCGGTCGTCGGTCACGCAGATCGGCAGACCGAGACACACCCTGGGAGCGGGCCTGCCCGCGTCCTCTGCTGCCGAGGCGATTCGTGGAACAATGTGTTCATCAAGCGTTTTGGGGCCGACCATCCAGGTTATCGTGCCGCTTGCGCGTTCGCCCGCGATTCGCAGCATTCTCGGAGCGAGCGCGGCGACGCAGACCGTGGGAGACGTGTCCGTCATGCGCGCGATTTCCCCGGACACGTTGAAGTGGCTGCCCTGGAAGTCCACGCTTCCGGTCTGCATCAGGGAGTTCAGGACCGCCAGGTACTCTTCCATGTGTCGGGCGGGCGCGTGGAAGGACAGTCCCCAACGGCCCTCGACGTTCGGCTTGTGCGACAGTCCTATGCCGAGCAGAAGACGACCGCCCGAAGCCGCCTGCGTGGTCAGCGCCTGCTGGGCGAGAGCCATCGGATGCCTCGGGTACGTCGGCACGACGGCGGTCCCAAGCTCAATGCTCTCTGTCCTGTCGCCTGCGAGCGCGAGCATCGTGAGCGCGTCCACTCCGGCCACCTGCGCCGTCCAGAGCGAGTCGAAGCCATCTGACTCCGCCTCGACTGCCTGCTGCGCCTGCCCCTGGACGGTTTGGGCAGCGCCCATCGTTCCGATGAAATTTCCAATCCTCATTATCAGCCTCCAGTCAGATTTAATCTGATCTCATTCTCATTATTGCGACTGTCTGAACCAGGATTTGCAGGATTTGTGGATATCCAGGATGTATCTTCACTGATATCGAGCATAAAGTACGACCCGGATCGGACGATCAGGTCAAGGGGGCGTCCACGCATCGTCCCCCCAGCAGTGTACAGAGCCGTCGGGACGAATGGCGCAGGTATGTCCGTTGCCAGCGTTCACGAATACGAAGAGGTCGTCGGGCGGGGTGGCCTGGCCGACATTTCGCATATCTTTTCCGGGATAATAGGTCACGTCGCTCCCCCAGCACTTTACCTTCCCATCGGGCTGCAGTCCACATGTGTGGTCGCCGCTGGCGCTCACCGAGACGAATACGCCATCGGGCGGCTCAGCATAGCCTGACGCCCGGCCTATCTCGCGGCCAGTAAACGGCTCGGTGTATGCAATTTCATTGTCGCCCCAACATTCGGCAGACCCGTCCGGCCTGACTCCGCACGTATGTGAAGATCCAGCGCTCACCGATATGAAAGCGCCCGCCGGGGGTGAGGATTGGCCCTCATCGTCTCGTCCCCAACACTCAGCAGATCCGTCTTCCCGCAGCCCGCATGAATGGGCAATCCCTGCGTCTATATAGGCGAACAGGCCGTCGGGCGGCATGATCTGTCCCTCGCCATTATAGCCCCAGCACTCAACGGTTCCCTCCGGCCTCAGCCCGCAGCTGAAGAAGTCTCCGGCGACCACCGATTCGAAAGCGCCATCCGGAGGAGCCTTCTGCCCACCGAGGCCACCATCGTCTCCCCAGCATACGGCGGAACTGTCTGTCCGCAATCCGCAGGAGTGTGTCTGGGCGACGTTGACCGATTTGAATTCGCCATCGGGAGGAGATCCTTCGCCCCAGGCGTCATATCCCCAACATTCTACCAATCCGTTGCGCTTCACTCCGCATACACTGTACATTCCCGAACTCAGCGAGACGAATGTATCGTCCGCCAGTGAAGGCTCAACCAGGAGAACGGGCGGAGGGTCTTGGTAGTGAACAGGAGTCGGGATGGGCGCGGGTGTCGCTGAGGGCCTTGTCTTTCCTCCCGCGCTG
>DAOULF010000036.1:0-2681 GCA_034420555.1 Dehalococcoidia bacterium
TCAACATAGCTCCCCAGGTAGCCGACTCTCTGAAAGAAGTCGTCGTGATGGGCGGCGCGGTAACGGTTCCCGGCAACGTGACGCCCGTCGCCACCGCGAACTTGCAGGGCGACCCACAGGCCGCCGACGTGGTGTATCGCTCGGGCGCGCGCATCGCGCAGATCGGCTTGGACGTGTGCCGCGAGGTGGAATTTTCGCCCGAACAACTTCAGCAGGCGTGGAGGGCCGATACGCCCGCCACGCGGCTTCTCCAGAATGCCGTTACGTTCATACAGAACGCGTATCGAAGCAGGGGACGCCTGCGAAACCCGGACGGCGCGCAGTTCAACGACGTTCCAGCCATGGCCTACGCCATTGACCCCACGCTGTTCACCATGAGAGAAGCCTACGTCCGCGTCGAGCCACACAGCCAACTGACCGCGGGCCAGACCGTCGCCGACATGGACGGCCTCACCGGAAACCCGCCCAACGCCAGCGTCGCCCTGGGCGTGGACGCCGACCGCCTCACCCGCCTCTGGGTTGACCGCCTGACCGGAGGGCCCGCTCGCGCCTGACTCTCAGATTGGACTATCTGGGTACCATTTTCAACATACAAATGACTGAATTGCCGACGCCGACTAGTCGTCGCCGGTGAACCGGGGCATGACCTTGGTGGCGAAGTTCTCCAGGTTTCGCAGCGACTTGCGCAGTGGAAGGCCCTGGTGGGTGAACTCGACGAGCAGGTAGTCCAGGCTGCATACCTCCCGCAACTCCTGGATTCTCTCCACCACGTTCTCAGCGGAGCCTACCAGTAGCGTGCGAGGCTCCAGAAAGTCCCAGTCCAGCTTTACTTCGGGGTCCAGTTCCTCTCCCGGATTGGTAAATACCTGTCTGCCCCTGAACGGGTCGTTGAATATGAAGGCAGACATGATCGCTTCTTCGGCGTCCCTCCTGGCCTCTTCCATCGAGGAGGCGATGTACGTGGACCGCATTACCGCCTGGTCTTCGCCCAGGCTGAACGGTCTCCCCTCCACCTTCGACCGCACTTCTGCGTAGAGTTCCATTCTCTGCCTGATTCGCCGCGCGGGAGGCTGCCAGTAGCAGGCTTTCAGCCTGAGTTCAGCCGCCGTGGACACGGAGCGGTCCGTGGATACGGTCATCCACAGCGGCGGATGGGGTTCCTGGTAAGGTCTGGGCGTTACACGCAGTCGGGTCACCCTGTCCCCTTCCTGCCAGACCGGATTGGAAGGGTAGGACGGGTGGGAGAAGACGGTGTCCTCTGCCGGGAACGTGTAGTTCGCTCCCTTGTGGGAAAAATACTCGTCCGTCCATATCTTCCGGACTATCTCCACGGTCTCACGGAACAGTTCCCTGTTTTCCGCGTCCTTGCGCGGGTCGGCGTTGGGATGGAACTGCGGGCCCTCGTAAGGCCAGACCCCCCTGCCGAAGCCCACCTCGACTCGTCCTCCCGACATGTTGTCCAGGGTCGCCAGGTCCTCGGCCAGCCGTATCGGATGCCACCAGGGGGCTATGTTGGCCATCTGACCGATGCGAATTCGGGACGTCCGGGCGGCCAGGTCCGCCCCGAGAAGAATCGGGTTCGGCACGTCTCCGGCTCCGTAGGGGCCGAAGTGATGCTCTCCCAGCCAGATTGCCTCGAATCCGAGTTCCTCCGCAAGGATGGTCTGCTGCCTGATGTTGTCCAGCAGACCCTCGGCGCCGGTGGCTTCTCCCGCGGACCCGGCAACTGTGGTAAACGCGGCGAATTTCATCTCTCTACCCTCCCCTGATGTGTCGGGACTGCCCGCATTTGGACCAGATTCCATCGTCACCCAATTATACGACACTCGATGCTGTACCAATTTAGTCGGCGCTGCCTGTGGCGAGAAAATTCCCTTCCCCCTTGATGGGGGAAGGTTAGGATGGGGGTGACTCCCCTACCGACCAAACTGATACAGGTTCACGACGCCCGTGCGGTTTTGCGTGGCTGAACGGGTCGTGGTACGCTTGCCGCCCACCCTACTCTAAGGAGAAGTTCTATGCCATCAGGCCGGAATCGGGGACTCGTTCAGACCGTGCTCGGGCTTGTGTCGCCATCGGAACTCGGTCCCACCACTACACACGAACACCTCTACCTCGACTTCTCCTTCATGTATCGTCCAGCCCAGGATTCGCCGTCCCCGAAACTGGAACACGCTCCCATAACGCTGGAGAATCTCGGATGGATACGGCGCAACTACTACAGCAACCGCTTTAACATTCAGCTCATGGACACGGACGCGACCGTCGAAGAACTCAGAGTGTTCAGGGATGTCGGAGGCGGCGCTATCGTCGAGGCGACCACGATAGGTATCGGGCGCAGCCCGGAAGCGCTGGCGCGAATATCGCGCGAATCGGGCGTTCACGTCATCATGGGCGCGGGTTTCTACGTGGACGCCGTCCATCCCGCGGATATGGACGAGCGGAGCGTGGACGATCTGGCGCGGGAGATTACCGCCGACATTGTTGACGGCGTGGACTGCGTGGACGGCAGCGATGTAAGGGCGGGCATCATCGGTGAGATCGGCTGCACCTGGCCCCTGACTCCGAACGAACGCAAGTCGCTTGCGGCTGCCGCAATATCGCAGCGCGAAACAGGCGCGGCTATACTGATCCATCCCGGACGGCATCCTGACGCGCCCGCCCGGATTCTGGAGCTTCTT
>DAOULF010000037.1:0-3290 GCA_034420555.1 Dehalococcoidia bacterium
AATGTCGCCGCTCTCCAGGGCTCGCTTGCAAGTCTGGCCCGCGACAACTCCGTCCGGCTCATGCGGGTAGAACCACTGGACGACTCTCTTGAGAGTCTGTTCGAGTACGTGGTGGAGGCGTAGATGACCCAGGTGCTCAACCTGTCGCTGCGACAGCTAACCGGGAAGTGGCGCGTGGTCCTCATCGTTCTGCTCGCCCTGATACCGGTGGGACTGGCTTTCGTTCCGGGCGGGGACGGCGCGGATGCCGACGAGGAGTTCATAAACGGTTTGCTCGACGGCCTGTTGGTGGGCGTCATAATGCCTCTCGTCACCATGGCTCTCGCGACCGCCGCTTTCGGCAACGAAATCGAGGACAAGACGCTCAGCTACGTGTTCCTGAAACCGGTCGCGCGCTGGCGCATCGCCATTCCCAAGTTTCTCGCCTCGGTCGTAATAGCGGCGCCACTGGCCTTGGTCAGCGGCGCCCTCGCAACCTATATTGGGACGGACGGCGACCTCCGAACTACTGTCGCGGTAGCGATAGCTCTGTCGGTTGGAGTTATAACCTACGCATCCGTATTCACCTGGGCCGGACTCATCACCACCCGCGCGCTGCCTTTCGCCATTGTGTATGTCTTCCTGTGGGAAGGGCTTCTGAGCACATTCATAGGCGGCATTAGATACCTGAGCGTCCGGGGTTACACGCTTGCGATAATGAACGGCCTGGACAAAAACGGCCTGGAGGTTTTGAGCGACCGTGTGATCGAGTTTCCTGCCGCAATCGTTGGCGCCGCTCTGGTCGCCGTGGTCTTCCTATGGCTCACGGTCTATCGCCTGAGACGGATGGACGTGCCATAACTTTGGACGATTGGATAGTCTGTTACCTATTGGGATGTGATACGAAATGATAGACAAGTTTTCGGTACTGTACGTAGGCAACATAGACTTGGAGGATGTCGGTAGTGACGGAACGCCCGCAGATCAGCGTCGCTACCCCAGCGAGCGGCTGACCGAGAGTCTGGACACCGCAACCCAGGCTGCCGAGCTCATGGACGAACTCGGTTTCTACGCCCTCTGGATGGCGGAGCATCACTTCCAGCACGAGGGTTATGAGTGCATACCCAACATCATCCTGCTCGGAACTCACCTGGCCTCTCGCACGGAGAGACTGAAGTTCGGATGCGCCTTCAATATCGTTCCGATGTGGCATCCGATTCGGTTGGCAGAGGACTACGCCATGGCGGACATACTGACCGATGGCCGCATCATCTTCGGCGTAGGACGCGGATACCACAGCCGAGAGGTCGAGTCTCTGGGGTCTCCGGTCATAGACAACGACGCCAACCGCGAGCTATTCGAAGAGCAGATGGAGATCATCTTCAAGGCGTTCAACCAGGAGTCCTTTTCCCACCAGGGAAAGCGCTACTCGGTGCCCGCGAAGGTCGAGTATCGGGGTTACGACCTTGAAGAGGTGACTCTTGTGCCCCGCCCGAAGCATCTTCCCGTGGAAATGTGGCAGCCGATAGTCAGCGGCAGAACGATTGACTTCATCGCCAAAAACGGCATCAAAGGCGTGGTCGCCCTGACCGGCGAAGCGCTGGTGGAGCAGATATTCGAGCAGTACCGCGACGCCAACGCCGACTATGGGCAGAATCTTGCCCTCGGTGAAAACCTCGCCCTTGGGGTCGGTTTCTATCTGGCTGACAGCCAGGAAGAGGCGATGGAACGGCTGAGGCCGTATCACGACGAACGCTACAAGTGGTTTGCGCCGTTCGGATTCGTTAGATACGCAGACGAGCAGGGACGCACCTGGGGAACTCCGGGCGCGCCTGCTCGAACGCCGTACATCGAGGATGGGGTTCAGCAGAAGGCGTGGTTCTGCGGCCCGGCAGAGGACTTCGTAGCGTTCCTAAAAGACCTTGAGGAGAAATACCCGGGCCTGGAGCATATAATCCTGCACTGGGCCGAGGGAATGCCACGCGCCGAGTTCATGGAGCAACTAAGGATCTTTGCCGAAGATGTGATGCCGGCGTTTAAGAACCGCTCGTAGCAGGGATGCTAATTCTCAATTCGACGCAGAATCCAGCTATCCGCTGCCCATCGCAGTCTATGCCGCGCTTCGTGCTGCCGCCGTCTGTGACGCGCGTCGGTAGAACGCCTTCTGCGCTGCTTCAGTCGCGCTTTGGTCGGCGGCCCAGATCTGGAGGGGCGTGGACTGGAGAGCGCGGGCAAATGAGAAAGTCAACTGCCATGGCGCGCCGACCTTCTTGCCCCGGAGGTTGATCGCGCGGAGATTATCCGTCGCTTCGTCGTCGCCCTGTCCGCCGGACAGGAACGCGATTCCCGGCACAGCGGCGGGAACGTTCCGCATCAGGCAGTCAACTGTTTTCTCGGCCACTTCTTCCGGCTCGGCTCGGTTAGCCGCCTCTTTCCCGGAAAGTACCATGTTGCCCTTGAGCAAGGTGCCTTCCAGTATCACGTGCTGGGAGGCGAGTTGACTGTAAACCTCCCTCAGCGCATCCTGGGTTACGTTGTAGCAGCGATCTATATCGTGGTCGCCGTCCATGAGGACTTCGGGCTCGATGATAGGGACAAGTCCCGCTTCCTGGGCGAGCGCGGCGTATCGCGCGAGCGCGTGGGCGTTGACTTCGATGCAGTAGTCGCTGGGTATATGAGAGCCGATTGCGATTACGGCGCGCCACTTGGCGAATCTAGCGCCAATCTGGTAGTACTCGGCCATGCGGTCGCGCAGGCCGTCTAAGCCCTCGGTAACAACCTCGCCCGGCGCTCCGGCGAGAGGATGGGCTCTGGTGTCCACCTTGATGCCCGGAATGATTCCTCGTTTGTTGAGAAGTTCGACGAAGGGAGTACCGTCCGCGCAGTTCTGGCGTAGAGTCTCGTCGTAGAGGATGACTCCGCTTATAAACTTGGACGCGCCTTCTGAGCTGACCAGCATCTCCCGGTAGTCGCGCCGATTGCGCTCCACGTTCTCGACGCCGAGCGCGGCGAATCGCGCGCCGATTGTGCTTGTACTCTCGTCGGCGGCCAGTATGCCTTTGCCGGGCGCGACCAGGGCATTGGCTGTTTTGACAAGGGATTGGGCGTTTTGCATCCTGACTCGATCCTTTGGAATGATGGAGCGCAGTGTACTACACTGCCCCCGCGAGTTCGACCACTTTTCCGAATCTTTCTCCGAATCGGTCAGGGGTCATCCCCGCCGCTTCGGCCAGCCGACTCTTCATTTCGCCGTCTTCCAGGTCGGACTTCTCAAGCCGGATCATGTATCTGCGCGCTACCTGATATATCTC
>DAOULF010000038.1:0-10028 GCA_034420555.1 Dehalococcoidia bacterium
GTCTCCCGCCTTCATCAGCATACGGATAGCGGTCGGAGCGGTGTACCAGACGGTCACCTTGTGCTTCTGTATCTGCTCGTACCACCAACTCGCGCGGAATCCGCCTTCAAATATGAGCTGCGTCACACCGTTCGTCCAGGGGGCGAGCATCCCGTAGGAGGTGCCGGTTACCCAGCCCGGATCGGCGGTACACCAGTATATGTCGTCGTCGTGGAGGTCTAATGCCCACTTGCCGGTGGCGTACTGCTGCACGACCGCCTGGTGCCTGTGGACCGCGCCCTTGGGCTTGCCCGTTGTGCCGGAGGTGTAGTGCATGATGGAGTAGTCGTACTGTGAGGTGGCGACGGTCGTGAAATCGGCGGGCGCCTTGCCCATCTCCTCGTAGTAGTCGAGGTCCTGCGAATCAATCGGCAGGGGATCGCGCCCGTCCTTGTTGACGATGATGATGTGCTGGAGGTCGAACAACTCCGGGATGATATGGGCTATCTTGCGGCGCAGGTCGGGCTGGGTGACCAGCACTTTGGCGCCGGAGTCGGCCATGCGATCCTTGACCGGATCGGGGCCGAAGGCCGAAAAGAGAGGGCCCGCGATAGCGCCCGCCTTGAGGATGCCGAAGACCGCGATGTACTGTTCGGGCAGGCGGTCCATGAATGTGAATACGCGGTCGCCGGTCTGGATGCCGAGGCTCTTGAGGACGTTGGCGAACTTGTCCGTCTCGCGTTTCATGTCGCCGAAGGTGTAGTCTTCGCGCTCACCGTTCTTGCCTTCCCAGATCATGGCGATCTTGTCGCGCTTGGGGCCGTTGGCGTGCCGGTCAATGGCCTCGTGCGCCTTGTTCAGGCCGCCGCCCGGCAGCCAGTCGAGTTCATCGAACATCTGCTGCCAGTCGAATTCGGTGACGTTGTCCCTGTCCAGGTTGGGAGCGACATCGAAATCGCTCACCGGCTGCTTGTGAATCGTTTCGAACGAAGTTCCTGTGGTCATGTCTCTCACTCCGGCGTCAGGATATGCTGATGGGCGCGAGTCTCGCGCGTATGGGTATTCGTTCGCATTATACACCAGAGGAATTTGGAATTGTGAATCAGGGTGGTTCGGCTGTTCGGCTTATAAGAAATAAGTCAGGGGGGTAGGCCCGCGTGGCAAGCTCGGATACTCACGACACACTAACACAAGGGTGAAGGCCCAGGTACTGTATCGGTTTGGTCGGTATATCGAAGAGTTTATCCAGCCTGACCCGCCCCGCCCCTGGATACCCGCTTTCGCGGGTATGACGGGGTGGGCTACCGACTGAACTGATACGGGTTCGAAAGTTCGCCTTCCTTGACCCTTGTTCTAGGCGTTCATATAATGGCGCCAACTAAACGTACATGGAGAGGCGATTGAGTTACGAACACCTTCTTCTTGAAATACAGGACCACGTTGGCGTGATAACGCTGAATCGGCCAGAGGTCCTCAATGCGATGAACCGCAAGCTGTTCAGCGAGATTGACGCTGCAGTAACCCAGCTTGAGGACGATGACGACGTTCACGCGATCATCTTCACCGGCTCTGGTGAAAGGGCGTTCTCGGCGGGCGCGGACATACACGAGATGGCCGAACAGGCCAATATGGACAACCCTCCGCCGCCGGACCCCAGAAGGCCGGAGTATTCCTGGCACATCGCGGCGGCGACCAAGCCGACCATCGGCGCGCTGAATGGGCTGGCCTACGGCGGCGGCGCGGTGCTGGCTTCCAGCTTTGACATAAGGGTAGGCTGCGAGAGGACGCGCTTCCGATTCCTGGCGGTGCAGTATGGTCGGGTGAACTCCACCTGGAGCCTGCCGCAGCAGGTCGGCTGGCCGATGGCCAAGGAACTGCTGTTCACCGCGAGGGTGGTGCAAGCCGAGGAAGCGCTCCAGATGGGGCTTCTGAATCACCTGGTGCCATCCGACCGGCTAATGGACAAGGCGATGGAGTTGGCAGGGCTGATAGCCGCGAACGATCCTCGCATGGTGCAGGGCGTGAAGAAGTTGCTGATTCGGGACATCGGCGAGGACTGGCGCTCTCACTATCAGAACGAACTGAATGCCCAGGCGGATGAACTCGCGCCGACGCCGGTGCTGGAGGGCTTCAAGCCATTCCTGGACAGAAAGGGACGGATTTAGACATGACAGAACTTAATACACCGCTCGAAGGGCTCAGGCTTCTGGACCTGGGACGATACCAGGCAGGGCCGCGCTGCGCGCTGATGTTCGCCCGGATGGGCGCGGAGGTGATAAAAATAGAGTCGCTTGGCGGAGACGAAAGCCGTCGCAACGGTCCGCGGGTCAGGGGACAGAGCGCATACTGGGTGCAGTACAACTCCGGCAAGAAGAGCCTCGCCATCAACCTGAGAACGGACGAGGGCAAAGAAGTCCTGCGTGACCTTGTGAAGGAGTCCGATTTCTTCTTGCAGAACTTCAGGCCGGGCACGATAGATATAATGGGCTTCGGCTACGAGGAATTGAAGAAGCTGAACCCGCGCATCATAATGATAAACGTGTCCGCCTACGGGCAGTACGGCCCGTACAAGGAGCGAGTGGGGTTCGATCCGATAGGACAGGCTATGGGCGGCCTGATGTCTCTAACCGGGTTCGAGGGCGATCCGCCCATCCGCACCTTCTTCCCGCTCATAGACAGGATCACGTCGCTGCACGCCACTATTGGCGCGCTGGCCGCGCTCAGGGAGCGGGAGTTCTCGGGAATGGGCCAGGAGCTAGAGGTCTGCCTCGCGGACACCGGATATACGACGAACGAGATACCGATTTCGGCGTACTTGGGCGACGGCTATGAACAGCCGCGCGAGGGCAACGGACGCGGCACCGGCGGCACTTACAAGACCGCAGACGGCTGGATGATCATAGCGGCCACCAATGAAAATATGTGGGGTCGTCTGTGTCAGGCGGTTGAACGGCCCGAATGGCTTGAGGACGAGCGTTTCGCCACCCGCGAACTGCGCACCCAGAACTCCGACGCGCTGGAAGAAGGGCTGTCGGAGTGGTTCGCGGACAAGGAGATGCAGAAGGCAGCCGACCATCTGGCCGCTCTAGGCGTGCCGTGCTCGCCGGTCAACACCACCGCGCAGGCGGCGCAGGACCCCCACCTGACCGAGCGCGAGATAATGATGGAGATACCCGATCCGGTCGCAGGCACGATGTGGGTCACCGGCAAGTCCATCAAGTTCGGCAGGACGCCGATGGTAGTAGGCTCCACGCCGCTCGTCGGAGAGCACACGACCGAGATTCTGCGTGACATACTCGGCTACGGCGACGACAGGATACAGTCCCTCCAAGACGCCCAGGTGGTCCGGTCGGCGGAGATGGCGGCCGCCGCGGCGGACTAGGGTCTCGCGTTGGAGATTATGGAGTTGATAGCCCGCGCTCCCTGGCGCGAGGCTGTCACCTACCGCAACACATGGCCGCATGAGTATGTGGTCGTGAACAAGGACGGTCAGCAGGAACTGCTGGCCGCCTTCCTTCATCGCATATCGCGGGGTGAGGGTGTCGAATGCCGCTTCTTCCACCGGACTCAGAAGTATCTCTTCCTGGGCGAACACAAATACTGGGCGTTGCGGGACGGCGATGAAACGATCCTAAACCCCGCGCTGCTGTATAAGGACAGGCGGGACTTCGTGATTCGGGAGGGGGATACGGGAGACAGAGGTGTAACTGTGGACGCTATTGAGACAGAACTGCCGGATGACGAAAGCGTATCGGCGGCGTCTGGCCCAGAAGGTAAGATAGAGCAATTGGACATTCGGGAGGTTTGGGCAGATGAGGCCGCAGACTTCACGCCTTGGCTTGCTGAGAATCTGGATCTGCTTGGCAAAGAGCTTGGGATGAATTTGGAGTTGGTGGAGGTGGAAAAGGCGATAGGTTGGTTCTATCTCGATATTCTGGCCAGAGATGTTGATAACGGAACTCTGGTTGCAGTCGAGAACCAGTTGGAATATAGCGACCATAGTCATTTGGGGCAGCTTCTGACCTATGTGGCGGGATGCGATGCCGGAGTAGCCGTATGGATATCGCCTTGGATCCAGCCTGAGCATCGTCAGGCCATAAACCGGCTGAACCAGGTATCTGATGGGAAAATCCAGTTCTACGGAGTTGAAATAAGAGCTATAAAGATAGGTGATTCACCACCCGCGCCGGATTTTCGTCCCGTGGCTGTCCCGGATTCGTGGCAATGGTTGGAAGATGACGTCTGAATCAGAGAGAGTTATGACAGAGCAGGGTGGTCTTAAGGGTAGAGTCGGGCTATGATTTTGGAATTGATACGTCTGAGGCACAGGCGTGGTGGTCAATTCAATGTCGAACCTATCAGATAGGTGAACGAACATGGCATTCATAAACACCAAAGATGACCTAATGAGGTTGCTCAAAGAGGATGTCGAACTCAGAGCGTTACTGAGGGAGATGGTTTCGGAAACCGTCTCGGAGGTCCAGCGCGATATACTAAATGTCCAGCGTGAGACCCTGACAGAAATACGAGCGATGCGATCTGATACGAACGCGATACGAGATGACATGAACGTGATGCGATCTGACACGAATGCGATGCGCGGGGACATCGGCCACTTGGTCGGAGACAACCTCGAGCGAAAGATTGGCTTCAGATTGCCTTCTCTGATGGCTCACCGACTGGAACTGAGCGACCTGGAAATACTGCTGTACCAGGAACGCGAGGTCGTCGTGGACCCCGAATTACAGGAGATCATAGCGCAAGCCTACGGACGCAGATTCATTAGTCAGGGCCAGCGGCGCCGGATTCTGGAGACTGACATGATAGTGAGAGCTCGCAGACCGGACGATAGTCTGGCTTTCTATCCGGTCGAGGCTTCGGCGGCCATAGGTGTTGATGATATATCCAGAGCTGAAGAATCGGCCCAGATACTCGAGACGGTTACTGGCATGGCCGCAAGCCCTGTCGTCTGCGGTTACCGACTCACAGCAAATGCTCGGGACTACAACCGAACTTCAGAGGGTAGAAGGTCCACAGTGATCAGAATAAAGCGTTAGAACTTACGCATGATGGAGAGACAGCAATGACAGCCGAAGACAGACCACTCGAAGACAGGGTCGCGCTTGTGACCGGATCGGGCCGCAACATAGGCCGTGCCACGATTCTGGAACTTGCGAGACTTGGCGCCGATGTGGTGGTCAATTCCAGGTCGAACCGCGATGAAGCCGAAGCCGTGGCGCAGGAGGCGCGTGAGCTTGGCGTGAACGCCATCGTCGCCATGGCGGATGTGGCCGACCGGAGACAGGTTTACGACATGGCTGGGGCCGCCATCACTGAGTTTGGGCGCGTTGACATACTGGTGAACAACGCGGGCATGAGACAGTCGAAGCCGTTCACCGAGATGACGGTCGAGGACTGGCGTGAAGTGAACGGCGTGAACATGGATGGCCCCTTCTATGCCTGCCAGGCTGTCGTACCAGGCATGATCGAGCGCGGCTGGGGACGGATAATCAACGTCTCCGGCCTCAACGCCTTCACCGGAAGAGCGGAGTGGGCGCACGTCTGCGCTGGCAAGATGGGAGCTCTCGGAATGACTCGCGCGCTGGCCGTGGAACTGTCTCCTCACGGGATTCTAGTGAATCACATCGTTCCCGGCGCGTTTGACACCAGCCGCGTCGAAGGGCAGAGCGCACCCGCGGGACAAGCGTCCGGGATACCTGTGGGCCGATTGGGGATGCCGGAGGAGATAGCTAAGACAGTTGCGTTCCTCGCGTCCGAGGGCGCGAACTATATCACCGGACAGACTATACACGTGAACGGCGGGGCGCTGAGGGAGTGATTGGGAGACGGATGTGAGATTACAAGTGTTGCTGTTTGCCAGTTATAGGGAGAGCGTCGGCTTTGGGCGTCTGACGCTGTATCTAGACGAGGGCGCGACGGTCAAGGACTTGGCTCACGCTATGCGCTCCAGATTTCCGAGACTGCCTGAGCCGAGCAGGATCGTGGTTGCAGTGAACAATGAGTACCAGGAGCATGATTTCGTACTGAGCGACGGGGATGAAGTAGCGCTGATCCCCCCGGTCAGTGGCGGTTAGCCGGAGGGTTGTCTTTCGATGATAGTGATAACGCATGACGAACTGGATACCGGACAGGTCGTTTCGGAAGTGGGGCATCCTGGAGCGGGGGCGACCGTTACGTTCGTGGGCATGACCAGGGACAATACCGCCGGGCGTAGGGTGCTGTTCTTGGAGTACGAGGCGTATCGGCCGATGGCGGACGAGCAGTTGGCGCGAGTCGCCGAGGAAATGCGCGACCGCTGGGACTTGACCGGCGTGGCGATACATCACAGGCTCGGCAAGCTGGAGATAGGCGAGGCCAGCCTGGTGGTCGCGGTCTCATCCGCGCATCGCAAGGAGGCGTTCGAGGCGTGCCATTACAGCATTGACCGGATAAAGCAGATCGTTCCGATATGGAAGAAGGAGTTCTTCGAGGGCGGGGAAGTCTGGGTCGGAAGCCAGTCGGATTTCGATCCGATTCACTCGGGCCATGCGGTTGTTTGAGGGGAACAGAAGCGGTTCATTCGGCGCTTGGCTGCCTCTTACGCAGAAAGGGGAAAATACGTGAATCTTTAGAGCCATTGGAGCTATGGAACAGTTCTATATCAACATTAAATGATAAAATATGTTAAAAGCATCGAATATATATCTTATTAGTACGAATAACGACATTGTTTTTCCAGATAGTGCAGAATTTCACAATCAGAATCCTTGATGATTGATGCGTTCTCTGTTATAGTCGTACATTAACGCGGAAGGTTCGTAGATTGTAGCTGGGAGCGGCAAGATAGCTATCCGGCACAGGTAAGACATCAGACTTCTGGGTACGTTCTCCAATGTGAAAAAGTCGCGATAGCGGAGAAGACACAGATTTCGATATTCGGGCCCAATCCGCGTTGTCTGTTATCTTGAAAAAACGAGAGTAAGGAATGCAAAGCTACTACGTCTGGACGATTGGCTGCCAGATGAACAAGGCGGACTCCGAGCGGCTTGAGAGCGCGCTCGGTCAGATGGGACTGTCGCCGGGCGAGTCCGCCCGCGACTCGGACGTGATCGTGCTGAATAGCTGCGTGGTCCGTGAGAGCGCCGAAGACCGCGTTGTCGGAATGCTGACCCACCTCAAGCCGGTCAAGCAGCGCGACCCAGATAAGGTGCTTGCCTTGATGGGCTGCATGGTCGGCCCACGCAAGGACTCCCTCAGCGAGCGATTTCCGTATGTTGACGTGTTCATGCAGCCCCAGCAGTACGCGCCGCTGATAGAGCTTCTTGGAGACCGGCTCGGCATAGACCCTGACGGATGCGTCGGGCCGCTGTCCGCCGTACCCAGCGTCTCGACCTACATACCGATAATCCATGGCTGCGACAAGTTCTGCTCGTTCTGCATAATTCCCTACCGCCGAGGAAGGGAGATTAGCCGCACCGTCGAAGACGTGGTGAACGAAGCGACCCTCCTGGCCCGTCGAGGCGTCAAGGAAGTCACGCTTCTGGGACAGAACGTTGACTCCTACGGGCACGATTTGCCGGGTAGCGTTGACCTCGGCGACCTTCTTGCCGCTGTCAATGAAGTGGAGGAGCTGGAAAGAGTCCGATTCCTCACTTCCCATCCCAACGACATGAGTGACCACATCATCGGCGCGATAGCGGACCTGGACAAAGTGTGCGAGCACGTCAACCTGCCGTTCCAGGCGGGCGACGACGTCGTGCTCGCAGATATGCGGCGCGGGTACACCAACGCCGAGTATCGCGAGAAGATTGACGTCATCCGGGACAGGATTCCTCATGTCTCGCTGGCGACCGACCTGATAGTTGGCTTCTGCGGCGAGACGGATGAGCAGTTCGAGCGCACTGTCGAGCTTATCCGGGATATAAAATTCGACAAGGTTCACGCCGCGGCGTATTCGACCCGTCCCGGCACGATAGCCGCCCGCCTTATGCGGGATGACGTACCGGAAGAGGAAAAGCGCCGGCGGCTGAAAGTGATAGAAGAAGTGCAGGAAGAGGTCGCCACTGAGATCAATTCCAGGCTGCTCGGATCCACCCAGGAGGTGCTGGTCGAGGGCAGGCGGAAGGGGCGACTCTTTGGAAGAAATCGAAATGACAAGCTGGTGTTCTTCGACAGTACGGAAGACCTGACCGGAGATATGGTCAGCGTCAGGATAGAGCGCACGAGTCCCTGGTCCCTCCAGGGCGCGCTTGTTGACGAGAAAGACACAGGGGCGGTAGTGGCCTGAATCCGCCTGGGGTTGGAAAATCATGCTCAAGACAGAGACCAAGCTGCCGACGATTCCTATCACCGAGATAGAGCAGTCCGCGTTCTGCACCACCGACGACGAACTTAGCTCCAGGAGCCTGGATGATGAGTTTGCGGTCGGGGTTCGCTGGCAGAAGTTGCCGATAGAATATATGCGTATGAAACCGGAGGAACTGGACGCCCGGATATTCGAGGCCCGTTCCCGGCTGGGTGCTACCGTCGTCGTCCTGGGACACCACTACCAGAGGGACGAGGTAATCAAGTTCGCGGACTTCCAGGGCGACTCGTTCAAGCTGTCCCAGTTAGCGGCTTCGCAGGAGAACGCGGATCACATCGTGTTCTGCGGCGTTCACTTCATGGCCGAAACGGCGGATATCCTGAGCAGCCCCTCGCAGAAGGTGATTCTTCCCAACCTGACCGCCGGATGCTCCATGGCTGACATGGCACAGATTGACGACGTTCTGGACTGCTGGGACGATCTCGAATACATTCTGGGCGATCACGGCGGCGCCACTCCCATCACCTACATGAACTCCACCGCCGACATCAAGGCGCTCTGCGGACGGAACGACGGCATCGTCTGCACTTCCTCGAACGCGCCCGCCACCTTCGAGTGGGCGTTTGGGCGCGGCAGCAGAGTCTTGTTCCTGCCGGACCAACATCTGGGTCGCAACACCGGCCTCAAGATGGGCGTTGACCTGGACGACATGATTCTGTGGAACCCGTTCAAGGAACTCGGCGGCAACAGCGAGGAAGACCTGGTGAACTCCAAGGTGATCCTGTGGCAGGGGCACTGCTCGGTGCATACCCGATTCACAGTTGAACAGATCGAGCAGGCGCGGGAGAAGTATCCCGATGTGAATGTCCTCGTCCATCCCGAATGTACGATGGAAGTGGTCGAGGCTGCGGACTACGACGGCTCGACCGAGTACATCAAGGCCAAGATAGCCGACGCTCCGCCGGGTTCGGTGTGGGCGGTCGGAACCGAGATAAGCCTGGTCAACCGGCTGGCGACGCAGCATCCCGACAAGCTGGTGTTCTGCCTCGACTCCGTGATCTGCCCATGCTCCACGATGTACAGGATTCATCCCGCCTACGTGTCATGGGTACTCGACGGGCTCAACGAAGGTGTCGTGGTCAACCGGATAGAGGTGGAAGAAGATACGGCTGAAGAGGCCCGCGTCGCGCTCGACCGGATGCTGTCCGTGGTGTAGGCGACGCAATCGTCACCCGTTGGCGGACGGGGAGTGTCTGTTCCGTATCAGCATGACGATGGACACGACTATCAGCGCAAGCGCGATAGGGCCCGTCAGTAATCCAAAGCTGACGATGGTCAGCGCGGAGAAGGCGAGTGTTACGACGCCTATCAGTCCGACGGACAGCCATCGCGTACCCGCATTCTGAGTCGCTATCGCCGCCATGAGCGCGACACATACGCCGGTTAGAGACAACGCCGCCCAGTTCATGTGGGTACTGGGATTCATATCCACGACCCAGTAGGCGTATATCAGGACGACCTGTGACGCGAACGCCGCGATGAACAGAATGAATAGCGACAGTCTCACATCAAACCTCCCCACATATATCCGTCTCTATTCAGTATAGCATAGCAATCGGCATTGATTTGTCAGGATCGTGTTATTATGGAGCCGTTACCATCATGCTGATTACCTTCGATATTCAGAATATGATTGACGCCGCATTCGCCGAAGACGTGATCGTCGGCGATCCGACGACCGATG
>DAOULF010000039.1:0-40592 GCA_034420555.1 Dehalococcoidia bacterium
TGTCAACTGCGAAGATGACCCATATGCTGTCTTCGTCAGCGACGCCGGAGCGGGCGTCGGTCACATCGAATTCGACTTCAGGGTCGGCCCTTTGCGAATGGTTGTGAACAGGCATGATGTTGGAGAAGATAGGGGGAGTTGTCTCCACCGTCAGCTTCCTGGAGATAGCGCCGGCCGGGTCCGCGTCCATGTAGGTCAGCGTGATTGTATCGTTCTTGCCGACCTTAAGGCGCGGGGGGCTGGAATCCGGGTTTGAGTTCCTCAATCCCACGTTTACCACAAGGCGGAAGACGCCGCTGGTTGGCGTGGTCTCCTTCAGCGTCGTCGTGAAACCCGTCGGGTCGGCCTGGGACTTGATCCTTACCGCGTCGCCGGTATCGTGTCTTCTGGCTCCCCAGTAGCGGACATAGACGGTCCCTGTGTGTGGATCTACCAGGTCAACTCGACCGTCCACTCTCACCCGATCAACCGTCAGTTCGGAGCCGTCCAACTCGAACACGTTCACGTCGCGTTCGTTTACGAATCCGTCGTCGTTCCTGTCCACAACGGGGACATTCTCAAGGTAGAAGGTGCGCTGACCGTTCAGCGTCACTTCCTCGGCAGGTACGCAATCATCGCAATTGTCGGGGGCGCCGCCGGGGACGTTTATGTGCTTTATTACGCCTGCACTTATGCCGGACAGGTCAGGATCGGTCAGTTCCAGCCCGATCTGTCCGCCCTGCCTGGCCCATGTTTGATCCTCATCAGGGTCGGACGGATCATAGAATCTCAGCGCGCCCGTGTCGGAGAAGGCCGGAAGAACGGCAGTGAGGGACAGGATGAGCGCCACGAGCAGGGCCAGTGATATGAACCGCTTTCCGCCTTTCATACCGTGTCCCTCCTGTGAGTCTCGACTAGCAGTCGAACATCATTGAAATGACGGCTTATCTACCCTCACTCTAGCCCTCTCCCAAAGAGAGAGGGGACAAATAGGAATCTGAATATCCATCACAACTGAGTTGTAGCACTGCTAGTGTTTAATCCTAGCGCGCCCACCCCTTAATTGGAAATACGACGTATATTAATCGGGGGGATTTTCCAGACGTCCATGGTACCTGATTCGTCGCGCTAAACCAGCGGCAGCGTTACTCTCTCGCCCCTCTGCATACTGATGTTCACCGCGTCCGTGAACTCCATGTAGCGGACGCCGTCGAAGAAGCTGGTGTGGGTTACGGGCTCTAGCCCTCGAATGGCGTTGATGAACTCTTCCTCGACGCGCCAGTCGCCCTGCTTCTCCTCTGGAATCTCGATCTTGGAGAGGTCGCCATCGCCGCGCCGACCGCCCCTGACGGTCATGGAGGCGGAGTCCACGTGGACTGTACCCTCGGAGCCGAATATCCATACCTGGTCGTCCGGAGCGAGTCCGGTAACCGTGCTGAGTCTCATTCTCGCAACCGGGCCGGACGCAAACTCTATCAGAATCTCGATGTGGTCGGGGATCGTTATATATCCCAACCCGCCGTCCCAGTCCTTGCGATGGGTGACGTTGACGCGACCAATGGCCGTAACCGCGGCCGCCGGGCCGAACCAGCGCATTATCGCCTCGTACCAAATCCCCATCTGCATGATGTTGTTGCCGGACAGGTCGCGGCTGTGCCGCCAGTGGAGTTCGGCATCCCTGTCCACGAACCCGCCCTGGTGTACGGTTATGTCCGCGGACAAAACGTCGCCGAAGTAGCCGTCCATGATGAGGTCTTTGATGGTGTTGTCTATCCTGAGCGTGTGTGGAGCGGGGACGATCTGGGTAACCAGGTGGGGCTTGAGCAGGGACGCGTCAAGCATCTCGCGCGCCTCTTCGGAGTTCATCGCCATGCGCGCTTCGGTCAGGACGTGCTTGTCCGCGTCCAGGGCGGCCAGCACAAGATTTCTGTGCATATAGGGCCACGTGCCGATGCAGATCGCGTTAGTGTCGTCCGCCTCGATGAGGTCAATCCATGAATCATAGACCGTGCTGATTCCGAAGTCGTCCGCTACACGCTGGCCGGACTCGCGGCTGCGGTTGGCCACGCTGACGTTTTCCACGCCTTCGATGGCGGAGAAGCCGGGCAGGTGTCGCAGTCGTGTATTGCCGCCCGCTCCTACATATCCGATTCTGATAGTTTCGTCTGTCATTAGAAATTTCCTCCGGGGGTGTTGGATAATACGGTTCAGTCTTGATCTTCGGAATATTATGTCAGCCGGCGGCCTGGGTGTGTTCTGCGAGGCTGACCATCTCCGGCCTGAGCCAGCTTGAGCGTCCGTAGTTGGCGGCCCTGCCAACGTGGAAGCCCTCTACGGGAGCGAAGTCTCCGGCTCGCAGGGCCTCCAGCAGGTCGGCCTCGTTGCGGACGTCTCCCCTGAAGGCGGTCACTCCCCTCGCGAAGCCGTCGAGGGAGTGGGCGTCCGAGCCGCCCGTGCCCCAGAAGCCCATGACCGCCGCTACCTCCTGGGCGAAGCGGTTTTCTTCTTCGATGTTTCCGCCGTTGACGACCTCTATCTCGTCAACGATCTCGAACACCGGATGCTTGGACGCTTCTTCCGCAGTCTTCGGGATGCTGTCGGCGTCCTGGAAGAGCATATTCTGGGTGTAGTGGGGCAGATCGAACAGGAACCTGAACGGGTGCGCCAGGATCATGAATCCGCCAACCTTGTCCACCTCCTGCCTGAGCGTGCGTATGACCTCAACTCCGTCGCCGTAGCCCGCGACGTGACCGTCCAGGCCCATGGTGATGACGTGTCCAAGCGGAGTATAGACCTCAAGAGCGCGAACAAGCACTATATCGTCAACGGTGGCGGCGAACGCCTCGAAGTCGTGGCGGGGCCAGCCATCGTGTTCGGTCACCATGATGCCGGTAAGCCCGAGGCGTCGCGCGTCGGCGACCATCTCTTCCGGCGTCAGACCGCTGTCGGGGCTACCCTGATTAGTGTGTACATGGAGGTCGAATAGCGAGGCCAATTGAGTATTTCTCCTCTGATGTACTCCCGTGTGTAGTCCACCAACGGCAGTTTTGTAATCTTAGCAAGTATCGAGAACGCCGCCTACGATGCTGTGAATTTCCCCGGTATCCTCGTAGAGTCTCCAGAACGCGCCCGTAAGCGGGTCATTTACTGTCCACTCATGCCTTCCTCTCTCGTAGAAGTCATTCGTGCGCGGCTGGCGCAGCCACGTCGCTGTGAACTTATCAATGTGAGACAAATACTCGTCCGGCGCGGCGCAGGACTCACGGATGTGGTCGGCTACCATCGAAATCGCCTGATGCCGCGTGTACGTAGGCGTATTGGCCAATGTTGCCGCCGCCCTGGTCTCTTCCGACGTCGCAAGTTGTCGTTCAGTCCCGGGGATTCTGCCCACGGAAGCTACTATCAGGATCGCTATGGCGACTCCGAAAACGATTATATATTTCAACATGGGCGGGACAAGCCCCTAAATCTGGCGAAGCCTGGGATCCCACCTGTCGCGCAGCCAGTCGCCTATGAAGTTGAAGGACAATACTGTCAGGAATATCGCTATGCCCGGGAAGAAGGCGACCCACCACGCGGAGCCGAGATACTCGCGTCCATTGGATATGTCCGCGCCCCATGACGGCGTGGGCGGCGGCACTCCGGCGCCCAGGAACGACAGGATGCTCTCGGACAGGATGGTGTTTCCAACCTGGAGGGTGGTCGCTACCACCACCGTATTGGCGACGGCGGGCCACAGGTGCCTGGCCATTATTCTGGGGGTGGACGCGCCGGCAACTTTAGCCAGCGCGATGTAGTCGAAGTTGCGGACCTGCAACGTCTGACCGCGCACGAGGCGCGCGATTCCTGCCCATGCGCCAAGCGCCAGCACTCCGGCGACGATGGTAAAACTCTGACCCAGCACGAACACAAGCGCAATCGCGATCAGGATGAACGGCACCGCGCTGAACACGTCTATGATACGCATTATTATCTCATCTACCCACCGTCCGAAGTACCCGGCGACCAACCCCACCGAGGTCCCGAATATCGTACCTATGGTGATGGCGATTGCGGCCAGGCTCAGCGAGAGGCGCGCTCCGTAGATTATCCTGCTCAACAGGTCGCGGCCCAACTGGTCGGCGCCCAGGAGGAAATGATAGACCTGCTGATCCCTCCCCAGGGGGATGCCATTGGTGTTGCAGGGCTGGAATTTATTGGTGAGTTGGCCCTCTTCGCATGGGGGATACCACGGGGGGGATCCCAGAACCGCGCGAAGCTGGTCTTTCTCAGGCTCATAGGGAGCTATCCAGGGAGCGAATGCCGCGCATAGCGCCAATACGGCCAGTATAAAGAATGGTATCAGCGGCCACCGACGGAATACGTACAGCGTTCGTTGAAGCGCCGATTCTTTCCCCAGTTGATCGAGTTCGAAAGGCGTCATTGACTGCGCCGGAGTGGTCAATTGAATATCCTCATGAGTATCGAATTCTGGGGTCTATCGCAGCATATAGCAGGTCTATCACAAAGACCATAAGAACATAGGCGACAGTCAGTACCAACACCCCTCCGGTCATCAACGGAAAGTCGTTGTTTATGACTGCGGTGTAAACCATCTGACCCAGCCCGGGCCAGGCGAACACAGTCTCGGTAACGACCGTCCCCCCGATAAAGCCCACCAGGATGATCGCCGAGAACGTCAGGGGAGGTATCAGCGCGTTCTTGAAAGCGTGCTTCCACACCACCGCGTTCGCTCCCACGCCCTTGGCCCTGGCCAGCTTGACGAACTCGGAGTCCAATACCTCCAGCATCGAGGATCTCACGAGCCTCATAAGCCCGGCGGACGCGAGCCAGCCCAGCGTTATCGCGGGCATGATGAAGTACGTCAAACGGTCAAAGAATCCCGTGGCGTCGTGGCCGCGAGTGCCGGACGGGAGCCAGTCGAGATTCACAGAAAATATCAATATGAGCATTATGCCCAGCCAGAACGGCGGCAGCGCCTGGCCGAAGACCGCGAACGTCCTGCCTATGACATCCCATATAGTCCCGCGTTTTACCGCGGACAATATGCCGAGAGGGATGCCGGTTATCAAGACGAAGAGCGTAGCCGACAGGCCAAGTTGAAGGCTGGCCGGAGCGAACCCTAGCACCATCTGCATCACCGGCTGGCCTGTCTTCAGAGAATCTCCAAAGTCGCCCTGGAATATACCCTTGCCGATCCATATAAAGTATTGAAAGATAAGCGGCTTGTCGAGATGGAGGTCCTTCCCCCACTGCTCCCACTGTTCGGGAGATACATATCCCACGTTCAGCATGACGTTGCGAGGGTCGCCCTGAAGCCTGGAAAGCACGAACACGAACAGCGTGGCGGCAATGATCGCCATTACCAGAAAGGCAAGGCGCCTAATAACAAAGGTCCTCATATATCAACGCCCCTGTCGCCGCGCGCTATTTTCGAGTCTCAGGCTTATGCCAGAATCCGATAGCTGCCCCGGCAGAGCTTGCCGGGGCAGCTATTTCAGTTCAGCAAACGAATCGTCTTACTTCCTGGCGGGAATCACAGTCTCGAACGAGTTGGGAAGCTCGTAAGGCTTGAGGTTCCAGCTCTCGACCGTGTCGGGGTTCAATCCGATCAGTACGGGGACTTCGACCACGCCGGATGTCAGAGTCATGTCGTAGGCCCAGTCAAGGATTCTCTCGCGGGAGGCGAGGTTCTCTTCAGAGCCTTTGGCCTGTACGCGGGTTTCCTCTCTGTTGTCCCAGTAGCGGTTGTCCTCGATGCTGGGGTTCCAGCCACCGGCGGGAAGGGGCCACAGACCGCCGCCGGGCAGCGTGCCTCCACCTTCACCAAGGCGACCGTGCTTGCTGGTCGGACCCCAGCGGGTCATCCACGGCACGTGGAGCTGACGGCCCAGCATGGTCGGGCGGCGCGAGGAGTACTGCGTGCTGTCTATCCAGGGCTCGAGGCCCAGGTTCTCTTTCCACTGTCCTACTGTGGCTTCACAGACCTCGAGAGAGGTGCCGTTGCCCTGGGAGCAGAAGAACTCAAACTCGAATCCGGGTTCGACGCCAGACTCGGCCAGATGCTGCTGGGCGAGGTCGGGATCAAAGGCGTAGCTCCAGCGGTCCTTGTACTCGGGGTGCGTCTGGTGCAGCGTCATGCCCGGGAAGGCTCCGCCATAGACGGCTCCGCCATATCCACCCGTAACGGAAGCGGCGATCAGTTCGCGGTCTATGGAGAAGGCGAGCGCCTTGCGGAAGGCCTTGGCCTTGAGCATGGAAGGCGTCTCGTAGGAGAACTTGTCGGTGTCGTTGTAGTCGAATCCTACGGAGTCCTCGGTGAACCGAGAGTCCATGCCGTCGAACTCGACAAGCTCGAAGTTGGCGACTTCACAACCCACGCCGGGGGTATCCTGGATGGCAGGATCGGACCTGTCTATGTCAACACACTCAGTGCGGGGGTCGCCGATCCAGGGGTACTTGTCGGAGGGAATGAAGCCCTGGCGAAGCACCGGCTTGCCGGAAAGGTCTTCGTCGCCCAGCGTCGAATTCGGGGGGTACTTGAACGACCAGTCGTTGCCCGCGAAGTAGAAGAAGTTGCCATTGATGGCGTCGAGTCCCTGATGGAACTGGAATCCTTCATCTTCAAGCCGGCCAACGTCCTGGATGGAGGCCATAGCTATGTCCGCCGCGCCGGTCTGGAGCATCGCGGAACGCTGCTGGGCCTCGTTTGCCTGGATGAATACGAGCCTGTCGAAGCCCGCGTTGGCGCGCCAGTGGTCGGTCCGGGCCTCGGACTCGATCCTCTCGGCGGGAAGCCATTCGTGGACTACGAACGGGCCGGAACCGTGCGGCACGCCGAAAGTGTCGCCGAGTTCGTCATAGAGCTGCTTGGACTGCATCCAGATCGCGTCCTGGCAGATCGAGGAAGCGTCCTGCAAGCCGTCCGACCGGAATGCCCTATTGTCGGCTACCGCCACGTACTTGCTCTCAGCGCGCCAAGGCTTGTAGTACTCGTAAGCCTGGGAAGAGTTGGAGTGGGCGGAGCTTGTGTCCTCGGAACCGGCGTCGTTGAACGACCAGGCTACGTCCTCAGCGGTCAGTTCGCCGACCCTGGTGAGTTCTCCGTCAACCGAGCGGTAGAAGTCAATGCCTTCACGGATGAATACTCTGATTACGCCCTGGCTTGCGATATCCGAAAGGTCGGCGTCGTCCAGGGACTCGCCGGTCTGTTCGTTTTCGAGAGACTTTCCATCCAGCTTGACCATGCCGCCGGACTTGGAGGGAAGTTCCCACTCCCAGCCAGTAGCTACGAACGGAGCGTGGCAAGCCTCTCCGGTATCCCTGATCGGGTTGCCCTGGTCGTCGAACGTAGGCTCCCAGCCGAGCAGGGGCTCCTGGAAGCCGAAGAAGCCGTGGAACAGAACGTCGGGCCACGTGCCCTTGACGTTGCGGAACTGGGGCGTACCCACATTGTCGAACGCGACGGTTATGGTCACGCTCTCCATGGTCTCTTCCATCATCGCCGCTGTCGGCGCGGGCGCGGGCTGTGCCGCCGCCGTCGGAGCCGCCATAGCGGGCGCGGGCTGAGACGGAGCCGCCGCTGTCGGGGCGGCAGGCGCGGGCGCCGCCGGAGCAGGAGCGGCCGGGGCGGGCTGAGATGGCGCCGCAGGTTCCGTCTCTGGGTCTGAGCTACAGGCCAACGCGAGCGCCGCTACCAGCGATACCATTACGGCCAAGCCGAATGCCAATCGCCATTTCGATTGAACACGCTTAAATGTCATATTTTTCTCCCCTTCATCTCTATTGACGTGAATGCCGTCACTTCAAGTCGAGCGCATAGCCACGGAGCGCTACTAATCAATGGTGAATGTAATCACAAATTCGTTCCAAAAGTCAAATCCGGCGCTTGCGGGGGAAGCATCACAAAAGGTGGCGGCAGCGGCTTGGATGGGCGCTCACAAGGGACGCCCCTACGGATAGAGCAACCGATAAGGTTGATACAGGCTCTTAATACCGACTTTGAAAAGGCTCCGGTGGCTGAGACCGCGCCATTGGGTTACGTCTGATATACTTGTCCCCCGTAGAATCTTTGCAAGGGATGACCTATGTCTTTGGAGAGAGCGCCGGCGAGAGGGCCGCGCGAAGAACATGAGCTTGTCGCGCTGCTGCGCAGGCAGGAGGTCAGTTCGGTGTTTCTGTCCTCGGACAGCGACCCGGCGGCTCTGAGCGACAACCTGGAATCCGCTCCCGCGCTTGCCCTGATAGATACCGCATACATGACGTCGTTCGAGGTGGAAAAGTACGCGCAGGCTTGTACGGACGCGGGCGTTCCGGCTATCGCGCTGGTGCCGCGCACCCGCGTGCCCGGACTCGAACCCTCGCTTCCGCTGGCCGACTTCATCACCAGCCCTCCCGACCCGGACGAACTGGTGGTCAGGGCTCGTCGCGTTCTCGAATCGGGAAACGAGCAGAAAGAGGACGACAGCCACATCATCCGCGCGGGCGACATCCAGATAGACACATCCAGCTATGATGTGACGATACGCGGAAAGCGGATAGGGCTCACATTCAAGGAGTACGAACTCCTGAAGCTGCTGGCGGAGAATCCGGGCAGGGTGTTTTCCAGGTACGCGCTGCTCAACCAGATATGGGGATACGAATACTTCGGAGGCACTAGGACTGTTGACGTTCATATCCGCCGACTCAGGAGCAAGATAGAGAACGCCGAGAATAATTTCATAGAGACTATATGGAACGTTGGATACAGGTTCAGGGAAGATAGGGGATAAGGGCGCCCACAAGGGACGCCCCTACGGTATGCACAAGGACATAGGAGACCCGATATGACACAAGAGAGAGTCGCTTACGTAAACGGCAAGATAGTACCCGAGAGCCAGGCGGTGGTCTCGATCCGGGACAGGGGATTCCTTCAGGGAGACGCGGTGTTCGATACCACGCGAACCTTCGGACACAGGATATTCAGGCTGGACGAGCACCTGGACCGCTTCTTCAATTCGCTCAAGTACATGAGGATAGATCCCGGCCTGTCCAAGCAGGAGTTCGCGCGCATCACGATGGAAGTCCTGGAGGCTAACCTGCCCCTGATAGGCGAGGATGACGACTACTGGGTCAGCCAGCGCGTTTCGAGGGGCGTAATGGTTGACGGCGAGTACGTGCCGACCGTGGTTATCGAGTGCGCGCCGCTGCCGTTCGACGTCCGGGCCAAGTATTACAGGGACGGGTTGCCGGTAATCGTGCCGTCGGTGCGCCGCACTCCGCCCGAGGCGCAGAGTCCCAGGGCGAAGGTGCATAACTACGTGAACCTGGTGCAGGCGGAACTGGAGGCCAAGGCGCACAACCCCGACGCATGGCCCATTCTGCTGGATACCAACGGCAACCTGGCCGAGGGGCCCGGAAGCAACATCTTCGTCGTCAAGGACGGCGAACTGCTCACTCCCAAAGAGCAGTATGTCCTGTCGGGCATCAGCCGCCGCGTGACGATAGAGATCGCCCAGGAACTAGGCATCGCCGTACACGAGGCGGACATTGACCTGTTCGACGCCTACACAGCGGACGAGGCGTTCGTGACGTCCACCAGCTTCTGCATCTGCCCGGTGTCGTCGGTCAACGGCTCAGAGATCGGCGACGGATCAGTACCCGGCCCTGTCACCGACAGGCTGACTAAAGCGTACAGCGGCATGGTGGGGATTGACATCGAAGCGCAGTACCTGGCCCGGCTGGACAGCGCCACCAGCGGCTGGGCGTTATAGTAACGTTATACTGATTACTCAACTCAGCTAGGAGGAATAACATGGCCTCAAAACCCGTATTGAGCGACTACATAGGCCAGGCCATGGAACAGGCTGAATACGACAAGCTGGATGACGGATCGTATGGTGCTACCATACCGGACTGTGTCGGGGTTCTGGCATTCGGCGAAACTCTGAGAGAGTGTGACGCTGAACTCCGTTCTACGCTTGAAGATTGGATACTCGTGGGGCTGAAATTCGGACACCGATTGCCAATAGTCGGAGGCATTGATCTTAATTGGGAGCCGAAACGTGAGCCGATTGACCCCGTGTAAAAGATTCGTATTTGCCAGCAAAATGCGTCGCTTGGGTTTTGAAGGTCCGTTCTCTGGTACCAGACACCAATTCATGGTATATGGAACCCACCGCCTTACGTTGCCGTCGAATTCTGAATACTCTGTTCCACAAGTCCGCATGATGTTGCGCCAAGCCGAAAGAATCATGAGACATCGAATCTCGTTGGAAGAATGGAGTCGCCTATAAAATTGTGATGCATCATTCCAGATTAACAGTCAGAGTACCCGCTACTTCGGCGAATATGGGCCCGGGCTTCGATTGCCTGGGGATTGCGCTCGATATATGGAATATCGTCAGCGTGGAGGTCGGCGGGCAGGGGTTTGAGATATTCGGCCATGGCGAGGGTGAACTTCCACGCGACGAGTCGAATCTGGTCTGGTCGAGCATCGCCAGGGTGTTCGACGAGGCGGGCAGGAAGATGCCCGCCATGTCGCTGACCTGTCATAACGATATACCGACCACACGGGGACTCGGCTCCAGTTCAGCCGCGCTCGTGGGTGGCCTTGTGGCGGGGAACGAACTGTGCGGCAACCCGTTCGATAAGAGCGAACTGCTTCAAATAGCGGCGGACACGGAGGGACATCCGGACAACGTGGCTCCGGCCCTGTTTGGCGGAATGCAGATAGCAGTTGTTCAGGACGAAAGAGTGGTCAGCGCGCCGGTTCCGATCCCTGAGAACTTGTCCGCGGTCCTGTATGTCCCCAACACGCCCATGCCGACTGAAGAGGCGCGGGGACTTTTAAGAGATAGCGTGCCGAGATCGGACGCCGTGTTCAATGTAGGGAGAGCCGCACTGCTGGTGCGCGCGATGGCCTCCGGGGACCTCAGACACTTGGACATCGCGACCGACGACCGCCTTCACCAGCCTGCGCGTCAGACGATCTTCTTCCCGATGAAGAACATCATCAGGGCGGCTCTGGGCGCTGGTGCGCTGGGCGCGTTCCTGTCAGGCGCGGGCTCGACGGTGCTCGCGTTCGCTACGGAGAAGGAGTTCACAATCGGCTACGAAATGGCCGATGCTGCCGTGAAGTCGGGGTTGAGCGGAGAGGTGGTCATAACAAGGCCGACGAAGTTGGGGGCGCATACGCTGGCATGACCGAGGGGATGGATTCATTTGACATACGACCTTCCATCGCGCTAAACCTTCATAGCGGAGATATTCAACCTCCGACTCCAGCAGCGGATACACGATAAGAAATGGACCTCATCGTACAGAAGTATGGCGGGAGCTCGCTTGCCGACGCCGACAAGATAAAGAACGTGGCGGGCCGCATCGCTCGCGCGAAAGAGGCTGGAAACAGCGTCGTCGCGGTGGTGAGCGCGATGGGCGACTCCACGGACGAACTGATAGAACTCGCATCGCAGGTGTCCGACAGCCCCGACCGCCGCGAACTGGACGTGCTGCTTTCGACGGGCGAACTGCGGTCCTGCGCGCTTGTGGCCATGACGCTCATGTCGCTGGGGCACAAGGCGGTCAGCCTGAGCGGAGCGCAGGCCGGGATACGGACCGATTCCCAATTCGGAATGGCAAAGATAGCCGAGCTCGACCCGCAGCGCATAACGAACGAACTGGACAAGGACAAGATCGTAGTGGTCGCCGGATTCCAGGGAATCACCCTGGACATGGATACGACCACGCTGGGGCGGGGCGCGTCCGACCTCACAGCGATAGCGCTCGCAGCCGGTCTGAATGCCAGCCGCTGCGAGGTCTATACCGACGTGGAGGGCATCTACACCGCGGATCCCCGCCTGGTACCCGACGCGGTCAAGCTGGACGAGATTAGTTTTGAAGAGATGCTGGAACTTGCCAGCTACGGAGCAAAGATGAACCCGCGCTCGATTGAGCTTGGCATGGTGTATGACACGCCGATACTGGTTGCATCCAGTTTCTCAGACGCGCCGGGTACGCTGATTCACGGTGAAGTTGACATGAACAAAAATGTGGGTGAAATAAGAAACCGGGTGGTGAGCGTAGCTACCGACCCCAATGTAGCCAAGGTGACCGTGCAGGGAGTAACCGACAGGCCGGGCATAGCCGCCAGCCTGTTCGAGCCGCTCGCCGCAGAGGGCATAAGCGTGGACGTCATCGTCCAGAACGCCAGCGCGGGGGGCAAGACCGACCTTACTTTCACCATCAAGCGCGAGGACCTCGCAAGGTCCGAAGACGTGGTGCGACAGGTGGCCGAAGGCATGGACAGCGACGAGGTGGTGACCTCGACCGGACTTGCGAAGGTAAGCGTCGTGGGAACCGGTATGCAGGACGCCCCGGGGTACGCGAGCACGATGTTCCGAGCGCTGGCAGATGAGGGCATAAACATCGAGATGATTACCACGTCCGAGATACGCATCACCTGCATCGTGTCCGAAGAGCAGGTGGGCGAGGCGTCGCGCGCGCTTCACGCCGCTTTCGACATCGCATCTTCACGGTAGTACACTGGACGCCGACGCCGGTCTCCACAGCGATCCGGACTGGGACTATGCGGTGGATACATCCGAAAGACCACATCTATCTGTAATCATTCCCGCTTTCAACGAATCTGAGCGGATCGTCTCGACGCTGAACGAGACCGTCGCCTACCTGAACGCGCAGACGTACAGTTGGGAGATACTCGTCGTTGACGACGGCAGCGCGGATGATACCGCCGACCTGGTGAGCCGAGCCGCGCAGAATACCGACGGAATCCGGCTGCTCCACAGGGAACACTTCGGCAAGGGCTGGGCGGTCAGGGCCGGTATGCTGGAGGCTCGCGGCAGGTACAGGTTCATGTGCGACGCCGATCTCGCCATGCCCATCGGGTGGCTCGACAGGTTCATGGAGAGAATGGACGCGGGAGTGGACATCGTCATAGGCTCACGGGAGATAGCAGGCGCGCGTCGCCTGGACGAGCCGCTACATCGCCATGTCATGGGAAGGGTCTTCAACTGGGTCATTCGAGCGGTGGCAGTAAGAGGATTCCAGGATACTCAGTGCGGGTTCAAGTGCTTCAGCGAGGACGCGGCGGACCGGCTTTTCAGTCGCCAGCACACCAAGCGAATGGGATTCGACGTCGAGATACTGTATCTCGCGCTCAAAATGGGCTACTCGGTCGTGGAGATGCCGGTCGAGTGGCATTACCAGACAGGAAGCAAGGTGAGGCCAGGCGTGGACACTATTGATATGGTGAAGGACACGTTTCTGATAAGACTCAGGGATATACTCGGCAAGTATCGCTGAAAGTTCGTGTCAGCTCTTTCCTATCGGCAGATTCAGTCAGGGTGAGTGTGAATGCCTACTACAAAAGTCGCTGTCGTCGTGCCAACCTATAACGAAGCGGCGAACATGCCTGAGCTGGTCAGCCGCCTGTTTTCACTTGGCATAGACGACCTGCGCCTGTACATCGTGGACGACAACTCGCCGGACGGCACTGCAGAGGTCGCGCGTGGTCTGTCCGGCGAACACGAGGGCAGGATAGGGGTCATATCCAGGCGGGCTAAACTAGGTCTTGGCACCGCATACGTGACCGGATTCGCCAGGGCTCTGGAGGATGGCTGCGACTACGTGGTGCAGATGGACGCAGACCTGTCTCATGTGCCGGACCACCTGCCGGTCATGCTCCGCAAGCTGGAAGGGGCCGACGTGGTGGTCGGCTCGCGCTACACCGAAGGCGGCGGCTCAGACCCAAGCTGGGGTCTCAAACGACGCCTGCTCAGCGCATTCGGCAATCATGTAATCAGGTTTGTAACCGGGCTCAGGGTGAAGGATGTGACATCGGGGTTCAAGGCGTACACCGCCGTCGCGCTGGGTTCCCTCGACATGGACTCGTTTCGCTGCAAGGGTTTCGGGTTCCAGTCGGAAGTCGCGTTTCAGTGCCAGTCCAAGGGATATGTAGTATTAGAACATCCTATAGTCTTCATAGATAGAACTAAGGGCAAATCCAAGATGTCCATGAATATAATAGTGGAGGCCATCTGGAAGTTAACTCTTCTAAGATTGAGAAAATTCTAATACTGAAATCAAAATACCTCAAAATACCTTGCGGAGACCTTGCCGTGTTTTTCCTGTTTTCGCTAAGATTCTCAGACCCTTCCGGGAGGCGATCCAAATGAACGCTCGCGCACTGGACGAAAAGATAAAGAACGAAAGGGCCAAGAAGGCCGTTGCTCTCGCAATGAAGAACAGGTGGGAAGAGGCCGTTGCGGTCAACCAGACCATCGTGCGCGACTTCCCCGAAGACATTGGCTCGTACAACCGACTCGGAAAGGCGCTGAGTGAACTTGGGCGCAACAAGGAAGCGCAGGAAGCGTTCCGCTCGGTGCTCAAGCGCTCACCCAGCAACTCAATCGCCAAGAAGAACCTCAGCAGGCTCATGAAGTTGTCGGACGCCGACGCTCCGCGTGTTGCAAAGACCGCATCGCGCAGGTCGCAGACCTTCATAGAAGAGAGCGGAAACGCCGGGGTCACCTCTCTCATCAAGCTGGCGCCGTCCGACATTCTTGCCAAGCTCACCCCCGGAGACCTGATGCACCTCGAACCGGCAGGGTCAGGACTGATCGTGAAGGACGAAACCGGCGCCTACGTCGGCCAGGTCGAGCCGCGAGTGGGAACCCGCATCGCGCGCCTGGCGAAGGGAGGCAATCTCTACGAGGCCGCCGTCACCAGCGTCGTGGAGCGCGAACTGGCGATCATCATACGCGAGACTTACAAGACGCCGGCCCAGTCGGGCATAGTATCGTTCCCGTCGCGCGGCGGAGCCGATTACAGGGTCTATGTGCCGAGCGCGGTCATGGGATATGAGGTAGCGGACGGGGACGATGAAGAGCGCGAACTCGCGGCTGTGGCCGTCAAAGACTGGTCGGACGACGACACCGAGCCGGGAGACGACGAAGCCTTTTCCCCGGTCATACACAGGATAATCAACTCCCCTGCCGCCGACATAGGGGGCGTGGACGACGACTTCTAGCGCTAGCCCTACTCCAACGACTGCAAAATCTATGATCGCATGATCGTGCAGAGGCGGCATCATTGCATTGGACTTGGGACCCGGATAAGGATTGGGCGAATCTCCAAAAGCACGACTTCGATTTTGATGTCGCCACCCTTGTCTTCGATGATCCATTCTCAGTGACGGTTGAAGACCCGTATCCTCATGAACCTCGATACCGAACGATTGGAATGGTAGAATCAGTCACTATACTGGTGGTTCATACTTGGCCTGATGTTGATTATGATACTGGTGAGCGGATGGGACGTATAATCAGTGCGCGGAAGGCAACTAGACAGGAACGAGAGGATTATGAGGGAGGATTATGAGGAAGGTAAATTCTGACCTGACGCAAGCCCAAAGGGAACAACTTGCCGCGCTTGAACGGTTGCGGGACGACCAGATTGATACAACCGACATCCCGGAGACTCTTGATTGGTCGGGCGCCAGGCGAGGCGTATTCTACCAACCGGTGGAGCAGAAAGTCACACTGCGTCTGGATGTGGATGTCGTATCCTGGTTCAAGGCTAATGTCCAAGACGGATGCGACTACCGGAAAGACATCAACCTCGCCCTCTGTGAGTACATAAGCGGAGTCGAGACCAAAAGGGCCGAGGCAGCTAAAATCACAACCTGATTTCTCTCACGGGTATGCGTCCTAATTCGTCCCATCCCCCTCTGCCAGCGGTCTCGGGCGGTAGTACAGCCCCCAACGCTGCATGAGTTCTTCCACCCGCTCGTCCTCCAGTTCCATTAGCTGCCTGAAGAAGCCTGCCATCGCGTGCGCGTGCATCAGCTCCTCAGAACACACCCACGACGACTCCGCAGGCACTACGTACAGCAGCCCGTTCTGATGCTCACATTCGAGCTCTACGCGCTTTCCGCCTGTGTCTGTCTTTACATTCAGTCCGAACTCGCCCATCTGAATACCCCTGACTTTCTCGAATCGCGGACTCTTCCGCCTGCCGAATTATACCAACTGACTGCCGAAGACCAATGACTAACGATTAAATTGCTATAATCACCTGCGAAACAACACTGACCGGGAGGTATATATGACTGTCCACTTCCAGGATGACTCAATAGCAATTCACGTAATCCAGTGCGGCCCATACGGAAACAATGCCTATCTCGTCGTCTGTCCCGAGACGAACGAGAGCATCGTGATAGACGCTCCCCCCGATCCGGGCGCGCTTATCCAGGCGGCGCAGCAGACCGACGTCAAGGTGATCCTGATAACCCATAACCACTGGGACCACATCGAGGGACTTGAGGAAGTCGCGGGCGCACTCGGCGCGCCCGTGGGCATAGGCCAGGACGACGCGGACGCGCTCGCCAACGCGCCCCAGCTTAGAATCGCGGACGGCGACGAAATCAGCGCGGGGAACGTAACTCTCACCGCCATCCACACCCCCGGGCACACGCCCGGCTCAACATGCTTCACCTTCGGCCCGCACCTGTTCACCGGAGACACCCTCTTCCCAAACGGCCCGGGAAGGACGGGTAGCCCTGAGAACCTGAAGCAGCTTATCGGGAGCATAACGAGCAGGCTGTTCACTCTGGACGGAATCGGTACTTTCTTCCCGGGACACGGCGACTTGGGCGACCTGACCACCGAGAAAGGCAAGTATGAAGTGTTCGCATCCAGAGAACACCCCGACGACCTGCAAGGCGACGTCGAATGGCTCAAGAGTTGACAAGCGTGTGAGGCAGCGCGGATTGACGAGTGAACACGAATACGGCGAAGTGCGCTGGGGCGTCGGCGACATGGTACTCGCCTCCGCCATCAGCCTCGGCGCATTCGGCGTATTCTTTCTGGCGATGGGCGGTGTAGCCACCGTGAATCGGTGGGACGGCGACCTGTCCCGCCTGGCATGGCTGGCTGCAATAGCCGAGAGCGTCCTGCTGCTCTCGGTATGGCTGATAGTCGTCAAGAAGCGTCGTCTATCCTGGAATGCCGTCGGAGTGCGGCTGCCCGCCGGAGGACAGGCATTCCTTATGGCGGCCGCAGCGCTGCTTGGAAGCCTGGCCTTCACCAGTGCGTACGCCTTCATCGTATCCAACTTGGGGTTCGACGCGCTGATGCCCGAACCGCTGCCGCCAGGACTCGCCGGAGAAGGCGCGGTCGTAGCTCTGACCACTCTGGCCTTGGGCGCATGGGTGCCGTTTGTAGAAGAGGTCTTCTTCAGGGGTTTCTTGTTCGCGGGACTCGCAGCAAGGTACGGACTGTACGTCGGCGTGGCCGTGAGCGCCGCCCTGTTCGCGCTGGTACACTTCTCTCTGGCCACCATCATTCCGATATTCGTTACCGGAGTCTTGTTCGCGTTGGTGTACCATACAACCAGGTCAATATGGATACCGATAGCAGCCCACTCCGCCCAGAACATACTGGCCCTTATGGCCTCTCGTTACGTTCCACTGCCCTGAGGGACGATAGCGAGTAGCCCCATTGACCGAATTATCACGGCGCGAGAATGAATACCCCGAATACTCCTGAAATCCGACAAATCCTGACTCAGACAAAGAGGCTGAAAATGCCAAACAGAATTGATACAACGCTCAGCAGTCTCCGTGAGAATGGACAGCAGGCGCTCGCCCCATTCGTCACCGTCGGCTTCCCCGATATTCCCACATCCGAAGCGCTGGCCCGCTCGCTCCTGGAATCCGGCGGCGATATGCTCGAACTCGGCGTGCCCTTCAGCGATCCGCTTGCCGACGGTCCCACCGTACAGATGACAAGCTATCGCGCGCTCCAGAACGGCGTCACCGTCGCCAGGTGTATCCAGGCGGTGAAGAACCTGCGCGACGGCGGAGTCGAATCCCCGCTCGTCTTAATGGGCTACTATAACCCCTTTCTGAGATACGGCCTCGAAAGATTCCTCGACGATTCTGCCGCCGCCGGCATGGATGGAATGATAGTCCCGGATCTGCCCACCGAGGAAGCTACGCAACTCTCAGAAATGGCCACGGAGCGCGGTATCCATCTCATCCCGCTCCTCGCGCCCACAAGTTCAGACGAGCGAATACGCGACGCTTGCGAATGGGCTGGCGGATTTATATACTGCGTTAACTTTATTGGGGTTACAGGTGCGCGGAGGTTGAGTTCACGTTCGACCCCCGCCCTTGTCGAGCGCATCAGGCGATATACCGACCTCCCCCTACTCGTCGGATTCGGCGTATCGCGGCGGGAACATCTTGAGGAGATCGCCACCTACGCGGACGGGGCTATTCTCGCAAGCGCGCTTCTGGACGCCGTGGATAAGGCGCCGGAAGGCGGCAAGCTGGATGTCGCGCGAGACTTTATGCACGCACTCAAGGGAAACAACGGAAGGAGTGGCTAGATTGAGCAAAGTCAGAGGACTTCGAGGCGCGACCACGGCTGACTCCAACACCAGGGAAGCCATTCTGGACGCGACCCGCGAGCTTCTCGCCGAGCTCGTCAAGGCTAACGACGTTGACACGGACGACATAGCCGCCGTCACCTTCAGCACCACGAAAGACCTGGACGCCGAATTCCCGGCAGTCGCCGCCCGCGTGGGCATGGGCTGGACGGATGTCGCCATGATGTGCAGCCATGAGATGGACGTGCCGGGCGGCCAGGAACGCTGCGTTCGCGTAATGTTACTCGTAAATACCGACAAAAGTCCCCAGGAACTCAAGCACATCTACCTGGGCGGAGCCGCCTACCTCCGCGCCCGCGACGGCAAGCGAGGCTGACAAGGCTGAGCCTTGACCCTTAAAGAACAATCCCACAAAACACAAACCCCCTCTCCCTTGAGGGCTCACAAGGGTAGGCAAAAGTCCCTTCCCCCTTGGCGGGGGAAGGTTAGAGCCTGCCCCGTACTCGATACGGGGATGGGGGTGACTCCGCCAATCCGACTTCAATGCCTACCCCTCTCAGCTCCCTTGAGGGAGAGGGCTGGGGTGAGAGCGAAAACTGACCGCTGATAAGCAAAACTAAAAGCTAAAAACTAGGAGAAACCCCATGGAAGTAATCAAGAACGGCTCAGTACCTGAAGAAGACGCGACCAACGCCCCGCTGTTCTACGGTGGCCCGGTGAGCCGACAGCCCATAGTCGGCGCGCAGAGTAACTTCTTCAACTTCGCCCAGGTCAACTTCTACGACGGCGCGAAGAACAAGTTCCACTCCCATACCACAGACCAGGTGCTGTTCGTGACCGGCGGCGAGGGAATCGTCGCCACCGAGGATGAGGAGATAGTCATCACCGAAGGCGACACCGCCTTCATCCCGTCCGGCGAAAAGCACTGGCACGGCGCCGTTGACGGCAAAGACTTCTCACACATCTCTCTGACAGGGACGGGGAGCGAGACCACCCAGTACGACGACTAGCTGCAACTCAGGGGGGCGAATCCGCCCCCTCTTACTTCGGCGGGCGCTCTGTTCACTGCCAACTCTCAGGTCGTCTCAGAACATAGCCGTCCGGCTTGATCACGCTGTCCGGCAGTTGGCTTCTGCTCAATATCCTGCGCCCTATCGTAAATGTCGCCGTCGCCGTCTCACGGAGTCTTTTGGATGCGCGATTGGGTGGGAAGGCGACAAGAACCCGTTTGCGTGGGTATCGTTCGAGAACTGCGCTTATCGGGCCGGATAGATCGCTGTCACCTGAAACGACTATCGCGGTGTCGAAAGCGTCGTCTTGAGCGTCGCCAAGCAACTCCACCGCAACGTTCACGTCGGTCATCTTCTCCTCGTAGGCAGTCCATGTCGTACCGCATCTGTGACACGTCGCATCTTTGGGGAGAAAGTATCCATAGTGAATGCTCAGATTGGGCAGAGTTTCCAATGCCCTTAGATATACCTCCTGTCGTAATATCTCATCCGAGGCGTCAGGAAGCGGCAGCAAATTGGCGATGAAGTATCGGACGAATGCCAATGTCTGGTTCGGACGAAGCAAATTCTCCGACATACTGCGAAGATCCAGCCAGTAGTAACGTCGCCACCCCCTGTTCCTCAGCCCGTAATACAGGTTGAATCCGTCCACGTAAACAGATACTCGCTCCATAACTCCAATCCCCCGCCGTGAATGTACTTTCCAGAATCTCTTGACATTATGCACCATATTTGGCGATAATATTTCTACCACCCCAACGGTTGACGCTGTTGGCCCGACGTCCCCCGCGCGCAGGGGGGCGTTTCTTTTTGATATGAACCGACGACATCCCACGTGGCCGACATTTCATAGGATCGCCCCGCCATGCCAATTTCGTCCAACGACCCACACCCCCGTAAGCGCGTCCAGACGCTCGATACCGAAATATCCTACGTGGATACCGGAAGCGGCGCGCCCGTGGTCTTCCTGCACGGCAACCCGACAAGCTCTTACCTGTGGCGCAATATCATCCCTCACGTTCGGGGCGGCGCGCGCTGTCTCGCTCCCGACCTCGTTGGCATGGGCGACTCGGGCAAGATGCCGTCCGGCACGTACAGATTCGTCGAGCACGCGCGATACCTGGACACCTGGTTCGACACCCTGGGCCTCGACAGCGACGTGATACTGGTCTGCCATGACTGGGGATCGGCCCTGGCGTTCCACTGGGCGCATAGACACGCCAAGCGTGTCGCGGGCATAGTCTACATGGAGGCAATCGTGCAGAGCCTCACATGGGAGCAGTGGCCGGAGGCCGCCCGCCGCGTATTTCAGGGATTTCGCTCCGACGCCGGGGAGCAGATGGTGCTGGACAACAACGTGTTCGTCGAGCGGGTTCTGCCGGGCAGCATCATCCGAGACCTCACCGACGAGGAGATGGACGTGTATCGCAGGCCGTACCTGGAGCAGGGCGAGTCGCGCAGGCCGACGCTCTCATGGCCGCGTGACATTCCCCTGGACGGCGAGCCCGCCGACGTGGTGGAGATAGTTGACGCGTACTCATCGTGGCTCTCTGGGAGCGACATCCCTAAGCTGTTCGTCAACGCCGAACCGGGAGCGATTCTCACGGGAGAACAGCGTGAGTTCTGCCGCGCCTGGCCGAATCAGCGTGAAGTAACGGTCAGGGGAGGCCACTTCATCCAGGAAGACTCGCCCGACGAGATAGGCAAGGCGATAGCGGGCTGGCTCGCGGACATCGGTCTGTGGAGCGCGGAGTAGGTGGCGAGCGAAGAGAAGGTAAGGGTCTTCGTCGCCGTGGAGCTTCCCGACGCAGTGAAAGCCGAGTTCGCCGGGCTGGCAGCCGCGATAGACGCGCTGGGCGTCAGAGGGGCGCGAACGGTCAGGCCGGAGGGCATCCATCTGACACTCAAGTTCCTGGGCGACGTGAGCGTCGAACTTATCCCCAAGATAGAGGCCGCTATGGACAGCGCGGCAGGCAAAACGTCGCCGTTCGACCTCTCGCTGGGAGGCGCGGGAGTATTCCCCAATCCTAGGGCGACACGTGTGCTGTGGGTCGGAGTCGAAGGCGACCTGGACAGCCTGGGTCGGCTACAGCAGCGAGTGGAAGAGAGTCTGGCTGAACTGGGATTCAGGCCGGAACGAAGGGGATTCAATCCACACATTACCGCCGGACGAGTGCGGGACAGAGTTTCCAACGCGGACAGGCGGAGAGTAACGGAGACTCTCTTGTCGCATGAGTACGCACGGCCCCGTATCCATGTGGAGGGTATCAGCCTGATACGGAGTATCCTGCGCCCGGACGGCGCCGTTTACGAGCCGATTTACGGCGTCAGTCTGGGTGGAGACTGATCCGGCGAGTTTCTCAGGGCCGCCCCGACCAGTCCGCGGTCGCGGTATCCAGCGCTTCCTTGACGTCGGGATGGTCGCGGTTCAGCTTCAGCGTGGGCAGCCGACGTATGTAGCCGGTGTACTCATCGAAGTCCTCGTAAGTCTCCCTCGTGAACAGGCCGTCCTCGATGGCCTTGTTCATGGCGCGCACCAGGTAGTCGAAGTCAAGCTGCATCCAGGGCTGCTGGCTGAGATTCTGGGTAAGATACCTGAAAGTTATGTAGCGGCTGCGCTGTTCAAGGCTGTCGCAGAATCTTATGGTGTCCTTGGTGATCGCGCCCGACGCCGGATCATCGTCGTCCTGATACCCTAAGTTGTTCCCGAAAGCCGGCTGCGGGCCATCGTACTCTATGGCTTCGGAGTCGTCTTCGATACTGTCGAAGTCCGCCCCGGCGGACATTACCCAGTCCACCAGGCCCTCCGTGACCACCTTGACGTAGCCCCTGTCGTAGGCGTCCATGACAAGAGGCTTGAACTTGGTATATCCGAACCTGGTCTCGTCGAAGTCCCTCATCCGGTGCGTAAGCAAGGGCTTGAGCGCGGCCAGAACGATTGGGCTCTTCCGGTCGTTCGTTATATCCTTGATGGACTCGTACACCTCGCGCAGTTCGTCAGAAACGGGTTCCTCCGGTGTATCGCGAGAATCGGGCAGCGACGCGGTCATGTTTCGATGCACTGAAGGCTCCACGTCCAGGTCGTAGAACTTCACCCAGTCCGCGCTTTCGGTAAGTCTTGGGGACGCAGTCCAGCTCAGAGCGACGATGGCGACGAACTTGCCGTATGGCCTGAGCGTCTTGACCAGGTGTATGAAGTCGCCGTCGCCCGACACCAGCATGTAGGCATCTATGTTGGGATAGCGATAGCAGAACTCCACGCAGTCCGCCGTCAGCTTCACGTCCACACTGTTCTTGCGGACCGATGAAACGATTCCGTCCCGGTCGTTCTGATAGACGCGGCCCGGAACGTACACCGGCTCTATGCCCGCCGCGTACAGCCGCCTCGGATCGTTGAACATGATGTGGTTCTGGAAGTCGGCATAAGCTCGTGCGACTACGACCCTGCCCAGCGCCTGGGCTTCCTCCATGATTGCGCTGATGTTCGGCGCTAGATTCTGCTGCTGCAAGCCGAACCGGATGTTTTCCCAGTCCAGAAGCAGCGCGATCTCGCGGTTTCCTTCTTCCTTCATCATAATAATACTCCTGAAATTTCAAAAAATACTGGTGATGTTTCAGCCATACAGACGGTCAACGTAACAACAACGCTGGCTACCCTCGCACCTATGGATTGCCGAGCGGCGAGCCCTTCGGGGTTCCCGTTTTCACGGCAATGACGGTAAATGGCGACACAGCTAAATCTTCCGCATAGGGATATACGATCCGGCAGGCAGAATGGCCTTGATTGCGTCAGTCCGAAAATATAAGGCGCGTTCGCCTATATCAATTATAGCAGGGAATGCCGCTGGACTACCCTGAGAGAAAGCGTATGAATTGTGGTAATGTCAATGAGGCGCGGGACGGGCAATTCGATGGATGCCGCCCCGGAGAGTCGCCAGTGAATGCGCTGTCCGGGCTTCGCGCCGGAGCCGGATGGAGGAGAGATCGAATGAAGATTACCGACCTGAAGTGCGCCGTCATAGGCGGCAACCCCATCGTTCGCATCAAGACCGACAGCGGGATAGACGGTCTTGGACAGGCCGAGTGGACGAAGCCCTACCTGAAGCCCCACGTTCTCTTCTACCGCGACATGATACTGGGACAGGACCCCACGGACGTGGAGCGGGTCATGGACAGGATCCGCAGGATGGGTAGCTTCAAGCCCTGGGGCGCCGCCGTGAGCGCAATCGAGGTTGCCCTGTGGGACATCGCAGGGAAGGCGGCGGGACTGCCGGTGTACAAGCTGCTGGGCGGCAAGGTGAGGGATAAGGTCAGAGTCTATAACGGCGGCGTGAGAGTCCCACTGGAGGGGAACTCGCCCGGTCACTACGCCGAGGACATGGCCAGGATGAAGGAACTCAGAGAGGGGTTCACGATCATCAAGCAGGGAATCTCCTTCCACTCGGCGATGCCGGAGGAGGTCCCCGACTACTTCTACGGCGAGCGGCCACAGGGGGTAAGGCCGGCGTTCGGCGGACCTCTGACCGAGCGCGGCCTGAAGCACACGGTCGCCTGCATCGAGGCGATGAAGGACGTGCTCGGAGACGAGATTGGCCTCGCGCTCGACTGCGGCCCCGGTCTCACGCCGTCGGACGCGCTGCGACTTGCAAAGGCTGTGGAGCCGCTGAACGTAATGTGGCTGGAAGACATGATCACCGGGGACTATACGCCCTACGTCCTGCCTGACCTGTACCGCGAGGTGACCCGCGCCACTTCCACTCCGATACACACGGGCGAGCAGATATACCTGAGACAGAACTTCAGGGACCTGATCGAGAAGAAGGCGGTGAACGTGATAGGGCCCGACCCGCTGGACGTCGGCGGCATAGCCGAGTTGAAGTGGATAGCCGAACTCGCGGACCTGCATGGCATCCTGGTGGCCCCGCACGGCATCGCCGACGGGCTCATCGGGCTGGCCGCGCACGTACATCTGGCCGCGACCCTGCCCCGGAACTACATCGCATTGGAGTACCCGGTCGGAAGGCCCGACTGGTGGTACGACCTCATCGAAGGGCTTCCTGACCCGATAGTGGAGGACGGCTTCATCCGGGTCTGGGACACGCCCGGTCTGGGCGTCAAATTCAACGTGGAGGCGACAAAGAAACGCCTGTCCGATGAGGACAGCGACTTCTTCGACTAGCGACCTTCCGTAGAAGGCTCGCCCGCTTGGCGATCTTGGAGATGCAGATGTTCACCGCCACCCATATCATTGAACCGGAGCCGCCGTATGACTTCGACGCCTCAGCCGGTTTCGCCGTGTACGGACGCGGCAGGTATGCCGCTGACTCGCTGGCGGACGGCGTGTTCTCCAGGGCCTTGAATATCGGCGGCAAGACTGTCGCCCTGGGCGTCCGCTCGGTCGGAGAGGTCGAGAGCCCCCGCGTCGAGGTGCGCTTCACGGGAGACCGGCTGAGCTCCCAGGAAGAATCTAAGGCCGTAGGGTTGGCGGCGCGGCTGGTCGGCGCGCATCGCAGCCCCACCAGGTTCTACGACGCGATTGACGCCGACGACCCCATGGCCGAGTTCATAGGCCGGTTCCGAGGGCTCGGCATCGCGCAGTCCGCGTCCCCGTTCGAGGGGCTCGTGCTTTCGATCCTCGGTCAGCAGATCAGCAACGAGGTCGCTCGCGTGCTTAGAGACCTGCTGGTTGACAGGCTGGGCGAAGTGGCCTCCGTCGAAGGGGCGGACTACAGGGCATTCCCGTCTCCCGCCGCAATAGCGGAGGCCGGGATAGACGAGCTCAGAGAGATGAAACTCAGCGCCAGGAAAGCCGAGTACATAAGCGACATTGCCCGGAGCGTGGCTTCAGGGTCCCTGGACCTGGACACGCTGGCCGACCTGCCGGACGAGTCCATAGTGGAGGAACTCGTCAGGCTGAGAGGTGTGGGCCCGTGGACGGCGCACTGGCTGCTCATTCGCGCATTCGACCGTCCTGACGGCTTCCCGGAAGGCGACCTGGCAGTACAGAGATCGCTCGGGGTTCTATACAATGGGGGCGAGCGTCTGACCGCGGACGAGGCCGTTGCTCTCTCGGCCCGGTGGCGTCCGTACAGAAGCTACCTGGTAACGTATATGTTCGCGGCGGCGCGGCAGGGCCTGATACAAGGCAGCCGGTCCTCAGTACCATAGAACGCTGAGAACCCGTATCGGGTTAGGCGTTCCCTGCGGCGCGAAAATTCCCCCACAGAGGCAGGCAAAAATCCCTTCCCCCTTGATGGGGGAAGGCTAGGATGGGGGTGAAACCGCAAACAACCAAACTGATACAGTATCGAACGCTGACACTGAGAGGAGTAAGCGATGTCAGGTGCATATCCAGAAGACAAGTGGGTTTCCGTAAACGGGCTGCGACTGCACTACCTGGACTGGGGAGGGGACAGGACGAAGAAGCCCCTGGTCCTCATGCACGGCATTGGCGGTCACGCGCACCAGTTCGACGATCTGGCCCCGCGCATGACGGACAAGTGGCACGTGGTCGCACTCGATGCTAGGGGCTGCGGAGACAGCGACTGGAGCAGGGAGGGCTATTCGGCGCAGTCGTTCGCGTCCGACGTCGGCCAGTTCGCCCTGGCCGCCGGGCTCTATCCCTTCGACTATTACGGTCACTCCCAGGGATCCAGGATCGGAATGCCCCTGGGAGCCTACTTCGGCCACCTAGTCTCCAACCTCGTGCTGGGAGACTACGGCCCGATGCCCGACCCGTCCCCGTCGGGCAGGCAAACGGCGGCGTCTCGTATGCAGAGCGGAAATCGAGAACGGCCCAAGGGATTCTTCAGCGACCGGATGGCCTTCGACTGGCACCGTGAGGACGCCCCTGAAGCCAACGACGACCAGATTTGGGCCACCGTGAGGCACACGTACCGCACTAACTGGGACGGAATTCTCGTGCCTAAGACCGATCCCGAGATCAGGTGGCTTCTGGGTCGCACGGCGCTCAAGGAAGGCCCGTTCCTATGGGACTGCGTTGGAAAGATTAGCTGCCGCACCCTTGTGCTCAGGGGAGAGATCAGCTCCGTGCTCGACGAACCGCAGGCGCGCAAGATGGTTGCAACGATCCCCAACGGCAACGGCTCATTCGCAGAGGTGCCGGAAGTAGGTCACGGACTCCACAACGAAGACATGGACGCCACGGTCGGAATCATCCGGGAATTCTTCGAGAGCGGGCCGTGAACGACACTCACGATAACTCAACTAACCCGCCGAACGGCAATCCGCCGGAGTCCCTTATAGACTCGGCTCTCTCCCTGCTCCCCGATATCCGGGGTATGGCCGATGAGATTGACGATGCGCGCCGACTGCCAGACCGGTTGGTGGACAAGCTGGCCGACGCCGGCTTCTTCCGCATGATGCTGGACCGCGAGTTGGGTGGCCTCGAGGCCGATCCACTCACTGCGGCCCAGGTGGTGGAAACACTGTCCAAAGTCAGCCCCTCCGTGGGCTGGGTAGTAATGATCCTTGCCTCTACAAACTTCTGGGCCGCAAGGACGCTGCCGGACGCTGCTGTCAGAGAGGTCTTTACGCAGGGCGCGGCGGTGAGCGTTACGGGCAACCTGGTTCCCCACGGGCGGGCGGTAAAAGCCGATGGCGGCTGGCGTGTATCCGGCCAATGGCCCCTCGGCAGCGGTTGCCACCATGCTCATTGGGCGGCCAGCGGCGGCTGGCTGCACGACGAGCATGGACCGATCATCGAGGACGGCATCCCCGCCTGGCGGGTGTTCTACACACCAATAGGCGACTGCCGCATTCTGGACACCTGGCATTCGACCGGCCTGCGGGGTACCGGGAGTCACGACTACACAATGGACGATGTGTTTGTCCCCGACCGGCTGGTAACCCGGCACCCGCTGCGCGCGCCGAGCCTCCGGTCGAGCCGTCACTACGCGTACAGCGCGGTTGTAATCGCCTCGATGGCGTCCGTCGCCCTGGGCGCGGCAAGGGGAGCGATAGACAGCCTGATAGAAATCTTCAGGGAGAAGCTGGAACTGCCCAGCAGTCGGCCGGCGTCATCCATATTCGACAAGCAGGCCGACCTGGGCGCCGCCGAGGCCCTTGTAGGCAGCGCCCGCGCCTACCTGCACGACATTCTGCCCCAGGTGTGGAATAGAGTCATCGCAGGCGAGCCGCTGACGTCTGAGCTGCGAGCTAGATTTCGCTTAGCCTGCACCAACGCGGCCACCGCCTCTGTAGCCGCGGCGGACCTCGCTTACCGGGCCGGGGGAACCGACTCCATATACACATCGTCCCCTGTGGAGCGATTCTTCCGAGACGCGCATACAGTAGCCGCGCATGTTGCCATGCGTCCTTCGACCCTGGCCGACGGCGGAGCGCTGCTGCTGGGCCAGCAGCCGAATATCCCTGGCTTCTAGTGCTAAAGCCACATGAAAACACCATGCTACAACCGCTAACTGTCATTCCCGCGAAGGCGGAAATCCAGGGGTGGGGCAGGTTCTCACATGGGAAAACTAGCTGGACGTTGTACTAAGGAGTTCTCACGCTTCACATAACCTTGAATACAGCCGAGGCTTATTCAAGGTTACGCATTAACCTGGAATATAGGAGTGCTTCGACATGAGGAGGCTAGAGAGCAGACGCTGAGAGAATCTCGCTACCCGGCGCCCGAGATATACTTATCCATCCAGCCGAGCAGCCGCGACAGGTACTCCTCCCTCAGCCTCGGGTGGCCTGTCCTGACGAAGCCGTGGGAGCTGCCCGGGAACCGGACGAACTCGACCTCCTTGCCCAGCCGCTTGAGCGTTACGAAATACTGCTCCGACTGCTCTATCGGACAGCGATGGTCGGCCTCGCCGTGCATGAGCAGCGCCGGCGTTTCGACCTTGGGCGCGTACGTAAGCGGAGAATGTTCCAGGAAGGCGTCCAGCGCGTCCCATCGCTTGCCGCCCCACTGCACCTCTCCGAACCTCACGCCTATGTCCGACGTCCCGTACATACTGGACAGGTTGATGCACGGAGCGCCAATGACGGCGGCCTTGAATCGCGTGTCCTGGCCTATGATCCAGGAGCTCATGAATCCCCCATAGCTGTACCCGGTGATGCCCAGCCTGGACTCGTCCACGTAGTCGCGCTCGCACACAAGATCAACCGCCGACATGATGTCCAGGTAGTCCTCGCCTCCCCAGTCGCCCAGCACGGCCGTCATGAAATCCGTGCCATACGTGGAAGAGCCGCGCGGATTGACCGCCAGCACGATGTACCCGGCGGTTGCCAACACCTGCTGCTGTGGGCTGAAGCTGTCCGAGAAGACACCGTGCGGCCCGCCGTGAATGTCCAGCACGAGCGGGTAGCGCGATGCCGGATCGAAGTCGGGCGGGAGCAAGACCCTGGACTCGATCTCGAATCCACCCCTGCTGTGAGTGAACTTCTCCAATTTCGCCGGAGGGCGCTGCTCGAAATACTTCCGGTTGAAGTCGGTCAGCCGGGCTGTCGCTCCGGAAGTCATGTCAACGGAGTGCAGATCGCCCGCCGAGTCCGGAGGGACGGTGAGCGCGACCGCAGACCTGGCGTCGGCGTCGAATGAGATCTGAGACATCAGGCCGCCGCCCGTTACCTTTCGCAGATCGCCCGTACCGGCATCGGCCTGGTATATGGCCGACGCACCCCTGGCGTCCGCGATGAACGATATGCAGCCATCGTCCGTCCAGCGCATCTCCGGCGCGGGCACAAGCGGGGCATACCCTCCCGCTACGCTGATAGAGTCGTCGGTCAGCTTGCGAGGAGCGCGTCCGGGCTCGATGACGAACAGCCAGGACTGCCAGCCCGCACCCACAATGTCGTCGTCCGAGCCTACCACCGCTATCGAGCCGCCGTCCGGCGACCAGCACAGCGCGGCGACGCTGGAGAGACCTTGAGATCTCAATTCGGGATCACCGCCGGAGGCCGGTGCCACGTAAACGTCCGAGTGGGTCGCCGTCTCGCGGTCGGGTCTCCTGTCCGAGATAAACGCAATCGCCGAGCCGTCCGGCGACCATGCGGGCGCGCTGTCGTCGCCTTCGCCGTCGGTCAACTGCCGAGTCTCGCCCGACTCGCGTTCAACCACGAAGATGTGCCTGAACGCCTCTCCCCTCCATCCGAGGCCGTCCGCCCTGTACCTGATCCGCCTGACCACACTGACGCGCGGGGCCTTCTTCGGATCGTGGTCGTCCGGCGCGCGGTCCGGGTCCACGTCCGAAACGAACGCCAGCGCGCCCGAATCCGGAGACCACGCGATGTCCGTGATTCCCCCGGCAACGTCGGTCAGCTTGCGCGCTTCTCCGCCGCCCGTGGGCATGACCCAGACTTGCGGCTTGCCAGCGTCGTCAGGACGGACGAACGCGAGATGGCGTCCGTCTGGCGAGAACTTCGGACTGGTGTCACTCTTGCCGCCGGTGAACGGCGCGCTCTCACCCGACGCCATATCCAGGACCATGATCCGCGACCGCGTCTCCATGCTCTCCCTGTCCACCTGGGACCGAACGAACGCCAGCCTGCCGCCGTCCGGGGACAGCGACGGAGAGCCGACGCTCACAAGTTCATACACGAGTTCTGGAGTGATAGGAGATGGCATGAGTAAGACTTCCTTCGCAAGATTCTGGAGCTATCTTAACCACACACGGCTTCAGGCGGTCAAGTGAGAAGATACACTGTATCGCTATCTATTTTCCGGGGTTTGGCGTATTGTAAGTGTATGGTACGCACCAATGTGAACATTGACGATGAGGCCTGCGCCGAGGTGATGCGGCGCTATGGCTTTACCACCAAGCGCGAGGCAATCAACTTCGCGTTGCGGACACTAGCTGTCGAACCTCTGTCTGTCGGTGAGGCTCGCGCACTTCGAGGCATCGGCTGGGAAGGCGATCTGGACACATTGCGCTCCAACCTTCAACGTTCACCTAATCCCCTCTGAAGAAGAATCTCGGTCATCCCGGGCTTGAGAAAGAATGTCGCCGATCACCCGGCTCTTTCCCGATGTGTAGGAATCCCTGTCTTCTCCGAATGAAGCGGCTAGTCGGGTCTTTTCAGCCGCGTATGCCTGTCGCGCGTCCGGGTTGGCTCGGAGGTAGTCCCTGAACGTCAACCAGCGTTCCCAATTGGCACTGCCCAGACGCACCAGGTGCAAATAGTGTGTGCGTCTGTCTTCGGGTCCCCTAACGAAAAAGTAGCCAATCTCGGCATCTCTGCCCCGGTAGGTGTATCCGGCAGCTTCCAAGATCGGAATGCAGTTTTCGAGCGGGTAGCAACCCTTAATTCCGACAGCAATATCCAGTAACGGCTTAGCCTTCAGCCCCGGAACCGACGTGCTGCCAATGTGTTCAATCTGGCAAGACACAGATGTGAGGGCATCGGCCAGAATGGCGCGCTCTTCACGGAAAGCCTCATGCCACCGATGGGTGTATTCAGCCAGCGCGACAGCGCCGCGTTTGAGGCCCAGTCTTCCGGAACTCAGATCCGTCATATTGACCGTCTTAGCCATATTGGGCTAGATTCAATCTATGGTAGGCAACATTGCTTACAACACACTGCCTTCAGATGTGTGCCGCAAACTCTGGGCCTGCCTGCTCGTTAGATATCAAGTTAGCTTTGCAACTCGCTCATGGAGGAAAATCACCATGCCATTCTACGAAAGAGGGACCACACGCATCTACTATGAAGAGGTCGGTTCGGGGTTCCCCCTGATGATCATTTCGGGAGGCGGACTTAATTCGTCCGTAGCATCCCTGCGGACGGCGATTCCATTCAATCCGATGGAGACGTATAAGGACGACTTCCGCTGCATCGCCGCCGACCTGCGCAATGCCGATGGAGGCCAGTCCAGCGGCCCGCTGGAGATTGATCGCCCCTGGGACGCCTACTCCGAAGACCAGCTTGGGCTTATGGACCATCTCGGCATCGAGGAATTCCTTGTCATGGGCTTCTGCATAGGCGGGCCGATGATCCACAACCTGCTTAGGCTGGCCCCGGAGCGCGTCATGGCGGCGGCGCTGATGCAGCCCAGCGGCTTCAACCCGGACGCGCCGGACATCTTCTACCAGAACAACACGGAGCGGTGGGGGCCGCCCCTCTGCGAGAAGCGTCCCGAGATCACGATGGATACGGTCCACGACTTCCTGACCAGTATGTACACGAGCCGCGCCGACTTCGTTTTCACCGTTTCCCGCGATTTCGTGCGCGCCTTGCAGACACCGCTGCTGATAGCGCCCGACGACGTGCCCGCGCACCCATACGCGTGCGCCATGGAGGTCGCCGACCTCGCCCCGAACTCCGAGGTGACAATCTATCCCTGGAAAGACACGCAGGAGAACGTCGCCGAGGTGGTGGGTCATGCCCGCCGCTTCCTGAAGGCCCATCAACCGGTCCCTGCTACGGCCTAGGCCGTGTTGACATTTCTCGTCATTCCCGCGAAAGCGGGAACCCCGAAGGGCTCGCCGCTCGGCAATCCAGAAGTGCGAAGTCTAGCTAACGTCACTATGGGCATTTAGATGCCTGAAGTATCAAATGTCAACAGAACCTGGCAACTTCGGAGGATTCCAATGTCTCTCAATGACAAAGTCGCACTGGTTACAGGCGCGGCACAGGGAATGGGCAGAGCCATCGCTATACGACTCGCCAACGAGGGCGCAAGCGTGGTGGCCACAGACATAAACGGCACGCTGGTCGAACAGACCACTATCGGCATCAGAGAACTCGGCCATGACGCCATAGCGGTCGAGGCCGACATAGGCGACGTCGCCGACATTGATCGCGTTGTCGTTGAGGCCGTGAACGCCTTCGGACGCATAGACATCCTGGTGAACAACGCCGGAGTTACCCGCCACGCGGACATCATGGACCTGACCGTGGAGGACTGGGACAGGATCCACCGCGTCAATGCCAGGGGCGTGTTCTTCTGCCTTCAGCGAGCCGCCCGGGAGATGATTGACTCTGGACGCGGCGGCAGAATCATCAACATCGCGTCAATCGCGGGCAAGGGTTATTCCGGCACTTCCAACGCGGCCTACGCCGCCAGCAAGGGCGCGGTGCTCGCCATGACCCAGATAGCGGCCCACCAGCTAGGAGGATATGACATCAACGTGAACGCCATCTGCCCTGGCCGGACCCTTACGGAGATGTCCCGTGCCACGGCGGTTCAGCGGTCCCAGGACCTCGGCATCCCCCTGGACGAGTTGGAAGAGCAGAGAAACGCTATAATCCCCATTGGTCGGGCAAACGAGCCTGAAGACATAGCCGATATGGCGGCGTTCCTGGCCGGCCCGGGTTCGCGCAACATCACGGGCCAGGCATTCAACGTGGACGGCGGCCTGGTAATGCACTGAACGCCGCTCGCTCCGCGATTGACACTAAAAATCACCTTTGCTAGCATGACCCATATTGGACGACTCATCTGATAGACCCAACAGCGACTCCGCGCCCGGAACATTCTCCCCGGGCAGCCCCTCCTTGGGCTCTGCGGCGTTCCCCGCCGTTATTCTCGCCGCCGGTAAAGGCACGAGGATGAAGTCCAGGAAGCCCAAAGTCCTGCACCCTGTTTGCGGCAAGCCGATGCTGCGGATCATCGCTGAATCGGCTGCTACCGCTGGGCTGGGACCTTGCATAGTCGTCGTATCCGGGGACTCCGGCGCTGTCAGAGAGGCGTTGGGAAGCGGCTGCCTGTACGCGGTCCAGGAAGAGCAACTTGGCACCGGACACGCGCTTATGCAGGCCCAGGACATCGTTCCCGACTGCGACAACCTGGTGGTCATGGCGGGCGATGCCCCGCTTCTCAGGCCGCAGACCCTGACCGAACTCACGAAGACGCACCTCACCTCCGAAGCGTCGCTCACCATGCTCACTGCCAGCCTGGCGGATCCCGACGGGCTGGGCCGCGTCGTGAGGGACTCCGACGGCAGGATAACCGCGGTCGTAGAACACAAAGAGGCCGATCCCGAGACACTGAGCATCAATGAGATAAACGCGAGCGTGTACTGCTTCAGGACATCCTGGCTGTGGGACAATCTGCCGCGCCTGGGGTATTCAGCCACCGGCGAGATTTTCCTGACGGACCTCGTAGAAGTGGCTGCCACTCAGGGGCGCGAAGTAGCTTCGGTGACCGTCGAAGACGGCGTCGAGGCGCTGGGCATCAACACCAGGGTAGAACTGTCTCGCGCCGAGTCCACCATGAGGGATAGAATACGCCGGTACTGGATGATGGAAGGCGTCACCATACCCGACCCCGAATCGGTTTACATAGACCATGCCGCGCGCATCGGCATTGACAGCGTTGTTCTGCCGAACACCCACATCAGGGGTAGTACGGTCATCGGAGAGGACTGCGAAATCGGCCCGAATTCCGTAATCGTGGATTCTCAGATCGCTGACCGGTGCCGGATTGTCTCCTCCGTAGTGGAACAGGCGGACATCGAGTCCGACGTCCAGGTCGGGCCGTTCAGCCACCTGCGTTCCGGCGCATACCTCGAATCGGAGGTCCGCATCGGCAACTTCGGAGAGATAAAGAACAGCCGGATCGGTCGCGCCACCAAGTCGGGGCACTTCAGCTACATAGGGGACGCGGAAGTCGGGGCCAACGTCAACATAGGCGCTGGCTCGGTCACCTGCAACTACGACGGAGAGAACAAGAATCGAACGGTTATCGGAGACGACGTTTTCATAGGCTGCGACACGATGATGGTCGCGCCGGTTACGATAGGCGACCGGTCTTACACCGGCGCGGGATCGGTTATAAACAAGGACGTTCCACCCGATTCGGGAGCAATAGGCGCACCCGCTCGGATCAGGTCCCGGAAAACCGGCGATGACTCCGGTTCTCCGGGGCGGAACGCCGCTCGATAGTGGAGCCCTGAATTGGAGAGCGATAGTACGTTATCAGCGCTTACCCTGGCAGTTTTCATACTGATTCTTGCGATTGCCGAGGCGGGGTCTGCCGCCATCGCCTTCAGGATTCAGTCTGCGGCTTACCATCTCGCCAACGGAGATTCGGGGAAGCATGACCCGCTCGACCTGATCGCGGACCTTCCTGGCGGTCAGATCGCTCCTCTCAAACTGATCGGGATGTTAGCTTTTGGCGCGGCTCTGATCGCCGCTGCTTCGCTTTCGATCACCGTGTGGGGTACGCGATGGGGCATCCTGACCCTCGTCGCGATCATCACGCTGTTGGGGCTGGGCGGCGTCATACTCATCGCTCGCTTCGTTGGAGCGCGCTACTCCAATCCGCTGTGCTCGGTCATGCCCAGGGTCGCATGGGCGCTGTCATATCCTCTCAGGCCGGCCCTACTGCTCCACGATGCGCTGCTCAACCGCACCGCGCCCGAATTGGAGTCGTCTCTCGACATTGCGCTCTCCGTGGACACCGACAGCAATCCCCTGGACGAGCACGAAGTCAGAATGATACGCGGAGTCGTACAACTCGACCAGACCGTGGCGCGCGAGATAATGACGCCGCGAGTGGACATCGCGGCCGCGGAGGCCGGGACCACCCTGGAATCTCTTGCCGAGGCAATGAACAAGGCCGGCCACAGCCGTATGCCGGTGTTCGACGGCGACCTGGATCACATAGAGGGCGTGGCCCACGCCAAAGACGTTCTCAGGCAGATTGCGAGCGGACGCGATCCGTCCGTCGTGACAGCCAAAGAGGTAGTGCGCCCACCGCTCTTCGTACCGGAATCCAAGAGTCTCGAAGAACTGCTTGGAGAGCTACAGGAGAGGCGCGTACATCTGGCAGTCGTCGTGGACGAGTACGGCGGAGTTTCCGGCATAGTGACCATCGAGGACCTGCTGGAGGAGATAGTCGGAGAGATCCAGGACGAATTCGACGCCGAGGAGCCCGTCATACGCAGTGTAGGAAGTTCCGAGTTTCTCGTGGACGCCCGGCTGCCGATTGACGAACTGAACGAGTCGCTGGGCATAAATATCACCGCGGACGGCTTCGACACTATTGGCGGCCTGGTGTTCGACCAGCTTGGCAAGGTGCCGGTGCAGGGCGACACGGTTCACCACGACGGACTCAGCATAGTAGTCGTGGATACCGTCGGTCGCAGGCCCAACACCCTGCGTGTCAACCGCACGGAGACGGACGATCCAGAGTACGCCTCCCGGAACTCCTGACAGATCCGCTCCCTCCAACCCCAGGGGCTTTTCGTTTTCGCCTTGTCTTCAATCTCTCGTTCGCCCTGAGCCTGTCGAAGGGCCGTCCGTTCATGGTTCGACAAGCTCACCACGAACGGACTACTCTAGTGACGCTGAATAATGAAAAGACTCTGTCTCCAACCTCGATACGCCAAAGCCGTGCCTTCTGACCCTCTCTCCAGCCTATTCGACCGCGCCCTCGATGCCGACAGGCGCGCGCTTGCTCGTCTTTTCACCCTCATCGAGAACGACGATTCAGCCCTCCGCCATGTGATGCGGCTCGCCCATCCAAATACCGGAAACGCCGAGGTCCTGGGCATAACCGGCCCTCCCGGCGCCGGAAAGAGCACCATAGTTGACCGCCTCGTACACATAGCGCGGGAGGACGGCAGGAGCGTCGGCGTGCTGGCCGTTGACCCCACAAGCCCCTTTAGCGGAGGCTCCGTCCTCGGCGACCGTATTCGTATGCGCGACCACTACCTCGACCCGGAGGTATTCATACGCAGCGTCGCCACCAGGGGGGCGCATGGAGGGCTTGCCGCCGTGTGCAGAGCGGGCGTGAGCCTCCTGGACGCGCTCGGCAAGGACATCATTCTGGTGGAAACCGTTGGCGTGGGCCAGACCGAACTCGACATCCTGGGAGTCGCCGACATAGTTGCGGTCGTCCTCGTGCCGGAAGCGGGCGACACGGTGCAGGCGATGAAGGCCGGCTTGCTGGAGATAGCCGACATATTCGTAGTGAACAAGGCCGACCGCGATGGCGCGGGACAGATGGCCTCAGCGATAAGGGCGATGCTCTCCTTAGACCCTCGCCCGGACGAGCTGAAGCCGCATCTGCTTATGACGCAGGCCCACCTCGGCAAGGGCATCCCCGAACTCTATGAAGAGACTCGCCTCCGACTACGGGCCATGCGGGAATCCGGTCGGCTGGCGGAACGCCGCGAGCGACAGGCAATCGCCGAGGTAACTCGCCTGGTCACATCCTCCGTCTCAGCCCAAATCGAGCGAGCCATGTCGGAAGACGGCTCGCTGAAGAACACGGTGGCAGAGGTGAAGACAGGCGACCTAGATCCCTACACGGCTGCGGAACGCATCCAAGCCTCACTCTGGCGACGATAGATGCTATCCACCGCTGCAAGCCCCCTCTCCCTCGACGGGCTTACAAGGATAGGCAAGTCCCTTCCCCCTTGACGGGGGAAGGTTAGGATGGGGGTGACTCCGCCACCCCGACTTCAATGCCTACCCCTCCCAGCCCTTGACGGGGGAAGGTTAGAGCCTGCCCCGTACTTGATACGGGGATGGGGGTGCCCCCTCACGACTGCCGAGGCGCGTTCTCGGAGCCGTTCATCGGCAACTGGTACTCCATGTAATAACGCGATGCGGCTGGGCCGTCCTGTCCCTGGTACTTGCTTCCCAGTTCGCCGGAACCGTATGGATGGTCCGCCGGGGTAGAGAGCTGAGTGAACGATATGTGGCCTATCTTCATGCCGTAGCGCAGCGTGATTCCCAGGATGCCCACGTTGGAAAACTCCAGCGTCAGCTTGCCCGTCCATCCCGGATCCACGAACCCGGCGGTAGAATGGATGAGCAGGCCATACCTGGCGAGCGAGCTTTTGCCCTCTATCCTGGCCACTATGTCGTCGGGAATCGAGACCGTCTCCAGCGTGCTGCCCAGCGCGAACTGCCCCGGATGCAGGATGAACGGACGCTCCTCCTCGATCTTGACCCGCTCCACTACGTCGTCGGCGGGCTGCATCACGTCAATGTGCGTCCGCCAGCTATTGCGGAAGATGAGCACTTCCCTGTCGAGCCGTATATCTACGCTTGCGGGCTGGACAGCGTTCGGCCCGAGCGGATCAACGACGATCCCCCCCTCAGCCATACGCTCTTTGATCGTCCGGTCACTCAGAATCATGGGCCCTTCACCTTGTGCTGGAGTAATCCTGAAAAACCTGCATCAATTTAGCCGTTGAACTACCCAACCGTCATACCCGCTCATCCTATCGTCATTCCCGTGAAAACGGGAACCCCGAAGGGCTCGCCGCTCGGCAATCCAGGGGAGGGGCGGCAACGCGGTTGCACTTAAAGTACCGACTAAAACTGATTACAGTATCAATCCTGAATCAATCCTAGCCCATAGAGTCGCCACACTTAAAGACAAAACATTGCCTCAAGTGATGAAGAACGAAGACAGGCATTCTCGCCTGCCTCCGTCCCGTTTTCTGTTTGACCGCTACTCTATCGTGAAGACAGTCTGCACCGACATATTCACTTCCAGCTCACCGCGGCTGATGCCGGTGTCAAAGGCTTGCGCCGCCGGCAAAGCGAAAGCGGCGGATTCCTGGTAACCGCGAGAAAGCGGCCTCGCGACCGTCCCGTCGGATATGAAGACCAGTTCGCCCAGGCCCACTTCCGCCAGGTCCGCGAAGTGCTGCGCCTTGTCCTTGGCGTCGTTTACTGCGTCTTCGCGGAGCTGCGACATCACCGTGGAGAGGTCCTCGGCTGTGAAGTTCAGGCCGTTGAACCGGATTGCGTCTCCGCCCGCCTCAGCCGCGCCGTCAATCACTGCGCTCACGCTGTCCAGGTCGCGCACTTTGACCGTCAGGTTGTTCCTCACGCGGTATCCGACCAGGACCGACTTGCTCGTGCGAACGCCGTTCTCCGTTATCTCCTGCCACTCGCGTTCGTCGTTGATGTCGAAGCGGCTCGTCTGGATGTCCTTGTCCTCGACGCCCTCACTCTTGAGAGATTCCATGACGGCGGACATCGCCGCCGCCGCCGCCTCACGCGCCTCTGAGACGGTGGCCCCCCTCGTTTCGACGCCCAGGTTCAATACGGCCAGATCCGGCTCGATGGAAACCTTGCCCTGTCCGGTAACGTGAATCTCGCCCTGCCCGTCCGAGGCCAGCGCCATCGTCGTCCTCTGCTGCGCTCCCTGGGCGATGCCGAAGATGGCGGCGTTGCCCGCGGACACGCCGGCCGCATTGATTCTCGCCGGTTCCCTGCCGGACTCGCCCTCGAACTCACACGCCGCCAACAGCGCCGCCACGGCGACGAACGCGGCAATCGCCGCAGTCATAGCTCCAATTCTCAGATTCATCTTTTCCTCCTTTGTCCTTTCGCAGTCGAATATCGTTATTCTAGCGTCAGGATGAGTGTACGCGGAACGCCAATAGTGACTCATTCGCCGAAAATCGTGAGTCACATCTGTAACATTCGACTACCTGTAATCCAAAGCCCCTGCTATATAATGAGTGTAAATCTTAGTTTGCCCGAAGGCGGTACCTGAGTGAGAGATTTCATACGGGAACTCATAGAAACTGCCCTGCTCTCTGTGGCGGTGTTCCTGGTCTTGCACCTCAGCGTACAGAATTTCAGGGTAGAGGGGTCGAGCATGGTCCCGACCCTTACCGAGGGGCAGTACATCATCGCCAACAAGATAATCTACTCCAGCGTCGCAACCGACTCCATCGTCCGGTTCCTGCCATTCGTACAGCCGTCGGGGGAAGGCGGATCGCTGTACACTTTCCATCCGCCCGAACATGGGGAGATCATCATCTTCAACTTCCCCTCCGACCAGTCGCGCGATCTGGTGAAGCGCGTCATCGGAGTCCCGGGAGACACGATTGAGATTCAGTCAGGTCAGGTCATCCGAAACGGCGAACCCATAGAAGAGCCTTACGTGGTGAACAAGGACAGACGCACCTACGACCCCGTTGAAGTCCCTGAGAACTCCTACTACGTCCTGGGGGACAACCGGCGCTCCTCCAGCGACTCCCGCGACTGGGGCTTTCTCTCCGATGAACACGTCGTCGGAAGGGCGTGGATAGGCTACTGGCCCATAGACAAAATCGGCGTTCTCCAGGCGTTGCACTGACGCCAAGAGCAGCGAGCGCTCAAGTAAACGAGACGAAATTGAGAACGGAATGGGACGCGGGCGATATCGGCTATGCCGTTACTCAACTTCCAAGTTGGACTTGTCGAGTTCATACCAAAAGACCCGAGACGATTCGATACCGACTATCTCGTTATCCCGGCGTACTCCCGCTACGGCGGCTCTGGTGGGCCATCCGGTAAATCTGTTCAGGAATTCCGCATTGCGGATTGCTCGCGTGGTGTCTCTGCCATCCACCGTAAAGGATATTTCAGTCGCGACATAATAGAGTTGGCCCCGTTCATCAACCACTGACATAATCAGGTCCGCCAGGCGAAAACTCCTGATATCGGCGCGTGATATATCGGATATATCTTGTCCTCTGAGCAGTTGCCTGATGTCCTGATGATTGAGAATACGCACCAACTCGAAGCCCATATCTTCGGCGATGAAGTCAGCCTGCTCGATGGCGGCATTCCTCACAGACACGCCGACGTAGCTCCGCTCAAGGCCGCGCATACAGTTTAACTCGTCCTTGGTCACCATGCAGGATTCCATCCTAATCCTCTGTACAATATGAAAAGCCTATCTACGCTATTCATGGTTGTCAACCCGGTTATGCGAGTTGGCAGGGCCTTTGCAAAGTTCCTCCAGGACTCTGGACCGTCATTCCCGCGAAAGCGGGAATCCAGGGGGGAGGCGTGGTCGCCCCAGGACAGTGCTGACTATGAAAAGGCCCTGGCGAGTTCGCGCGATGCGCTATGTCAACGTCGTTATCTTCATAATGGCAGACACCCACACCCCTGCTCTATAGTTGCGTGGGGAAACCGCCCAATCGGGCCATAACGTACCCATAGAGAACCAAATACTTCCCCGGGGAACTGCCAATTGATACCTGAAAGCCTGAAGACCCGCATGGCCCTGCCGCTGCTCACCCTTGCGGCGCTCGCCCTTATCGTATGCGGTGGAGAGGCGCAGCAGCCCGCGCCCGCGTCGCCCACAAGCAGCCCGCCCACCTCCACTCCGGGGCCCACGCAGCCCGCCACACCGATCCCCCCTTCCCCAACCTCGGCTCCCCCAACGCCCACGGCAACCGCCGTACTGCCTTCTCCGACTCCAACGCCGGTTCCCCCAACGGTCACGGCAACCGCCGTCCCCGCGCCCCCGGCCCAAACCACGGGTACACCCCT
>DAOULF010000040.1:0-29442 GCA_034420555.1 Dehalococcoidia bacterium
GGGGCAAGAAGCAAATCCTGGCCGGCCTCATAGAAGACATAGATTTAAGGCTCACAAGGCATATAGACCTCATAGACGGCGACCCCGACTCCGGCCTCAAGAGACTGGAACAGGTATTGCGGCACAACGTCGCGCCCTCGACCCTCACGGGCGTCTCCTTTCTGGTCATCGCCGAAGTGCTGATGAACGGGGACGACGAGTTGCGACAGCTTATGCAGGCCTCGATAGACAAGCATCTGGCGATGATAGAGGCCCAGTTGACCGTCGGCGTCCAGAAGGGCGAGGTGAGTCAGAAGGTTGACCTCAAGGCCGCCGCTCTGCAATTCTATGGGTTGATTCAGGCGGTAAATACCCTGAACCACTTCGGCAGTGAAGAGTACCCTGTCGGGGACAGCCGCAAGCTCTGGCAGATATTCAACGGCGGCGTATCCGGAGCGCCGGTCTAGTGCTAGAATCATATGAAAGTGCCATACTCCAAACCGCTAACCGTCATTCCCGCGAAAGCGGGAATCCAGGGGTGGGGCAGGCTCTCACATGGCAAAACTAGCTGGACGCTGTACTAGGAAGGCCCAAGACATAGTAGTCCCAAAACCCCAGTCCGAATACCACATCGAAGTCGCCGGACTTTGGAAGATCTTTGGTCCCAGGCCGGAGCGCGCCCTCGACCCCGCCTACGCATCCAAAAGCAGGGCCGAAATCCAGGAGGAACTGGACCTGGTCGTCGGACTCAGGGATATTTCATTCAACGTCCGGGTTGGCGAGATATTCGTGGTCATGGGTCTTTCGGGAAGCGGCAAGTCCACCCTGGTGCGCTGTCTCATCAGGCTGATCGAGCCCACCAGGGGCAGCATTCGATTCGACGGTGAAGACGTCCTCGAATACACGCCTGAGCAACTGATAGAGTTCCGGCGCCACGAGGTCGCGATGGTCTTTCAGAACTACGGCCTTCTGCCGCACAGGTCGGTCATGGACAACGTTGCCTACGGACTGGAGATCCAGGGAATAGACCGGCCCGAACGATACAGGCTGGCCTCCGAAGCAATCGAGACCGTGGGGCTGGGCGGCTGGGAAGACTACTACCCCAGGGAGATGAGCGGCGGTATGCAGCAGCGCGTAGGTCTCGCCCGGGCGCTGGCGGTGAACTCCCCTGTACTGCTCATGGACGAACCTTTCAGCGGACTAGACCCGCTGATACGGCGCGAAATGCAGGACGAACTCATCACCCTCCAGACCAATCTTCAAAAGACTATCGTGTTCATAACCCACGACCTGGACGAGGCCCTGAAACTGGGCGACAGGATAGTGATACTGCACGATGGCGAAGTCGCGCAGGAAGGGTCTCCGCAGGAGATCGTGACCGACCCCGCGGACGATTACGTCGCCGAGTTCGTGAAGGACGTATCCAGGTCCAAGGTTATACAGGCCAAATCCATCATGCAGCCGGCCCTCTCCGCGTCCGGCGAGTACCAGGCCACAGTCGGCCCGAACGCCTATATAGAAGAGATCATCCCGCTTGCCGCCAGCGCCGAGAGCCCCATAGCGGTGGTGGACAAGGAGGGACGTCTGCTGGGCGAAGTACACAGGGGAGCGCTCCTGGCGGGAATGTCTGAAAGTTCTGAGGAGGCCTGACATGGCTCGGCTGGAAGAAGCTCGATTCGACACCAAGACCGAGGTGAACGACGTATCCCTGGCCGCCGTCGCGCGCCGTCGCTCCTGGCTGATCGCCCTGGGCGCGGTACTGGTCACTCTGCTGGTCAGCCTGGCGATCTGGGGCTCGAACATGGACTTCCCTACCACGGTTTCCAGCACCGATATTCAAACGTCCAGCGGGAACGTGGTCACTCTGGACAGGACGGTGCGAGAGGTCACGGGCGACACTATTGACAACGTGGTCACCTGGATAACGCGCGAAGGAAGTTGGCTGTTCGACGGCCTCAGCACGGGCGTGACCTACGCGCTGGTGTGGATCGAGAACGGCCTCAAGTGGCTGCCCTGGCCCGCGGTCATACTGGGACTCGCGCTGCTCTCTTTCGCGGTCGGACGCTGGAGCCTGCTGGCATTCACCACGGCCGCGCTGCTGTTCGTCGGATTCATGGGACTGTGGGAGAACACGATAGACACTATCGCGCTCATGGTGGTGGCCGTGGCGATAGCCATCGCGGTCGGCCTTCCGCTCGGCATCCTGGGAGCGCGCAGCCGGATGGCCGACAGTCTGATGCGTCCCATACTGGACGCGATGCAGACTATGCCGAGTTTCGTCTATCTCCTGCCCGGGATCCTCTTCTTCGGTCTGGGCAAGCCCGCTGGCATCTTCGCCACCATAATCTACGCGGTGCCGCCGGTCATTCGCCTGACCAACCTGGGAATCCGGCAGGTCTCCTCCGAGGCCGTAGAAGCGGCGCGCTCTTTCGGGACGACGCCGTATCAGCTTCTCACGAAGGTGCAGATACCCATGGCGCTGCCCACTATCATGGCCGGAATCAACCAGACGACCATGATGGCGCTGGCGATGGTGACCATTGCCAGCATGGTCGCGGCAGGTGGTCTCGGCGACAACGTGCTGCGCGCCCTCCAAAAGAACCAGCCCGGAAACGGCGCAATCGCGGGGCTCGCAATCGTGTTTCTTGCTATAGTAATTGACCGGCTCACACAGTCGGTCGTGCGAGGCCGCCAGGAAGCTATCAGAAGCTCAGGATAAGGTGAAAATCTCTTCCCCCTCGATGGGGGAAGGCTAGGATGGGGGTGAAACCTCAACTACAATTCAGTCATTCCCGCGAAAGCGGGAACCCCGCAGGGCTCGCCGCTCGGCAATCCACACCTGCCCAACTGCGTAAGTCCTAACAAATCAGGCTTCATAACAGAAGCCGCAAGTCGGAACACAGCATCAACAACGAAAGGAATATGATGTTAGCCAATAGCGTGAAAAAACCACTAATACTGATAATGACCCTACTGGCGATAGCAGCCCTGGCCGCCGTCGCCTGCTCCTCGGAACCGACCGTCGTCGAAAGGGAAGTCGTCGTCGAGATCGAGAAGCCCGTCGAGGTCATCAAGGAAGTCGTAGTAGAAGTTGAAAGGGAAGTCGTCAAGGAAGTCATGGTTCCCGGCGAAACCGTCGTGGTCGAAAAAGAGGTCGTGAAGACCATCGAGGTCCCCGGCCAGACTGTCGTGGTCGAGGTCGAGGTGGCGCCGACGCCTGGTCCCAAGGAGACCATCGTCTTCAGCGACCTGAACTGGGCCAGCGCCCAGGTGCAGAACCGGATCGCCCAGTACATCGTCGAAGAGGGATACGGCTATCCTACCGATGTAGTATTCGGCTCCACCCTGCCCCTCTTCCAGGGCCTGCGTCGCGGCGACTCTCACGTGACGATGGAAATTTGGCTCCCGAACCAGGACGAAGCCTGGATGGAAGCCCAGTCCATGGGTGAAGTCGTATCCGTCGGCGAAAGCCTGGGCAAGGACTGGCAGTCCGCCTTCGTGATTCCAGCATATCTCCAGGAACAGTACCCCGACCTGGACAGCGTTGACGACCTCATGGACGATCAGTACAAGATGCTGTTCGAGACCGCTGAAACCGGCGGCAAGGCACGGCTGGTATCCTGCGTCATTGGCTGGGCTTGCGAAACCGTGAACGCGGCGCAGATCACCGGCTACGGCCTGGACGATCATGTCCACATCGTCAACCCCGGAGACGGCGCTGCCGCCAACGCAGACCTCTACGGCGCATACGAAAAGCAGGAGCCCTGGCTGGGATACCAGTGGGGAACCAACGACCCCGCGCTGGTGCTGGACCTCGTGCGCCTGGAAGAGCCCGCGTACAGCGACGAGTGCTGGTTCACGACCAAGGCTTGCGCCTATGAGGACGCCACGATTCTCATCGCGGTTCATCCTGGCGTACTGAGCAGCGCGCCCGACGTAGTCGACATGCTGCGCGATTGGGACTTCAACATCGGCGTCTATAAGGAAGTTGCGGCCTGGATGGCTGAGAACGAAGGCGCCACTACCCACGACGCCGCGCTCTGGTGGCTGAACAGCAACCCCGGCATGTGGGGCGACTGGGTAACCAGAAGCGCCGCTGAAGCGATCAACGCCGCTCTCGCTGCGGGAGAGATTCCCGACGGCTGGCCCGAAGAGTAGCAACCCGCATTTCAGCCTCTCATAGAGCGTGAATGAACAATGGGCGTCCCCGAAATCGGGGACGCCCATTTCCGTCAGGCTCATTCCAAACCCATCCGAGTCGTTTTCTTCTCGTCATACCCGCGAAGGCGGGTATCCAGGGGTGGGGCGGCGCAGGTCTTGATACAGTCCACCGACCAAACCGACACCGCATCCAAGTTTCCAATCCCACTACACTATTATCCCGAAATACGCTATAATACGAACAATCATACTAATATAGGAGCGCTGTCCACCGATGACTTTCTACATCAATACACATAAATGGGAAATTATGCTAACCAAAATTTGGGATCTGCGAAAAAACTCTCCAAAGCTAACGCAGGTGATTAACAGGTGGATTTCTGGTGTTCTAATCACCTGTTGCCTACCAGTCGGTCACCAGTTAAACCACCAGTTGCCATCTGTCGCTTTATAAATCGAGATATATGACTCCGCCAATCCGTCCGCCGCCGACATCGAAAATATCCTCTCCCTTGACGGGCTAAGAAGGGTGGACAAAAGTCCCTTCCCCCTTGACGGGGGAAGGTTAGGATGGGGGTGATTCCCCCTACCCACCAAGCTGATGCAGCCTCCCTTCAGTCGGTCATAATTGACCCCATCCGTCCAGTTATGTATATTGAATGCGAGCGTTCACTTACTTGTTGAACGCAGTTTTGTAAAAGAACCAAACAGATACACAGATCCCGAAAGGAGAAAGTATGTTAAGCCGAGTTACGACAAGGTCGTTCGTCTTGATAGTCGCATTGATGTCAATAGTCGCGTTAGCGGCCATTGCGTGCTCTTCCTCAGAGCCGACGGTCATCGAGAAGGAAGTCGTCGTCGAGAAGGAAGTCATCAAGGAAGTGCAGGTTCCAGGCGAGACCATCGTCGTCAAGGAAGAGGTCGTAAAGGAAATCGAGGTTCCCGGCGAGACCATCGTCGTCGAAAAGGAAGTCGTCAAGGAAGTGCAGCTGCCTGGCGAGACGGTCGTCGTCGAGAAACAGGTCGAGGTAATGGTGACCGCCGTTCCCGACATGATGGGCGACGAACCCGCCTACGGTGGCACGATCAGATTCGGCGTCATTGACCAGGGAACGCTCGATCCCATGCTGGCGGGACTGTCCGCCGGCCAGGCCCCCTACGGCGAACTCGCCTACGACAACGTCGTGATGTACTGGTGGAATGGAGACATCACTCCATGGGCCGTCGAGTCATGGTCTTCCACAGAAGACCTGTCCCAGTACACCTTCAACGTGCGTGAGGGAATCACATTCCACAACGGCGATCCCCTCACCTCCGCGGACATCAAGTACACGCTGGACCGCATCAGGGCCGAAGACTCAGCCTCGCCCCTCAAGGGCCAGATTTCTTACATAGACACGATTGACACCCCCGACGCCAACACCGTCGTCCTCAATCTGGGAGCGCCAAACGCCTTCCTGATGGGGGACATGACCGACTACCACGCGCGCATAATTCCGGAAGGAATCGCGGGTGAGGCGCTCACGAACGAAGAGCACGGCTCCGGCCCTTACACACTCTCGTCCCACAACCCCACCGAGCGCAGCGTCTTCGACAAGTATCCCGACTACTGGCGCGAGGGCAGGCCCTACACGGACCAGATCGTCTTCTTCTACATGCCGGAGCAGCTAACACGCATCGAGGCCCTTAAGACCGGCGCGATAGATGTGGCCTACACGCCGCCTCTCGCCTTCCTCGGATCGCTGGCTGGCGACCCCGACATTCGGATCGCCGAGACCCCCTCCGCGGGCGTGGTAGTGATAGATATGCACACCAGCTATAACCACCTCCAGGGCGATACGGACAATTGGGCGAAGTTCCAGGACCTCCCGGAGCCTATATTCGCCGACAAGAACCTCCGCAAGGCCATGCAGTACGCCGTTGACCGCGACTTCATCGTCCAGGCCGCCCAGTTCGGGCGCGGCTCGCCCGCCAACGACCACCCTGTCGGCATCAACGACCAGTACTACTGGGACGAACAGCCCATCATAAAGCAGGACATAGCCAAGGCCAAGGAATATCTCGCTGCGGCCGGATACGCCGACGGCATTGACCTGGTCCTGAACACCGCCGACATCGGATTCATGCAGGAAGCCGCGCTCGCCTTCCAGCAGTCCGTCGCCGAAGCCGGAATCAACGTGCAGGTCGAGACCCACGACGCAGGCCCCTACTGGGAAGCGCAGTGGATGGATCCGTGCTGCCCGTTCGTTACCAGCAACTGGGGCGGCAGGCCCGCCAACGCCGCTATTGACGTACAGCTCAGGGGCGGCACTGTCTGGAACGAGTCGTTCTACAACAACCCACGCCTTGATGAGCTCCTGGATCTCGCCGCGTCCTCAGCCGACATAGAGGAACGCAAAGCGTACTTCCAGGAAATGCAGGAGATCCTCATAGAAGACGTTCCCGTCCTCTATCTGGCATACTCGCCGGTCATAATCGCCCACCGGGCGAACATCGGCGGCGTTCAGGCGCACTCCGCACTCTCTCACTACCTGATGGAAGAGATGTGGGTCAAGAACTAGATAGCTTTAGGCCGTGAAAAACCACGCGCGGCGGGAAGATACTCTCGCCGCGCGTATCTCCCCCACAACCCCCATAGACAATCCCCGCGTCCGCGCTTGGACGCGACCCTGAAAGAAGTATGGCAAGATTCCTCATAGTCAGAATAACCCTCATCGTGGTGACCCTGCTTGCGGTCTCGATAGCCATCTTTTCATTGATAGAATTCGCGCCCGGCGACGCCGCCGCAATCATACTCGGACAGGGCGCGACGCCGGATAACCTCAAGGCGCTGCGCGAGCGGATGGGGCTGGACAAGCCCCCGCACATTCGATACCTGGACTGGATCGGCGGCGCGGTGCGAGGCGATTTGGGCGTGACCGCAAATGGGGCCCCAATCTCCGGCATCGTCGGAGGGCGCCTGTTCAACTCCGCGCTGCTCGCGGTCGGCGCCTTCCTGATAGCGATCCCGCTGGGACTTGTGATGGGCGTCCTTGTGGGCGCGAAATCGGACACTCTATGGGATCGCGTCCTCACGTTCGGAGGGCTGTTGACTATCTCACTGCCTGAGTTCGTCACCGGCGTCGTGCTCGTGCTGGTCCTATCTACGACCCTCGGATGGCTGCCCTCTTCGAGCATTATGATGCCCGGAGAGACCATTCTGGGTAATCCGCAAGTGCTGATAATGCCCATACTCACTGTCACCGGAGCGCTGTTCGCCTACATATTCAGGATGGCGCGCGCCAACGTGATCGAAGTAATGGGCAGCAACTACGTCCGCACAGCGATCCTGAAGGGTCTGCCGATGCGGACCGTAATCATCCGGCACGTTCTGCCCAACGCCTTGCTCCCCACGATAACGGTCATAGCGAACAACGTCGGGTGGCTGTTCGGCGGCCTCATTATTATCGAAAACCTGTTTGCCTATCCGGGTATGGGCAGCCTGCTCATATCCGCAATCAACGCGCGAGACATACGTCTCCTGCAAACCACGGCCATGATAATCGCCGCGGTTTACGCCTTCAGCAATCTCGCTGCCGACCTTACGTATGGCGCTCTCAATCCCAGGGTGAGGTTGTCCTGATGGCTGTCAGAGATTCCACCATACAGGCCGAAAGCGTGAGGCGGCCCTCCGCGCTGTCAAGATTCGCCCAGGCGATGTCCAGCGCGCTCTCCCTCATTCTCCGCACATGGACTGGCCGGATCGCGTTCACCATAGTCGCGGTCCACGTCATAATAGCGATAATAGGCCCCTGGATAACTCCCTACCCGCCTACCGAGTACCACCTGCCGGATCGGTTCAGTTCTCCGTCTCTGTCCTCCGGGTACCTGCTCGGCACCGACGACAAGGGCCGCGACATACTGAGCAGAGTTCTGGCGGGGTCTCGCTCTATAGTATGGATTGCGACCATAGGAACGATTTTCGGAGTCTCGCTCGGCACGATAGTCGGCGTGACCAGCGGCTACTTCGGCGGCAAGGTTGACCAGATCATAATGCGTTTCGTGGACTGGTTCCTGGCCATACCCTCGCTTCTACTCGCCATCCTCATAATAAACATGAGCAGGCAGCGATTCAGCGGCATAGACGAATCCTGGCTGGTGATACTCACCATCGGCATATCGTTCATGCCCAACAACAGCCGTGTCATCAGAAGCGCGGCCATCGCAGTCAAGCCGCTGGAATTCGTCCAGAGCGCACGTCTCAGGGGTGAACCGACCATCTACATCATGTTCAGGGAGATACTCCCGAACGTGCTTCCCGTCGTAGCGGTGGAGGCTGCGATACGCCTCAGTTTCGCGCTCCTGCTTACTGCGGGCCTGGGCTTCCTGGGCCTCGGTGTGCAGCCGCCGTCCTCCGACTGGGGCCTGATGGTCAGCGAGAACTTCCGGCATATCGGAATCGTACCCGTCGCCGCGCTCGCGCCCGGTGTTGCGATGGCGTCCCTCGTCGTCGGCATAAACCTGCTCGCTGACGGAATACGACAGGCACAGAATCTGCCCGAGACCGGAGATTGAACATGAACGACTCCGACGCGCCGCTAATACAACTGGAAAATCTGGCGGTCACCTTCAACACGCCCCGTGGCGCGTTCCGCGCGGTGCGGGACGCATCCCTCGAAATCTCTCGCGGTGAAACCCTCGGACTGGTCGGCGAGTCCGGCTGCGGCAAGTCAACCGTCGCGTTCGCCATGATGAACTACCTCCCTGGCACCGCCCAGGTGGACGGCTCCATCCGGTTCGAGGGCATGGACATCTCCGAGTTCAGTGGCTCAGAACTGCGCGAACTCAGGGGCAACAGGATCGCGATGGTCTATCAGGACCCCCTTACCTCCCTGAACCCCTCCATGAGAGTGGGGCCCCAGATAGAGGAAGTTCTGAAACTGCATCTCGACATGGACGCTGAAGCGGCAAGTCAGCGCGCCGTCGAGCTTTTCGAGAATGTCGGCTTGGCCGATCCCGAACGTATCGGAAGACGCTACCCCCACCAACTCAGCGGCGGTATGCAGCAGCGTGTTGTCATAGCTATGGCGCTCGCCTGCGACCCACACCTGCTCATCATGGACGAGCCAACAACGGGCCTGGACGTCACCACAGAGGCGACCATTCTGGACCTCATCGTAGAGCTAAAGGATAGAGTCAACGCGGGCATCCTGTTCGTGAGCCACAACCTGGGGGTCATAGCCAGGGTGGCAGACAGGGTCGCGGTCATGTACGCGGGCGAGATAGTTGAAGAGGCCCCAGTCCGGGAGCTCTTCAACAACCCCAGCCACCCGTACACCGCCGGACTGCTATCCTGCGTCCCGCAGCCCCCTGGAGACGATGGGATCGAACGGCAGCTCAGGAGCATACCGGGCTCCGTTTTCGACGCGCAGATGGAGCAGACCGATTCCTGCCTGTTCGCTCCGCGCTGCCCACTCGCGCGAGAAGAGTGCTCGACCTCCACTCCACCATTGGCCGGAGTTGGCAACAACGGACACCAGGCAAGGTGTTTCTATCAGAACGAAGTAAATGACGGAATTTGGGGCGATCTGCGAGAACGTGTCGTCAAATCCGCCTCCGATGAGCCCACACCCGCTCTTTACGCCGAAGACCTCCGCAAGTTCTACGGCGGCGGGCGCAGGAAATACATCCTGTTCGGGCCGCCGGTCAGGCCCCCGGTCAGAGCGCTCGTTGACGTGGACATGCGCGTTGACGGCGGGCGGACTCTCGGCATCGTTGGGGAGAGCGGCTCAGGCAAGAGTACCGCCGCCCGCGCCATCGTGGGACTGGAATCCAGGGACGGCGGCGTCCTCCAACTGCGCGGCCAGGCGCTCGAAGGCGACGTGGAAGACCGCACCTCTGATCAGCGCTCCGCGATGCGGATGGTCTTCCAGAACCCGACAGCCTCTCTCAATCCCAAGCTCCCCATAAGACACGCTATCAACCGCGCCCTCAGAAAGTTCGCGGGCGTCAGGCGCGGCGAGATACGCGAGCGCGCCGCGGAGCTTATGAACTCCGTCGGCCTCGACCCGATGTACCTGGACAGGCTGCCCTCCGAACTGAGCGGCGGCCAGCAGCAGAGAGTCGCGCTGGCCAGCGCGTTCGCGGCCAACCCGGACATCGTGGTCGCCGACGAGGCCGTATCCGCCCTCGACGTCTCAGTCCAGGCCCAGGTCCTCAATCTTCTCGAACAGCGCCAGCGCGAGACGGGGAACGCTTATGTCTTCATAACACACGACCTGGGCGTCGTGCGCTACGTCTCGGACGATATTCTGGTGCTGTACGCGGGTCACGTCGCCGAGTATGGGCCGTCCGAAGCGGTGCTGTCCTCGCCGTCCCACCCGTACACCGAGGCGCTGCTGTCCGCCGCGCCGGTACCGGACCCGGACGCCGAACCCACTCACATCCGGTTGGAAGGATCAGTGCCCACGCTGCGTTCGGCTTTCAAGGGATGCTTCTTCGCCGGACGCTGCCCCAGAAAACTGGGCGGCATCTGCGACTCTGAACCGCCTCCGGAACAGCGCGGCATTGGCGGCAACGGTCACATGATAAACTGCCATATCCCCGTGCAGGAGCTTGAGAAACTTCAGAGGAACGGGGTAGCTCCCTCACGTGCCGGAGCCTGAATCTGGAGTCCTCATCCCATATCGGCAGGTTCGGCGAGTGGCGGTGGGTTGCCAGATGTCAAATAACCCCTTCGGCCTTGAGTGCCTTTAGCCGATCTTTAACGATTCCCAGCTCGCCGATGTACACCTGCTCGTTGTGCTCGCCCAGCAGCGGCGCGCGGTTCGATATTCTCCAGGGCGACTTGGTAAAGCTGTACGGCGCGCCGGGGTATGTGAAAGTTTCGTCCAATTCCGAGTGTTCCACCTCCACCGGAAAGCCGCGCGCCTTGAAATGTGGATCATTCAGCACGTCCTCCGGCGAATTGATGATCCCCCACTGGAAGCCGAGTTCCTGGGCGCGAGTAAACAGGTCATAGGAGTTGGTCTTGGCCGCCATGCGCCGCAGGGTATCCGCCACACGCCGCTGCTGCTCCATCGCGTCCGGGTCTCCCCTGCGCATCGCTTCTCGGCTGGGATAGCTCAGGTACTCGCCCAGGTTTTCCACCAGGTCCTCCTCTTCCATCCACGCAAGCAGATGGAACCACTGCTCCTCAGTCCGAGCGCCTATTCCTACATTTACGTAGCGTCCATCCTTGCACAGCACCTGGGCCTGCGGAGTGGGTATCACAGAGGCGTGCCGTCCCGTCTGCCTCTGCACCGTATCCCCTGCCACCAGCCAGCTATACGTCGCAGCCTCGGTAGTGATGTTTAATGCGGCGTGCATATTGGCGTCAATGTACTGGCCGACCCCGGTGAACTGGCGATGCACGAGCGCGGTCATGATTCCGACCACGGCGTAGTGTCCGACCGTGTGATATGCCTGATTTCCTCCGCCGCGCACAGGCGGGATTTCGTGGTCGTCGTAGCCGCAGCTCCACACGGGGCCTCCGAAAGCGAGAGCCGTGAGGTCGGTGCTGGCGTAGTCGCTGTACGGCCCTTCCTGTCCGAACGGAGTTATCGAGGCCATGACCAGCGAGGGATTGGAGGGATTAAGATCGGCGTATCCCAAGCCAAGTGAGGACAGATAACCGGGTGGCGCGCTTTCCACTATCACATCGGCGCGAGCGGCCATATCTCTGAAAACACTCTGGCCACTCTGGCTCTCGATGTCCAGGGTAACGCTGCGCTTGTTGGTGTTGTAGTGCCAGAAGAACAGGCTTCTATCCGGCCCCGGCTCATTCTGGTAGAACGGTTCGTAGGCGCGGGTGGGATCCCCGCCCGGCGGCTCGACCTTTATCACGTCCGCGCCCATGTCGGCGAGCAACTTTCCGCACCAGGCGCCTATCTCGCTCCCCACCTCCAGGACGCGGATGTCTTCGAGAACGCTGTTTCCCATCGCGGCTTCCAATTTATATGACCCCCTCATCCGTCAGCGTTCGCACGGTCTCCGAGGACATGCCCAGTATGTCTCCGAACACCTCGTCGTTGTGCTGACCCAGAATCGGCGCGCCCCTTTCGATTGTAGCCGGAGTCTCCGAGAGTTTGACCGCCATGCCGTCCACCCTGATCTTTCCAATCTCTTCATGCCGGACGGTCGGGAACAAGTCCCATGCCTTAGTGTTCGGATCATGCTCGATCCGGTCTTCGGGATGCTGAACGGCGGCGGCCGGGACGCCTTTTGCCTGGAGCGACTTCATCACCTCCATCGGAGTCCTGGTCGCCGTCCATTTCCCGATTCTCTGGTCCAGCTCATCGTGACGCTCGATTCTACATTCGACATCATCGAGAGATTCATCCGCCACGAGGTCCGAGAATCCCATGACCTCGCACATCGAGCTCCAGTCGCTGTTGTCACGCACTGCGACCGCGGCCCACTGGTCATCCCCGGCGCACTTGTAAATTCCGTGCGGGGCCATCCTGGGATAGATACTGCGATTGCTGTCCGGGTTGCCCGGGCGCCTGGAGGGAACGCCGTTGACGGTGTAGTCGAGCATCGCAGGCCCATTCAGCGCCGCCGCCCCATCGGAGCAGGACATATCCACCCACTGTCCGACTCCGGTGCGGTGGCGGTGATAGACCGCCATCAGAATCGCTATCGCCATGTGGTAGCCGCCGGTGTGGTCCATATAAGAGTAACCCCAGCCCGCCGGAGGCATACCCGCAAGCCCAGACTGGAACGTGAGGCCGGACACAGCCTGAACGATAGGCCCCCATGTCTTGTACTCGGAGTATGGCCCCACGTGTCCGAAGCCGCAGTTGGACACGTATATGATGTCCGGCTTTATCTTGACCATCTCCTCATACGAGAAGCCCCACCTGTCTAGGACGCCCTTGCTGAAGTTCTCGGCAACCACGTCGCTGACCGAGATGAGTTCTCGGAGGATGTCGCTGGCCCCCGGTTTGCGCATATCCAGGGTGACGCCCATCTTCTCGATATTGTGATTATTGAACGTCCCGCCGAGATTGATGCCTCTGCGCTCATCCGGCCAGGGGCCGTTGCCCCGAAATATGTCCCACTGCCCCTGTCTGAGCCTGTCTTCCACCCTGATGACCTGAGCTCCGAACATGGCGAGCATCTTGGTCGCGCCCGCCCCTGCGAGCTGTCCAGTGAAGTCGCAGATGCGTATCCTGGACAGCGCAGGACAACGCCCGTTTGTCGTGGTCATGTGTCAAGTATCTCCAATGGATGAGTAGCCGCGGCGTCTTCCATAAAGCTGTGGCAGGCTGATCAATGAATGACCGCCTGCCACAGACGAAGAAGCTATGAATCGGCGCGGGCCGTGGGACTAGGTGACTTCCAGGGTCACGTTTCTGAGCGGGGCGGAGAACTGGGTTCGGTCCAGTTCTATCGCGTCCTTCTGGTATATCTGGATGCGGTAGGACTCGTAGTCTGGGATGAAGAGGCGGAACTCTTCGTCTATCCTGACGGACCTGGGACGGCGCAGGTACTTTTCTTCCTCAAGCCTGCCCATTTCCCGCAGACGATTGGAGACCGCGTTGGTCAGCATATAGTTGCGCGCCACGCGGGAAAGCGATGCGTCGCCCGCAAAGCTCCAGATGTACTTTCCTTCTGAGTTGAACATCAGCACACGATTGTTGCCCCAGTCTGAGACGTATATGTCTCCGTGCGCGTCAACCGCGACGCCCGTCGGCCTGTTAAACTCGCCGTCTCCGGAGCCCTGCTTCCCGATGACGTTCTTGAGTTCGCCTTCGGAGTCGAATATCTGGACCCTGTCGTTGCCCCAGTCAGCGACGTATATATCGCCGAACTCGTCCACGTGAACGCCCCAGGGCAGGCTGAACTCTCCGGGCGCGTCGCCCTGAACACCGCCGAATCCGCCCAGGTACTCGCCGTCGGTCGTGTATCTCTGGACGCGGCTGTTCTCGGAGTCAACGACCACCATGTTGCCGTCCGGGTCTAATCCGATTCCGTTGGGCCGGTCGAACTCGCCATCGCCGCTTCCGTGGACTCCCCACTTGGCTACGAACTCGCCGTCCGGGTCGAACTTGGTTATCCGGTGGATTCCTTCGTCGCTGACGTAGATGTAGCCCTCGGCGTCCGTGATGATCTGCACCGGCCAGACGAACTGCCCGTCGCCCGTGCCGGGACCGCCGATACCCTTCATGTCCGACGTGAACTCAGGCATGTCCTCCAAGGGCCACACTCTTATGCTGGCGCCGCCCTCAGAGCGCATGAGTATGTAGGTATCGCCGTCTCCCGAAAAGGCTATGTCGGTCGGATAGCCGATGACCCTTCTCATTCCGAGCGTCTTCAGGTACGGGTAGCCCGCTCTCAGCAATCCATAAGGTCTGCTCATCGTCAATTCTCCCTGAATACCTGTTACTGATCTAGTTGGCGAACGGAGAAATCTGCTCGTACTCGCCCTTGACGATTGGTCGCGCCTCGACTTCCAGTATCTGCTCGAGGAGCGTGGCATAGATCCCTCTGAAGTCTATCGTGTGCTTCAGGTCCTCGCCGTGCTCCCAGTCCGCCACCTTCAGGGACGGGTACTCGCTGTAGAGTCCGCCCATCACGTTGTTGCCGAATATATACGCGCCGCCACCCGAACCGTGGTCGGTGCCGCTGCCGTTGTCGCGCATCCGGCGTCCGAACTCGGTGAATACGAAGACCGTAACGTCGTCAGCGGCGTCGTGCGCTTCCAGATCGTCCAGGAAGTCGGAGATGGCGCCGGACAGTTCGTTCATCAGCTTGGGATGAGAAGGCATCTCGTTGGCGTGCGTATCGTATCCGCCGTGCGCAGTATAGAAGATTCGCGTGCCCAGGTCGGCCAGATGTATCCGAGCCACGTCGCGCATATTCTTTGCGATCTGGTTGTCAGCGTACTCTATTTCGGACTCATACTGGTCGGCAACATCGGCAAGCATATCCGCGCCCTTGAGCACGTCCAGTCCGGTCTGTCCAATGTATTCAGCGACCGGGCCGGCACCGATAGCCTGGCCATATATGCCCTTGAAAGTATCCAGGGCCTTGTCTCGGAGGCGCTGCTGTTCGATGCTGTTCATTACGCCGTAGCCCTCAAGGTCACCAACAGAGGTCACGGGAACACCGGTAACCGACATGGCGCGGGGCAGTCCCATCCCGACGTTTACGCCGGTGAGAACGTTCTCGGCCTTGGGATCAAGCTCCCTGATCGCCTGTCCCAGCCAACCCTCGTTGCCCACGCGATCGGGTTCGGCGGTGTGCCATATATCCATGCCCCGGAAGTGGGAGCGGTTCGAGTTCGGATAGCCGATGCCCTGGATGATCGCCATCTTGCCCTCGTCGTAAAGACGCTTGAAAGGCGTGGCGTTGGCGTTTATGGCAAGTTCGTCGTTGATTGGCAGGACGTCTTCCTGGCTCATTACGACCTTCTTGCGGGCGTCATAGTAGTGCTCGTTGGTATAAGGCACTATCGTGTTCATAAAGTCGTTGCCGCCGGTGAGCTGTACGACTACCAGCGTCTTTTCCCTGCTCTTGGTGGTCATTTTATCCCCCATGCTTTATTGCGTGTCTCACTAAAGACTATGCGAACTGGTAGTCAACGGTTGAAGCGGTCATTTGCAATAGATTGTGGACGCCTACCGATTCGTCCTCCTCGCCACCCAGTTCTTCGGCGTATGCCACCAGCGAAGCGTAGGTGCCCTCACTGACAGTTATGCCGCCGAGAATGTCCAGGCAGCGGTCAACGATCCGGGACGGGTCGTCATCCAGGCTCCCGACACGTTCCACCATGTCTCTCACACCAGGCTTGGATATGTCCTCGAACTGGCTTTCTACGAACCCAACCCGCTCGCTGAGCGTGCCGGAGTCTATCCATTCGTGACCGGTGTGCCAGCCTTCTACGGTCGGAGGATTCATCAGGCGCTGTCCCATTATGGCCATGGGACCTTCTACCAATGAGCCATTCAGTGTGGTAATGGCGAACTGGTGGATTCCAGTGGTCGGGCTGCTGAATTCGCCCGTCTGCTTCAGGACGCCTGCCACGAGTTCGGTAGGACTCTTGACCTTCTTGAACTCTTTGGCGTTCTTGAAGAAGTCGGAGTTGAACAGTTCCTTGAGGACCGGGCGCATCTGCCCACCTGTCTCCATGAACACGTCGGCGAGTTGCTGAATCGCAGCCTCGTCCTTCGGCGGTTCGGTGTTCCAGGAGGGGACCTGCACTTCGTCCTCTACGAAGAAGTTGTACAAGTGGCGGGAGATGAACCGCGCAGTGGCGGGCTGATCCACGATTATGTCAATGATGTCCTCACCGTCGAAGTTGCCGGTGTGTCCGAGGAACGTCTTCTCCTCGTAGTCGTGATCATCGGGGTCGAATACGAAGACCGCGTTGTGGTGCCCGACCGGATACAGGGAGAGCGGCTGCCTGAACGTCCAGCCGGTGAAGGCCCTGGATGCGGCCTTTATGTCGTCTTCGGTGTAGTTGCCGACGCCCATCGAGAACAGTTCGAGCAGTTCGCGCCCGTAGTTCTCGTTGATCTCGTCTTTGTGGTTCTCGTTGTTGTCCAGCCAGAAGATCATCGCCGGGTCTTTGGACAGTTCCAGGAGGATGGTCTTCACGTCGGTCAGACCCACGCGCCGGAACATAGCGATTTCATTGTAGAGGGACGGGCCATGTTCGCTCTTGCCCCAGGCGACCGGGAATATGTGATGCAGGAAGAGCGACATCTTTTCCTCGAGCGGCCTCTGAGTGTTGACCATCCGGTATATCCACTTGCCCACATGCACCGCGACCAGCTCGCCGCCGTAGTACCTGTCTATGTAAGACTGGTCCAGTTCCGGGAACCTCTCGGGGTTGACGAGGTCGTCAACGATCTCCTCGTAGGTCTTGTCACGGGTGAGGGCGTCGAGTTCAGCGGGTGTCGCGCCGAAGCCCGCCCGTCTCATTAGATGCGCCACAAGCGCCCTATCCGATTTCATGTCGTGTTCCTCCTGCATTCTGAATGCGTTTTCCATATTTTAACGCTATATGTTCCGTTGAGAAATACCTGAACATTATAACCTCAAATTCGACCCAATGGGCAATTCTGGAAAGAAATTTCCGACATGAGCTACGGAAAGGCCAAATTCCTGTTTTTCGGACGGCGATTCACTTCCAACCGGCCGCTTTAGTCCAGCTCCTCTCCGTAACCTGAGAGGGTATTCAGAAACCCTGAGTGACCATTTCCACGTCTTGTAGAGTAACCGACGCTGGCATATACTCTCCGTGACTTGGCCCAATGACTCCATCCGAGAGGTACGAAGAATGCAGGTTGGTTTCTTCACGATGCCGCTCCATCCACCCGGATCCGACATCACCCAGACGCTCGAAGACGATCTTCACCAGATCGAGGTGCTGGACTCGCTCGGTTACTCCGAGGCGTGGATAGGCGAGCACTTTACCACGGTGTGGGAGAACATACCCGCCCCTGATATGTTCATCGCCGGGGCGCTGGCCCGAACTCAGAACATCAAGCTGGGCACGGGCGTGACCTGTATGCCCAACCACAATCCGTTTATGATCGCGCATCGCATAGCGCAGCTCGACCACATGGCAAGAGGGCGGTTCCAGTGGGGTGTGGGATCTGGCGGATTCCCGGGCGACTTCGAGGTGTTCGGCTTCGATCCGAGCGCGGGAGACCACCGCAGGATGACACGGGACGCGATAGACACGGTTCTCCAGATATGGGAGGACCCCAAGCCCGGGTCCTACGACAGCGAGTTCTGGAAGTTCACAATCCCTGAGCCGGTTGACGAATTCGGACTGAGGTTTCACCTCGCACCGTACCAGAAGCCGCATCCGCCGATTGGCGTGGCGGGCGTGTCACCGAACTCCGACACTCTGATACTGGCGGGAGAACGTGGCTGGATACCGATGAGCATCAACTTGGTTCCCTCGCGCATATTAGCGACTCACTGGGAGGCGGTCCAGAAGGGCGCGGACACATCTGGGAGGACGCCCAACCGGGCGGAATGGCGGATCGCAAGGGAGATATATGTCGCCGAGACGAGTGAGCAGGCGCGCGAGGACGCGCTGAACGGAGTGCTTCGACGCGACTTCGAGCAGTATTTCCTTCGGCTGATGCCCAGGATGGGTATGGTGGACCTGTTCAAGGTTGACCCTGATATGCCGGACTCCGACGTTGACATCGAGTATCTTGTGGATAACGTGTTCGTGGTGGGAAGCCCAGACGACGTATCAGAGAAGCTCGCCCAACTGTACGATGACGTGGGCGGATTCGGCGTACTGCTGGCAATGGGGCACGAGTGGCAGCCTTACGACAAGTGGGTGCGCTCTATGGAATTGCTGGCCAAAGAAGTCGTACCCCGGCTCCCGACTCCGAGCTAGTCGTCCAACGTGTCCTGATGCAGCAAGGTGACATTATCGTCGTTCGCCTGGACGCAGGTCCGCGCCTGGCTCGCTTCGTAGAAACGAAGTCGAACAGGGCGCGCATTTCCATAGGTCGGAACCGCGAGGCGCGTCTTCCCGTTTCGAGGGTTATTCACGAAACCGGCCTGACCGCCGAACGCTACGAGACCGTGGAAGAGTTGAGCCACGAGGTTAACGCAGTCGCCGAGGAGATAGACTTGGAAGAGGTGTGGGACGTGGTGTGCGACGACGGCGACGCGCTCACCCTTACGGACATAGCCGAACTGTACTGGGGAGTCGAACCCACGCCCCAACAGTCCGTCGGCCTGCTGTTCCACCTGCTCGGCAGTGACCTGAGATTCGTCAGGGACGGCAGCCACTACCTGCCCCGCGACCGGGAGACCGTCGCGCAGACGCTGGAGCGGATGCAGCGACAGGCGCAGCGCGCAGCGGATTCGGAGGCGCTGGTCGCGGTGTTCAAGTCGGGGATACTTCCAGGCGAACTCACGCAGTACCAGTCGGATATGCTCGACCAGATAAGGGGCTTCGTTCTTCACGGGGATGAGTACAACCGCGCCGGTTCCGCGAAAGGATTCCTGGACGATGCTGGCGTAAGGGGACGCGATCTCCAACGGCTGTCGTTCGAAAAGCTGGTCTCCCTCGGGCTGATGCGCGAGGACGAGCACCTCGCGCTCGAACGGGAAGACATCTCACCGAACTTCCCTGACGACGTACTCGCGGAAGCGGAAACGATCAACGCGACCCCACTCATATCCGATTCTGACCGCATTGACCTGAGCAGCCTGACCGTCTTTTCGATTGACGACCGCGACACGAAAGACAGGGACGACGCCCTTTCGGTTGAAATACTCGGAGACGGAAACGCATATCGCGTAGGAATACACATTACCGATGCCGGGGCGCTCATTCCGCGTGGGTCGGCGCTGGACGTGGAAGCGGACCGGCGTATGTCTTCTCTCTATCTTCCCGAGCAGACGATCAGTATGCTGCCGCACCGGATTTCAGCGGACAGGGGAAGCATCAATCCGGGCGAGCCGCGAGCCGCAATCAGTCTTATTGCCGAACTGAACGAGAAGGCGGAAGTGACAGACTGGAAGGTCGAGCGGTCGGTGATACAGAGCGGCTATGCGCTATCTTATCCGGAGGCTGACGGTATAATCTCCGACTCCGATCACCCACTCCATAACGAGCTCGCCGCGCTGTATGAACTATCCAGGCATCTGCGCGGGCAGAGGGAGGCGAAGGGCGCGCTGAACTTCGACCGTGACGAGCTATCGGTCAAGGTGGATTCCGACGGGGAAATAAGCGTTGCCGTAATTCCGAGAGACGCTCCCTCTCGCGGCCTTGTGCAAGAGTACATGGTGTTATGCAACTCGCTCCTGGCCCGATACTGCTTGGAAGCCGAACTGCCCGCGCCGTTCAGGTCGCAGGCGCTGCCGGACGTGTCGGACATAGAGGCGCAGTTCGCGCCGGGGCCTCTGCGGTCGTACTTGATGATGCGCCGTCTAACGCCCGCGACCGTGTCAACAAAGCCCGCGCCGCACGGCGGTCTTGGCGTGGAAGCGTACACCCAGGCAACTTCGCCGCTTCGCCGCTATCCTGACCTGATGGTGCAGCGCCAGATTTCGCATCATCTGAGGACGGGCGAAATGCTTTATGACAACGATTCGGTCACATCGGTCGCACATCGCGCTGATACGCAGATCCGGCAGATGTCCAGGATCGAGAACCAGCGCAGACAATACTTCTTCCTGAAGTGGCTGAACGCCCGGCGGAGAGAGGCAGAGGAGGATGGCGGTCTCTGCATCCTGAAAGGAATAGCGCTGGAGAATCCGCCGAATCGGGCCGCCACCGTGGACCTGGTGGACTGGCCATACAGAACGCGGGCCGCGCTTCCAAATTCGACATCCCCAGGCGATGAGGTCTCGCTACATCTTCACGGCGTTGATCTTTGGAGACGCACCGCTCAATTTACGCTGGCAGTTGCACAAAATTAGCGAGTGTCATTATAATAACTAAGTCGGCTCGATATACAGTTTCGTGTCTCAGAGAATGCCGAGGTGGTGGAATTGGTAGACACGCAGCGTTGAGGGCGCTGTGGCCGCTTTGGCTGTGGGAGTTCGAGTCTCCCCCTCGGCACCAGACCCAGCGATACTGTATTATACGGACGATGAACAGGGCGACGTAGCCAAGCGGTCTAAGGCGGGGGTCTGCAAAACCCCTATTCGGCGGTTCGAATCCGCCCGTCGCCTCCAAACTCACATACCAGAAAGGCCTCCAAGCGCAGCGCGGAGGCCGATTTCATGTAAGAAATACTCCCTCGTACCCCATCTCCAGACGCTCCTCAGGGTAGATTCCAGAAACGTGAGACGACTCATTGACCAGCACGACCGCTGACGCCGGCGAACGCGGTCCGGTTTCGGCGGACCCTCGCCGTCCCGCGGGACTCATACCGAGCGCTTTCTCCATATTCATCGCGCTTTTGTGGGGCGGTCTTCCGGTAAGCATCAAGACATCGCTGAAGTACGGCGCCCCCCTCCAGGTCGGCTGGATGCGATTCATCCTCGGCGGACTAGTAACGCTGGTCTATATGGCAGCGCGCAGGGAATCCTTCAGACTCGAAGCGTCGGAAGTCAGGCCGATCCTGATAGTGAGCCTGCTGTTCTCCGTTCAACTGGTGTTCATGAACGTGGGACAAGACCTCACGACCGCGGGCCACGCAACCGCCATCGGGACGACGATGCCGATCTGGGCGGCGGTCATCGCCCAGATAATGATACCCTCGGAAAGGCTGAGCCGCTGGCAGATACTAGCCATCGCGCTCTCATACGCCGGAGTGCTGGCGGTGGTGTTAGGAGACGGAGGCAATGTCACAGAGGGCGCCTCTATCCTGGGGGATGCGCTCAGCCTGGTGGCGGCGATCCTGCTCGGCCTGCGGATCGTACTCATCTCCAACTTCGCGCAGAACGTATCCGAGTCGAAGCTGATGATGGGACAGCAGGTTATCGGCGCCGTCCTGTTTCTCATAGCGAGCTACGCCTTCGAGAGTCCGACCTATACTCTGGAATCAGAATTCTGGCTCGCGATGGCGTACCAGGGTCTTGTTATAGCGGGCTTCGGGTTCCTGGCGAACGCCTGGCTGGTAAAGCGATACCTGCCCTCCACTATCACGTTCTTCTACTTCGTGATGCCGGTGGCGGGGGTCGCGCTGGCCTGGCTCATTCTGGGCGAAGACCCAGGCCGTGGGCTGATCGCGGGGATGGCGCTGGTGTGCGCCGGGGCATTCGTCTATGGCGGCGAGGCGTATTTCAGGGCGATGCGCCCGTCCAATCAGGCTGTCTGACCAGCAACTAACGATTACCCGGGCCAGAGTTCGTGAAAATGATTCAGCGGCCCGTGTCCCTGCCCCACCGGGTAGCTCGCTCGCATGGCGGCGGTGACGTAGTCCTTGGCCTGCTGTATCGAGGTCGGCACATCGAGGCCCTTGGCGAGGCCGACGGCTATGGCCGAACCCAGTGTGCAACCGGTGCCGTGGGTGTTGGTGGTCTCGATGCGCTCGGAGGTGAAGGTGGTGAAGTGGGAGCCGTCGTAGAGGACGTCAGTGGCCGGGCCCTCGATGTGTCCTCCCTTTACGACGACATTCTGAGCGCCGAACTCTTCGACGAGCGTCTTCGCGGCGGCCCTGGCGTCGTCAACGGTGTTTACTTCCATGCCGGTGAGGATCCTGGCCTCGCGTGTATTGGGCGTGAGGACGGTCGCCCTACGGGTGAGGATGTCGCGCATGGCGTCAACCGCGTCTTCCCTGAGAAGAGGCGCGCCGGTCGAGGCGACCATTACGGGGTCAATAACCGCGACGTTCAGGTTGTGGAAGTCCAGTCTCTCGGCGACGGCGTTGATTATCTCGATGCTGGATAGCATTCCCGTCTTTACGGCGTCGGCTCCTATATCCGAGACGATGGCGTCTATCTGGGCCTGGATGATCTGGATTGGCGTCTCCAGGACGTCGGTCACGCCCAGCGTGTTCTGCGCGGTGATGGTCGTGATGGCGCAGGTGCCGAATACTCCCATCGCGCCGAACGTCTTCAGGTCGGCCTGAATACCGGCTCCGCCGCCGGAGTCGGAGCCTGCTATCGTCATTACGCGGGGAACGCGGCGTTCGGTCATCGTGATCTCCTGTTCTTGACGTTGTGTGCGGGCTTTTCCCTCATATCTCGGCTCTTTTTGAGGATGATGTCCTGGATCGTGCGCACACTGGCGCCGCTGACGCCCATCTTGCGTCTGCGCCGACGTTTGCGCTCGCGGCGTTCGCCCCTGGTTGTGTATTCGTCTCGCATCATTCCCACTTATAAGCTATCTACCTAGCAGGTTGTTCACCCTCACCCCAGCCCTCTCCCTGAGGGAGAGGGGGTCTGTTGGTCGAAATTCATAGCTGACTACACGTTTTACTTACCCTTGTAAGCCCTCAAGGGAGAGAAAGCCTCTATGTTCTCGTTGCTCTCTCCCGGCAAGAGGTTTTGAGATAGTCATTTATTGGTCCGGCCAGTTGTCGCCGTTGTAGGCGGCTTCCCAGAAGAGGTACTCGTAGCGCAGCGCGGTGTGGAATACGCGCTCTATCCGCGCTCTCCGTTCGCCGCCATCGTCGGCGCTATCCACGACACGCTCACACCAACTCACGAAATCGCCTAAGTAGGCAGGACCGTGCAGTTCGATCCACTCGTGGTAGATCGGGTTCGACGGACTTTTGCCCTCGTTCAGAAACCTGGTTCCCCAGTCGAGATACGTTCCCTCGGTCACGTAGCAGATGGCTACCACTTCCTCGAAGCTACCGCCCAGCCCGGTTCTCACCAGGAAGTCGCCGAAAGCCTGGGTGACAGGCGACGCCGTTGCGGAGGAGTAGTCTTCTTCCGTTGCCCCAAGTATATCAAATGCGCGCATGAAGAAGTCGTTCTCTTCAGCGTTGTCGGGGGACAGGATGACCGACAGGAAAGAGTACAGGTGACTCGCGGCCTCGATGCTGGGGGCCTTCGCGGTGCCGTGAGCTATCATCGCCACCAGGTCGTTGACGAAAACGTAGTCCTGGAGGAAGTAGCGGCGCGCCCTCTCGTGCGAGAGAGTGCCGTCACCCATCTCCTCGATGAAGGGGTGGAAGACCATCTTCTGCCATAGGTCGGCGTGCTTGTGTTTGAGTTCCTGGGTGAGTGACATTCGATCCTCACTTTCTAGTTTCCGAGGTCGGCGCGGTAGGCCGCCGATGCGTCGAGCGACTGGTCCAGCATATCGTTGTCCTTCATCCACTGGACGAAGCTGTTCCACCTCGCCGGTTCCTGAGTTCCGAAGCCGCCGCCAGCGGGAAGCTGCCACATTGGGACGAGGAGGTCGGCGCCGGGTCGGTCAATCGCCTCGTCAATCTCACCAGGATTCTCGGCGACCAGCACATCCACTCCGGCCTGCGGGTCGCCGATGGCTTCTTCGAAGCCGCGCCTGATGGCTCGTATGAAGCGCTCAGCGACGTCCTGATTCTCCTCCAGATAGCTCTCGCTGGTCACCAGCACGAGTTCGTAGTAGTCCGGCACGCCCCACTCTTCCATGCGCATCACGTTCACGGGGTAGCCGATGTTCTCCATGTTGATGCTCTCGTGCGTCCAGTAGGCGCCCACGACGCCGTCCACCTTCTCGCTGATGAGAGATTCGGAGATGTTCCAGCCGATGTTGACAAGTTCAATATCCTCAAGTCCGCTGAGGCCGTCCGCCTTCAGCATCGTTTCCAGAAGCGGCTCGTTGGTAGGGATACCCGGATATCCGACCTTTTTTCCCGCAAGCTGTCCAGGACGGGTGATGCCGGAGGATTCCAGCGTCATCAGTGAGTTGAGCGGGTGCTGCACTACTCCCAAGATGGAGACTACCGGCACGCCCTTGTTGCGGGCGAGGAGCACGTCGGGTTGGTAGTTCATCCCAAAGTCGTCGGAGCCAGTTGCGACCGTTTGGAGGACAGAGGAAGGGTCAGACGGAGTGTACATGGTCACTTCTAGTCCCTCGTCTGCAAAGTAGCCTTTCTGCTGTGCTATGAATAAGCCTAAGTGATTCGCATTTGGATACCAGTCCAGCACCAATGTGATTTCGACAGTTTCCACTTCAGTCGCGCTCATGTCAGCAGAAACAGCTAAGGTGCTTTCTGAGAGAGTCACTAATTGCTCTTGCAATGTAGCTATATCTTCGCGGATGGTAGCAATCTCTTCTGAGAGGGTCGTGACCTGCGCCTGCAATGCGGCTATGTCTTCGCTGTTCCCGTCGGACTCAGATCCCCCACAAGCGAATAGCGCTAAAGTCAGCAGGGCGAGCGATAGTGTGAGAATTATGGTGGGCATGGTTGTTAGCTTCTTCATAAGTGTCAGTCTCCGTTTACTCTATGGCTTTCAAGACTTGCTAGTTCTGGGTTTCCGAGTCTTCAGTAGCTGGGCGGCGCCAGGGGATGGCGATGCGTTCAATTATCCCGATGGACGCGAAGAGACATATACCCAGCAGGGACAGGATTACGATTGAGGCGAATACGCGCTCGGTCAGGAACTGGGGCTTGGAGCGGAGCATCAGGTAGCCGAGGCCCTCGCTCGATCCGACCCACTCCCCTATTACCGCTCCGATGACGCTGACCGCAATGGCTACTCTCATGCCGCTGAACAGGTACGGGAGAGAGGTGGGGACCTGGACTTTGAAGAAGACCTGACGCCTGTTCGCTCCGAGCGTTCGCATCAGGTTCACCATGTCGCGGTCCACGGACTTGAGGCCGTCAACCATGTTGACGACTATCGGGAAGAAGCTGATTAGCGCGACGACGATGACCTTCGGGGCCAGGCCGTAGCCGACCCATATCAGGAGCATAGGGGCTATCACTATGATGGGTATGGTCTGGGAGGCGATTATGAAGGGATACAGCGCGCGTTCCAGCGTGCGCGACGTGCCTATCGCGGTGGCAAGGAGGACTCCGCAGGCAAGCGCGACTCCGAAGCCCACGATGATTTCGGTTAGCGTGGCGCGCGTGTGATACCAGAGAAGTCCGGCGTCCTGGACCAGCGCGACGGCAATCGCGGAAGGCGCGGGAAGCAGCCATGTCTGAACGTCGAAGATGCGGACGTATGCCTCCCAAGCCGCGAGGATTGCGAGGACGATGAGAAGCGCGGGCAGCCATCGCCTGGCTGTCCTGTCGAGGCTCTTCGTCCAGGACGCGGCGCTCGCGGACACGGGTGAGAGGCGTGTTTCCGCGCTCATGGCAGAAACTCCGAGTGGTCTTCCTCACGTATCGCCTTCAGAAGAGCGGACTTGATCTCCATGAACTCCCCGGTTGCGAAGACGTCTAGGCTCCTGGGCCTGGGTATCTCGACTTTCCTGACCAGTTTCATGGCGCCGGGCCGCGCGGTCATCACGTAAACTCGGTCGGACAGGAAGATAGCCTCGTCCACGTCGTGGGTGACCATCACGATGGTCTTCTGCATGGACTCCCAGAGTCCGGTGAGCCACTGGTGTATGCGCGTCCTGTTGAGCGCGTCCAGCGCGCCGAACGGCTCGTCCAGCAGGAAGACCTCCTGGTCCGCGAGAACGGTGCGCAGGAAGGCGGCGCGCTGTCGCATTCCGCCCGACAGACTGTGCGGGTAAGACTTCTCGAAACCCTCCAGGCCGAAGCGTCCGAGGTGCTCTTGCGCTCGCGCCGTGGCTTCCCGCTTAGTAACGCCTTGGAGTTCGAGTCCGAGAGTGGCGTTGTCCAGAACGCTTCGCCAGGGGAGCAGCAGGTCTTTCTGCTGCATGTATCCGACCGAGCCGAGCCGGAGCGTATCCTGCCTGCCATAGAGGGACAGGCTCCCGGACGTCGGCTCATCCAGGCCGGCGATTATGTTCAGCAGAGTGCTCTTGCCGCAGCCGGACGGGCCGATGATGCTCACGAACTCGCCGTCGAGGGCGTGGAAGTTGACATCGCGCAGGGTCGGCAGAGGCTGGCCGTCTCGCTCGAACGTCTTGAACAGAGCGTCCACTCGAATGGCGTAGCGCGCATCTTCGGAAGCCGCCGCTTGTCCGGCGCTTCTCTCTTCGGTTTTGTCCACAGCCAACATACTCACAGAAGAAGACCGCCCACCTGTGCGGGTGGGCGGCTGTTTGTCTCTGTGGACTGAACCACATCCCTCCGCTGGCATTACCCAGATCAGGTTCTTAGGGGTCGACAGCATTCGGGCTGCCCTCTCAGCCTGGCCTTCCAAGCTCCCCCAGGGCGCGTATTCTATTTTCGGAGAAGTCTATCGTGAACGGCGACGGGTGTCAAATCTAGTGAGACGATTATAGAAGTGGAATTGCGGCAGTCGCGGAGCCCCCACCCCTGGATTGCCGAGCGGCGAGCCCTTCGGGGTTCCCGTTTTCACGGGAATGACTGAATTGCAGTTCACCCTCACCCTAGCCCTCTCCCTGAGGGAGAGGGGATTTCCAACATACAAATGACGATTCGGTACCGCGACGGACTTTTGGAATCGTCTCAATCCAGTGGACTACACGCCTTCTACGATGAACGTGGTAGATACACTACTCCTCGAGCGAAGAGCCGCAATTTCTACGTATTCGGGCGAATTGACGAGAGCCCGGGCTTGCTCCATGCTTTCGAACTCTACAACAACCACGCGGTGAGGAGTACGATCCCCTTCGACAAGTTCGGTGGCGCCTCCACGCACCAGATACCTGCCGCCTCGATCTTCAATTAGATTCTTCATGCCCGAGGCAAATTCCTCGAACAGATTCTGGTCGGTAATTTCGCTGTCAACTATCAAATATCCTGCCATTTCAGTACTCCTATTCTGTTGACGAGGACCGCGTGTGATTTTTCCGCGCAGCAAGAAAGTCGTCGCCTGGCAAATGTTAAGCCTCTACCTGCACTGTAACTATATCAATACCGTGATACTTTCGGTGACGCACCGAAGACGCGTAATGACGCAGCAGACGGAACGAAATTTCGCCTACGTGGGGCGTCTCGGCCTGCTCGCTCATGAAAGCGATCCGGTCTTCGATGTTCTCCTCCTCGAACACCGCTATAAACTCCATCTCCACTGTCGCGGCGCCTGGCTGTGCATTCAGAATGAGTCGCGTGGGGTTTTCCTCCTCGTAGTCATCACGCAACTGCAACATACTTGACAGCGTCTCCTCACCGGCGGCGCACAGCCGCTCTATCGAGGCATCGTCCCACCCCATGCCTGAGCCGAGTTCACGGAGAAATGCAACGATTCTGGGAAGTGCAGCGATGTCAAGATCGCCTTCCAAGCGTTTGCGGCGGGGACCTGCCAATTCGAGAACTGACGACAGCAGGACCGCGACGACGACCCCCGCGACGACACTGCTCCCCAGCGCCACTCCCCAGGGGTCTCCCAGGACTCCCTCAAAGATGTTCCGGGTCTGAAGGCCCACCCCGACCGAGAGGGACAGCCCAACGATAAGCGCCTTATGCTGATCGAGTCCGCTCTGCAGAATGGTCCGGAACCCTTCGACGAAGAGCAGACCCATCACGATCATCAGGATCGCCCCGGTCACCGACTGCGGTATCGTGGCGAGAATTGCGACTATCTTGGGCAGGAGCGCCAACCCGATCAGTGCAGCTCCCACCACGTATCCCACACGCCGGGCGGCTACCCCGGTAAAGTTGATCAGCGCGATAGTCGAAGGCAGATACATGGCCACGGGAAGCAGACCAGCTACCCCGGACAGCAACATCCCCAGACCACCTACGTTGAGCGTTCCCTGCACGGCTCGGAAATCTATGGCCCGCGGCCTGTGCCAGGAGACCTGTTGAATCACGGCCCCCTCATTGCCGGACCTGACGGCTAACACAGTGCTCACGACGAGGAATACTATAAGAAGCGCCCAGAACTCTCCATCCACATCAGAACTCAAGCCGGGCCACGCGCCGAACTCCGGGAGAGCGAACCAAGGGGCGTCGAGAGCTCGTTGAAAGTCGTACGCCCCGAACAGCACGGCGATGACGCAGCCCATCACGATAGCTATGGGCATTGCGAAAAGCCGAAGGAGGCCCGACGCGCGAAGGGTCAGAAACACGGCGGCGGCCAACGTAGCCGTTCCCACAGCCGGACCGGCAACCGGAGACGCGCCTGCGGGCGCTTCGCCCAGTCTGGCGAATGCTATGGGCATGGCGGAGACCGCTATCATCATGAAGGCGACTCCGGAGACGACGGGAGTGATGATTCGGCGCAGCTTCGCAAGCCAGACTGCCAGAGCGAACTGCACAATCGAGGAGACGACTATCAGAGTGGACATCAACGACAGGCCGCCTTCTTCAACAGCCAGTACGCAGACCGCAAGGAATGCTACGGTGGGACCCGACATGAGAATGTATCCCGAACCCAGTCGTCCAATTCTGGTTGCCTGGAGAGCCGTGACCAACCCACCAATCAGCAGGGACGCGAACACCACCCACGACAGATAACCTTCTCCGGCGTTGACTGCCACGACAAAAGTGGTCACGATCGTGATCGTGTTCGACAGTATGATTATGATGCCTTGGAAAGCGGCGCCAAGCGTTGTGAGGAGAGGACACTCCTCATCCGGCTCGTAACGTATGTGTTCATTGACGCGCATATATCCAGACTCCGAGGGTCTGGGCCCTGAGACGTGCTTTATCCAACGACTCAGTTGATACAGGTTCTCCAATGTTAGACAAGTGCATGAGAGTTGTCATCTACTCGTCCGCTCCCGGGAAGTGGGAGGTATTGAAGCTAAACACCCTCACCCCAGCCCTCTCCCTCAGGGAGCTGAGAGGGGTAGGCATTGAAGTTGGATTGGCGGAGTCACCCCCATCCTAACCTTCCCCCGTCAAGGGGGAAGGGACTTTT
>DAOULF010000041.1:0-23541 GCA_034420555.1 Dehalococcoidia bacterium
TGGCCCTTCTCGTTTCGGAACTGGGGGGCGCCTACGTTGGCGAGCGCGACAGTGATTGTCGTGCTCATGCGCTCAGGCATCATGTCCTGCTGCGCTTCCATTGCCTGTGAGACCGCAGACTGGATGTCTTCCTGGGTCACGCCGGGCCGTTCAGCCATGGCCCTGGCAATGGCCGCGGCTACCTCAGCCTCTGTCAGGCCGGGAGTCTGCTGGGACAGCGCTTCGGCGATGGCCTGAGCCACGTCCGACTCAGTCAGGCCTTCCTGCTGCGGCTGCTGCGCCATGGCGCTGGCAATGGCGTCCGCCACGTCCGCCTGCGTCACGCCGGGCCGGGCCTCAAGCGCATCTGCGATGGCATTGGCCACGTCGGACTGGGTCACGCCGGGCTGAGCCGCCATCGTGTCCTGAACGGCTTTTGCGATGTCCGCCGGGGACATCGTCTCTGGTTGTGGCTGCGCTTGCAGCGCCTGATTGATGATCGCCGCTACGTCCACAGTTGGAACGGGCGCAGGTTGTGGTTCGGCCTCTTCATCCTGAGTTCCGCACGCCAGCGCAAAAGCCAGAAGGCCAGTCATCCCGAGTAGGATGCCTAGAGCCACACGGGAACTCCTACAAAAAGACGGTCGTTTCATATTTTGCCTCCATCTAGGTTTGGCTACTCATATCACTCAAATTGGTCGTGTTCAGATTGAACACGCTGTCGGAGAATACTTGCTCAACGCGCTTTCTCACTAAAACACGATTGCCCTGATTGTTAGTAAACGATATATAGTATCACTATAAGAATCGGATAGAAACTTGCACTGCTCAGTATGATTGTGAATTAAGGAGATATAATATCAATATGTAGAATCAAATATCAACTCTGTGAGACGATTGCAAAAGTCCCCTCTCCCTCTGGGCTCACAAGGGTAGGCAAACTTGCAACCAGCTACGAATACCGATCAACAGACCCCCTCTCCCTCAGGGAGAGGGCTGGGGTGAGGGTGAATGCGATGTGCCACGCTTCTTGAGCGGGTTCCCGGCTGCCATCCGTATGCCGCCTCCCGCCCATCCTGATACAATGCTCCGACACAAGGGGCAGTCAGCCTATGGTCTTCACGGGGAGGTCGGCGATGAAGTGGGTATCCGCGCTATCCGAACACAGATTTCTGAAATATGCCGCCGCGGAGTGCGCCGGCCAAATATCGGACGCGCTTGGCGACCAGAGGCCCGACCTCGTCGTCGCGTTTGTGTCGGCCCACCACGCCGCCCGCTACGACGAGCTTCCCGGCCTGGTGCGCGAGTTGTTCGGCGAGTGCTTTCTCATAGGATGCTCCGGCGGGGGCGTCATAGGCGCGGGTCGGGAGGTGGAAGACCGTCCCGGGCTGTCTCTGACCGCCGCGGTCCTGCCCGACGTTCGCATAGTCGGATTTCACATAGACAACAACGATATGCCGGACGGCGACGCTCCCCCCACCGCGTGGGAGGAAATGGTCCGCGTCTCCGCGTCGGACGACCCGCAGTTCATGATTCTTACCGATCCGTTCAGCGTGCAGGGCGAGAATCTGCTCATGGGATTCGACTACGCCTTCCCGCGAGGCGCGAAGATAGGCGGACTCGCGTCCGGCGGTCGCCAGCCCGGTTCCAACGCGCTCTATCTCGGCGAAGACATTTATGACTACGGGGCCGTCGGACTGGCGCTGCACGGCGATATAGCGGTGGACACCATCGTCGCACAGGGCTGCCGCCCCATAGGACAGCGGATGCAGATAACCGCCTGCGAACACAATATGCTCCAGCAACTGGACGGCAGGGACACCTTCGAGGTGCTCCGGGAGACGTTCCAGCAGCTCGACGAGCGCGACCAGCAGCTTGCCCAGCACTCGCTGTTCCTCGGCGTGGTCATGGACGAGTTCAACGAGGACCCGCAGCTTGGCGACTTCCTCATCAGGAATATCCTCGGAGTGGACGCCCGGCGCGGCGCGCTCGCTGTTGGCGAGATACTGAAAGAGGGCCAGACCGTGCAGTTCCACCTGCGGGACGCCGAAACCTCGTCGCACGACCTCGACGCGATGCTCACCCAGTACACCGGCGACAAGACCCCCGAATCCGGCGCGGGCGCGCTGCTGTTCCAGTGTCTCGGACGCGGCTCCTACCTCTACGGCAGACCCGACCACGACACCGATATGTTCCGCGACAAAGTGGGAGACCTGCCGCTGGCTGGCTTCTTCTGCAACGGCGAGATCGGCCAGGTGTCCGGGTCCACCTACCTGCACGGCTACACAAGCTCGTTCGGCATCTTCAGGCCCAAGACCCCTCTCCCTGAATTGGACCTATGATACCATTTCGCTCTGGCCGAGACATGAAGTTCGGCGACAGTCTATGTATCGTCATTCCCGCGAAAGGAGACCTTTGCACAACTACCGTCATTCCCGCGAAAGCGGGAATCCAGGGGTGGGGAGGCCGGTGCGAGCAGCTATGAATACGAGAATTCACACACCCATCCGATCCTCAATGTTGAAGTTGAACCAGGTTACGCAAAGGTCTCCGAAAGCGGGAATCCACTCAGCCCGGCTGGGTAGTATGTGGTGACATCACTCCGAGTTGGTATTACACGGTCGAGAATGCCCAGAAGGTTTTTCGGACAGCAGATCTCCGTCGAGCGGGATGCAGATACCCGTGAGCCCCTGGCGTTTTCGTTTGGAAAAGAGACCCACCGCGTCGAGCGAATCATGACGTCCTGGCAGGACTACGGCTACCCCAGCGACGGACGCAAGCACAAGTGGTGGCAGCGTCGCCACAGGAACTACTACCGGATACTGACCACCGAGAGCAGGCAATTCGAGATCTACTACGACCGGGGCGTTAGCATGGACAGTCCCAAGTATATGCGCTGGTACGTGACACAGGAGCTTTGACATCTTGAGAATACTGGTTACGAACGACGACGGAATAGACGCGCCCGGCGTATGGGCGGTCGCGGAGGCTATGGCCGAGCTTGGCAAAGTGTCAGTGGTGGCCCCGGACCGAGACCAGAGCGGCATTGGAACGGCGCGCACCCTGCTCACCATACTCAGGGTCAACGAGGTCGAATCCCGGCTGGGGGGTGTGACCGCGCATACCGTCAGCGGTACGCCGTCGGACTGCGTGATTCTCGCGGACGGCAGCCTGTTCCCCGAGACTTTCGACCTGCTGGTGTCCGGCATAAACAACGGCGCCAACATGGGCCTGGACGTCCTGGACTCCGGCACCTTCGGCGGTGCGCTCAGAGGCTACTTTCACGGGATACCCTCTATCGCCGTTTCGGTCGCCGGGATCAGCGGCGTGGACTACGAGCCAGCGGCCCGCATAGCCAGAAGTCTCGCGCGCCACATATCGGGCGAGTCCCAGGATGAGCCGATCCTGTACAACGTGAACGTCCCCAACGTCTCCGGCGACCGCATCCGGGGCGTGAAGGCCACGACCCTCGGCCCGAAGGCGTACCTTGAGACCATCGAGCGCGGCCACGACGGTTGGCGTTCCCACTACTGGATCAAGCACAACCGCCCCACCAACCAGAAAGTCCCCGAGGGCTGCGACGTCTGGGCCACACGCAACAACTGGGTCTCCATAACGCCCCTGGATCCGGGGCACGTATGGGGCCGGAGCGCTCACGACTTATCCGAGCTAACGGACAGAGTAGCGGTAGGCGCCGGCCTGTCCCGCTGAAGATGAACTACAAACCGAACAGTCCTTGCTTTGGGCTGTCTAGTTCAGAGGTCTTCTAGGGCGATAGTCCCTCGTATCGAGACAACTGTCATAGAGGTTCTGACCGTCAATGAATACGAGTACGCGCATAATAAAAACACCCGCCCGGGAACTTGGCTAATGCCACTGTCCGGCGGACGGGGAACAAGTGAAATTTAGTGTAAGGGTTTGACTTGTAACTGTCAAATGTTTTCAGAGTCGGGACCGTCTCAAGTGGATGTACGCCAAGGCGCGCCGTTGGGCGCTGACCCTACGGCACCGCCTGTCCCGCCATCACGCCGGTGCATCGCTCGTTGTCAACCGCGACGCTCCCGTTCACCAGCACGAATGGGATACCCGTCGGGAACTGGACCGGGTCGTCGTAGGTGGCGTTGTCTATGACGTGCTCGGCGTCGAAGATGACGATGTCCGCGAAGTATCCCGTCCTGATGAGCCCGCGACGCCTCAATCCGAATCGTCGCGCGGCATTGTCGGTCATGCGCTGGACGGTCTGCTCCAGGCTGATGACGGGATACTTCTTCCGAAGGCGTCCGAGGAAGCGCGGGAAGCAGCCGTAGGCCCTGGGATGTGGCATCGAGCCTATGGGTATCGCGTCACTGCCCACCATGTAGTCGTCTCGCGCCAGGAAGTCCATCGCGTCGCGGCTAATCTGGTCCCAGACGCGGACGCTGTGAGGAGGCGCTCCCCGATAGCATATCTGGCCGTCTTCCTCAGCCAGCAGGTCAATCAGCGTCTCGCCCGGACTCTGGCCGCGTTCCTCGGCCACGTCCGCAAGGCACATCCCCTCCAGGTCTTTATTGATTTTCATGTAAGTGAATACCGCGTCATCGAGTGTCCGGCGCGGGTGGCTTTCGAGTTCCCTGACCAGCCTGCGCCGGAGTCGTCCGTCGCGCAATCTGCGCATGATCTCGTCCGGCCCGCCAACGTGGTCCTGGCTGGGCAGGAAGCTGAGCGGGAATGAGCTACCCGTCGGATATGGGTAAAGCTCCAGTGTGCAGTCAACTCCCTCCGCCTTCGCCTGGTCTATCAACTCCACTCTCTCGGCCACCTGTCCGGCGGTGGATGCGTCTGTGCGATGATGGGAGAAGTGGACCTTTACCCCCGACCGCCTGCCTATCTCCAGCGCCTCCGGCACACCCCCGTCGCCGAAGCCCCTGTCCGTATTCACGTCCCGCAGGTGGGTTGTGTAAACGCCGCCGTACTCGGCGACGACCTCGCAGATAGCGACTAGTTCATCGGTGTCGCTCCAGGCGTTGGGATGGTAGGACATTCCGGTGGCGAATCCGACCGCACCCTCCTCCATGCCCTGCCGCACCATATCGAGAGCCTTGTCCAGCGCCTCGCCCCGCAGCGGAACGTCATCGAAGCCGACGGTCTCAAGCCGGATCGCGCCGTGCGCGATGTTGTACGCGGTGTTTATCGCGACCTTCTTGTGATAGTGCGACCTGAAAGCCGCCACGCTGGACATATCCAGGTCTTCGGGCGGCTCGCCCAGTATGCCCGACAGGTATCGCCGGTACATCTTGTAGTTGTCCGCCGACATCGGGGCGTAGCTGAGCCCGTCCTGTCCGAGTATCTCGGTGGTGATACCCTGCCGCAGCCCGTTGGCGTGCTGGTGATCCCAGAGCAGAACACCGTCCGAGTGCGCGTGTGTATCTATGAAGCCGGGGGACACGGTGAGTCCGGTGGCGTTGATCACGCGGCGCGCCTCCGCCTGCGCCAGGTCGCCAATCACGTCTATGCGCTCGCCGACTATGCCGACATCGGCCCTGAATCCGGGCGATCCGCTCCCGTCAACGACCGTACCTCCAGTTATGATTACGTCGAACATTGCGCACCTCAACTTGCATATTGCCGCTTTTGGGCGAGTATATCACGGCTTTGTCCAGGAAGGATGTCCCCGTCCCAACGCTTCCCCTGGCTGGAAGAGGCTTTTGGCAGGGTTATACGCCACTCAGGAGCCGCGCAGCCGTCTGATCTCGGCTTCCAACTCACGGACCCGCGCCTCGGCGTTATTGGCGCGTTCGCGTTCGCTGTCTGCTCGTTCGTTTGCGCCGTCTGCTCGTTCGCGTTCGCTGTCGAACGTGGGGATGTGAAGCCCGGTCGCGGGATCGTACCATCCCAACCCACCATGTTCCCAGCGAATGTTCAGGTCCAACACCTCGATGTACCCCTCCAACACACCCTCGGACAACTCCTCGATAGGAAGCGGCTCGTATCGGCCATCCACCAGCCTGTCCCCCGCAAGCCTCGCGCCGTAAAATTCCCCTGTCTCGTCGAACCGCCAGTACTCCGGTATCCCCATGACCGCGTAGTCCACCCGCTTCTGTCCCACGTCCACGCGCGCCGTGCTCCTGGATGCTATCTCAAGCGCGAAGTCAGGCGGCTTGCCCTGCTCGCTGATGATGTAGCCGTTCCTCCGAAGGAAGCCTTCGCGGTCCGCGTTGAGGGCGACGGCCAGGTCGGGATTCCTTCTGAGGTCGTCCGGACCCAAAATCGGATTCAGGGAGATGTACTTATCGGTGAATACCAGGGTGGTCGCCTCGTTTCCGAGGTGCCGGATGACGTGGTGGGAATTGCCGAGTGAGTGAAGAGAGTCGAAACTGGTCATCTCGTCAGGCTCGCGTCGAGGCGTGTCCGGCAGTTGGAAGGTATCTGCGGGCTTGGGTCTTGTGGTCAGTGTATCGGTAGTGGCCATATCTCATCTCACAATCGAACGGAGCGTCGGCTTGGATGATATTTTATCAGTCCTACCCAACTGCGTAAGTCCTATGGATATGATAGCGTGCAGCTTGACGGGCGTATATCCGGCCGATTCGATTTTCGCTCGAATCGTCGCCGTCAGCACGTTCCCCGGCGGACAAAGAGCAGGGGCATCCCCGGCAAGCCGACGAATCTCGACTCACGGGGATGCCCCTTAACTTCTTACTTGTCGAATCGAGCTAGATTCCCCGATCCATTCCCATGTCCACGGACAGTTCGCGGCCTTCGAGGGACTCTTCCATCTTGCTGCGGAAGTCCTCCCACATCAGGTCTTCGTTCTGGCCGTCGCCGTTCTTGACCTTGTTCTCCATGAGCTTGTTCCTGAACTCCATGAGAATCCAGTCCTCGGCTCTGCCGTGCGGCATATCGAAGAAATCGCGCTTGAAGCTGGGCAGCTTGCCCGGTCCGAAGTAGCCCTTGTCGGAGAGTTCGTACCCTTCCAGGTTGTCGGTGCCCTTGCCCAATATCTCGCCGTCGGTGGCGATGTAGTGCTCCATGACGGGCTTCATGCCGTACTTCTGGATGGGGCAGACCTTCATGCACACGCCGCAGCCCTCATAGCGCGCCATGACCGGGCGGCAGCGCTTGAAGACCAGCTTGTTCTTCTCCACGCCTCTGTACCAGACCTTGTCCGGCATGAGCGCGCGGCCGGGGCAGCGGTCCACGCAGACCTTGCACTCCTGGCAGAACTTGTGGATGCCGTAGTCAATCGGCTCGTCGTAGGTGACGTTGGCGTCGGTATAGACTATCTGCAATCGCGCCCTGGAGCCGAAGTGCGGCGACAGGAGTTGCCCGTTCGCGCCCAACTGTCCGAGGCCGGCGGCGACGAACATCGGGATCATCGGACCGTAGTGCCAGGTGGGGCCGGATACCTGCACGTTATATCCAAGTGTGCGGATGAACTCGGTCAGCTCCATCGTGAGCGGACCCTGGTCGGCGTATGTCCCGAAGTGGGTGTCCTCGGCCTCCATGCTTGGGATGGTCTGCGTCTTGCGATAGTCCTGCTCCAAGGCGAGACAGATGGCGTGAGGCAGGTCCTTGCGAATTTCGGGCTTCCTTGTGTTATAGACGTAGTGAGGGTCGTTGCGTGTGAATCCCACCTCACCGTAGCCGAGCTCGATGGCCTTCTGGCGAATGAGTTCGGTGACATCCTCGCCGGTCGGGGTTCCCATAGGTTCCAGTTCGCCGCTGGTGCGTACCCACTCGACGATGGGCTCCATCGTCTCATAGTGCTCGTTGAAGAACTCGATAGACTCCGGCGTGAACCTCTCTCGCTCCTCCCTGGACCACTCAGCGGACGCGCTCTCCTCTATCGCCATGTTCTCGAGGGGATACTCCCTGCTGAAGAAGGAGACATCCCTGTCTCGGGTCGGAATTCCGGGCTCCGTCATCAAATCCTCCGGCACCGGAATGGTGATCGGCTCATCTCCATGCTGCCTTCCCGGACGCTCTACATATTTGCCTGCCTTCTTGGCCATAGTCCTATCCCCTTCCTTCAAGAGAACCAATCGGATGCCATGAGTAAATTTTTACCCAAAGCGTAATCTATCACATAACTTTTAATTACGCAAAGCTATAATTTGGTTGGGAATTGGCGCGCAATCGGGCCTGACAGATGCGCTTTCGCATCATCGCATTATGTTAGCGTACAGTACCGAACAAAGAGGCAGGGGCGGTATAAGGTTCCGCCCCTGCCTTGTTCAGTCGCTAAGAGTCGGTGTCGGAGAACCGCTCACTCACTACTCTGAGGATTTCAGCGTAATGCTTCCACTCCACAGCGTGAGGGCATCGGAGCGTTGGGCCCCGTTGACGCAGTAGGCAAGCAGCATATATTCGCCCGGAGTTTTGGGGATGGCGACTGATTGATAGACTTGCCCCTTGTCCGTATCGGTAGATATACCATCCGGGCCAATCGGTGTGAAAGTGGTGGTGGTGTTGTACCAGCCGTACTCAAGCCGCTCTTCCGCTGAACAGGTTATGCTCGCTTCCGGATGTGGCTGGAAGGTAGCTACCAGAACGCTCCTGGGGGAGAAGTCCGGCGATAGCTTGGTGGCCGCGCCCAGGTTGATGGAATTGTATCTCACGTCCCGAATCGCGAGGTTGGCCACTGTTGGCGGATCGGGGTCCGGGCCCTTGTTCACCAGCCAGAATGTGTTGTCGTTTACGCCCGTAGGCGTTTCATCGGTGAGCGGGTTGCCCGCCGGGTCGGCGATATTGCGATTGTCCTTGAGGGAGAGGATGACCTGTCCGTTCAGCAGTTCTAGCTCTCCGCCTTGCACCACCACATAGTATTCAGGGCTGGGGTCTCCCGGTTGTCCCAGTCCGACCGGCACGACTCCAACGACGTTAGAGACCTGGCTGAATACGTCGAAGTCTTCGACGTCAACGTTGTTTACGGGTTCGCTGAAGGTCACCATCCACATCAGTGCGTCGGAGGAGGTTATCCTGGAGTGGGGCCACACTCGTTCTATACTGGTGAGGCTAGGTGGGACGGCATCCATGGTGAACTTGGTAATGGAAAGAGGCGCAGACACGTTTCCGGCGACGTCGGTTACGCTGATCCAGCAGTTGGCGTGCTCCTGGATTGCCAAGGGATTGAGTGGTATTCGGTTATCGCCGACCTTAGCCAGGCCCCAGACGCTGGCGCAGGAACCGCCGTAGGTGACCTGCCCGGATTCTGAGGAGTGGAAAGTGTACTTGGGAGAGGTATCCGGCCTGGGCGCCTTCACTTCGAAGGTCTCAGACAGAACCGGAGCTATGTTGTCCAGGATGAAGGCGGGTTCGTTGGTCTGTTCGGGGACGGAACTGGCAAGTGGAGCGTCGTCCTCGTCCACGATGCTATTCGCATTCTCTATACTGAGGACAACCATGCCGTTGTGGTTTGCCAAACCCTTTTCTGAGGGGGCGGCGCCCTCGGAGAACATCACATCGTAGATCATGCCCGAGGTCATGTCTTCCAGATCGCACTTGCAGAGCGATTCGCCGGACAGTACAACCATCTCAGGTGGAACCTTTGTCAGGCTGATGACGCCGGGCGCGCCGGAAACGCTGAAGTTCGAGACGTCCAGGCTGACAGGTTTGCTGAAGGCTACCCGCCAAGTAAGGCTGTCCACATTAGTGATTGGAGAGGTGGGCGACTTTCGCTCGATGCTCAGGAGCCGAGGCGGGACGATGGGTGGTGGTGGCGGCATGAACGGATTGATCACAATGTAGGTATTTCTGTTCCAGATGGGCGGGCCCGGTGAGAGGAGTTTGCCGCGTTTATTGGTAATGTCGTTGTTGGATGCGACCTCGATGGAAACAACTCCGTTCAGGCTGGGGAGGTCGCCGCCCGAAAGCGTGGCGTAATACACGTTATCGAGGTAGGTGTCCTCCGAGGTGATGGAGAGAGAGGCTGTTGTCCCATCAATGTCGAAGTCTGTGGAGTCCACGTTGAGGACATCCTGGCTGAATACGATTGCCCATGTCAGCGTATCGGAGTCAGTGCGCTCCACGACAGGACTCCGCCGATTGATGGATGAGACATACGGGCTACCAGTATCCTTCTTGCCTTTCGTGGGATACTTAGGCGGCGGTGGAGATGCCTCCCCGGAACTCGGCACGATCAGCGATCCTCCTAGGATCGCTATCAGGGCCAGCGACGCCAACAGCGACCATCGGAAATCTGGCAACTTATCATAAATTTTATTTAATTTACTGATTAACGTATGCTTGAATTTGTCCAAGTTGAAAGCTCTCCTCTCACTATGCTGTAAATGATCGAATCAGTTGAATCATGATGGATTTCAAGGTGTATATGGTTGTTTTTACTGCATTTCTTGTATGCGCTGGGCAAGATAACACACAAGTTCAACTAATGCAATAATCATGAATCAGGCAATATGATTGGACCTGATTGAAACTAAGCATATACGTAATACCATCTAAGTCTGACTATGCCGTGAATGTCCGAGATAAGCTGAAATCGTCATTCCCGCGAAAGCGGGAATCCATCACGCCCGGTCTGTCAGAACATGGTGACATCACTCCGAATTGGTATAAGGCTATTATTAGGTTCAACAATCTGCACAAAAATTCACGCCAGTGTCTAGTTCAACTCTGTATGACGCCCGACTGCGCGGGACTGTGTTAAAGTGGTGGGTGCGCTTGACAACCAGTCCCGAGGAGACACCAAGATGAAGATAACCAAAGTAACCCCCTGGCTTGTCAGCTTTCCCTGGGAAGTGACGACAGGAGTGGAGCAGAAGTCCGAAGTCAGGGACCGCCAACTCGTTTTCGTACAGGTGGATACCGACGAGGGTATAACCGGCTGGGGCGAGGTGACGACCTATCCCGGCCCGGTCGCCAACCGCGCCATGGTAGCTATGATAGGCCAGGTGAGCGACTTCCTGGCAGGCGAGAATACCAACGAGTTCGAGCGTCTGTGGCAGAAGATTTTCCGGTCATTTACGTATGTCGGGACACGCGGAGCGACCACCGCGATGATAAGCGGCATAGACATCGCGCTCTGGGACATCCGGGGCAAAGAGCTCGGACTGCCCATATACGAACTGCTCGGAGGGCCTGTACGGGACCGCATTGCGCTCTACACACACCCGCCCGAACCGCGCACCATCCCGGACGCCATAGCCGACGCCCAGCAGATAATTAACGCCGGATACGAGGCGTTCAAATTCGACCCGATGATGCGCTTCATACCCGGAGGCAACGACGGCTTCATGGACGGCCAGCTAAGCCGCGAGGGAATCGCCACCGCCGACGAGATAGTCGGCGCGGTGCGCGAGGCAATCGGCCCGGACATCGAGATACTCATAGACGCGCACGGTATGTACAATGTTCCGACCGCCATCGAGCTTGCCAACAGGCTCGCCAAGCACGACATACACTGGTTTGAGGAGCCGGTGCCGGTGGAGAGCTACAGCGCGCTGCGCCAGGTGAGGCGCGAAATCCCGGTCAAGATCTCGGTCGGCGAGCGTCTGCACACGCGCTGGGAGTTCGTGAACATCTTCGAGAATAATCTGGCCGACTTCGTGATGCCCGACGTCACCTGGACTGGCGGTATCACCGAGCTAAAGAAGATATCCACCATGGCAGAGGCGTACTACGTGCCGGTGTCCCCGCACGACGCCAGCGGCCCGGTAAATGTCCTGGCCGGGGCTCACGTGATGATGACCACACCCAACTTCTACAAGCTGGAGACGTCGCGCTACGACCTGAGCGCATACGACGTGTTCATCGAGCCGGGCCTGGACATCCGCAACGGCGACCTGTACGTCCCTGACACCCCCGGCCTCGGTGTCGAAATGGACATGGACTATATGAGGTCCCACGTAATCTTCGGCGGCGAGTAACATAAGACAAAATCGGCGCAGGCTTAATTCGCCTGCGCCGCATATTTCAATACGACTACATCAACTTCATCGTCTCGTTCACTGTTTTCAGGGGACATATTGTGCAGGTTCACAATAGTCTGTGAATCTATGTACGCCTCGCCACAATTGTTGCATACTTCAGCAGGAATGTTTCTGACGAAGATTATCGTCGAATCCTGTTCCAATGTAGAAGTCGTAACTCCCGGCTCTGTCTCACCATTCTTGCAGATGACGCAAGTCATCGTCGTCTTCTCCTCGCCTTCGCTACGCGGGGATGACGTATCTCCGTACCTCTACTTGGATGTCGGGATCCGCTTCTCCAACGGACTTTTCGAGCAGGTGCCCCGTGGTTTCGGAGTCGAAATACTCTTCTCCACAGTTGTCGCAAATTTCAGCGGGAACGTCTCTTACCACCAGGACTGATTCGGAGGATGTGGCGACGAAGACAGCAGAGCCAGGTTGGGTCTTACCATTTTTGCAGAAGATACACTTCATGTTGTTACTACCACTCCCTAATATCCACGAAGTGGCCGGCTATGGCTGAGGCGGCGGCCATTTCGGGGCTGACGAGGTGGGTTCTGCCGCCCGCGCCCTGGCGTCCTTCGAAGTTGCGGTTGGATGTGGCGGCGCAGCGTTCGCCGGGCTCTAGGATGTCGGGGTTCATGCCCAGGCACATCGAGCATCCGGCGACGCGCCAGTCGAATCCGGCGTCGGTGAATATGCGGTCAAGACCCTCTTGCTCAGCCTGCGCCTTAATTAGTGCGGAGCCAGGGACGACCATCGCGTACACGCTGTCGGCGACCTTCTTGCCCTTGACGACCTCGGCTGCGAGGCGCAGGTCTTCCATACGGGAGTTGGTGCAGGAGCCTATGAACACTCTGTCCAAGGGTATGTTCTGAATGGGTGTATCCGGTTCGAGACCCATGTACTCGAGCGCGCGGGTGGCCGATTCCTTCTCGCCTTCGTCCTCGAACGAGTCGGGGTCAGGAACACGCCCGGTGACCGGAGCGACCATGCCCGGGTTGGTTCCCCAGGAGACGTGCGGCTCCAGGTCGGACGACTTGATTACGACCGTCGTGTCGAACTTGGCGCCGGAATCGGTGGTGAGCTTGCTCCACTCCTCGCAGGCGCGGTCGAAGTCGTCGCCCTGCGGGACCTGGGGCCTGCCGCGCATATAGTCGAAGGTAGTCTGGTCAGGAGCGACCATGCCGGCGCGGCCTCCGCCCTCGATTGACATATTGCAGACCGTCATGCGGCCTTCCATCGAAAGCTGTCTGATGCCCTCTCCGGTGTACTCGATGGCGTGGCCTGTAGCCCCTGCGACTCCTATCTCGCCGATGATCGCGAGGATGACGTCCTTGGCGGATACTCCAAAGGGCAATGGCCCGTCCACCCGTATCTCCATGGTCTTGGGCTTGAACTGGCGGAGGGTCTGGGTAGCGAGGACGTGTTCGACCTCCGAGGTGCCTATGCCGATTGCGAACGCGCCGAATGCGCCGTGAGTCGAGGTGTGGCTGTCGCCGCACACGATGACCTGTCCGGGCTGGGTGAAGCCCTGCTCCGGGCCTATGACGTGAACGATACCCTGATACGGGCTGAACCTGTCGTAGAGTGTGACTCCGAACTCGTTGCAGTTGCGCTCGAGATAGTCGAGCTGCTGTATGGCAATCGGATCTTCCAGGGGGCGGCTCAGTTCCCAGGTGGGCGTGTTGTGGTCCATGGTGGCTATGGTTAGATCGGGCCTGCGGACCTTGCGGCCCGACATACGCAGCCCCTCAAATGCCTGCGGTGACGTGACCTCGTGTACCAGGTGCAGATCAACGTACAGAAGGGTGGGCTGACCCTCCTGCTCTCTCACGACGTGGGCGTCCCATATCTTGTCGAACATCGTCTTGGCGGTCATTATCGTTCCTCGTTGTTGGATTTTAGTTATCAGTCGTTGGTTGTCACTTTTCAGAGCGGAGGAGGCTAGAATATGTCTCGGACGGGGCAGCTAAAGCCCGGCAGAACTTCCCCGCCGTCCAGTGTGTCATCTTCAGTTAGAGTCAAGACCGAACTGCCGATGCCGTACACGTCCACAGTCCGAGTCTCAGGATGCGCCACCCATAGCAGATGGACACCGAAATCCAGCCACATTAGGGCTTTCTCGCGTATCTCTCTCAGGCTGTTATTCGGGGATCTGACTTCCACAACCAGGTCGGGAACGACCTCGGAATAGCCGGGAATGTCGGCGTCTAATGGCATCTTCTCGGCTGAGATGTAGGCTATGTCAGGTTCGCGCACGGTGTCGGGATCGCGTTCCAGCCAGATACCCGTATCCGACCCAACAAGTGTTCCCAACTGCCTCGGCATGATGAAATTACCCAGTTGGACGCTGGCTTTTATCACCGTTCTGCCGTGATTTATTCCGGTTGACATAGTTTCGTGAAGTTCTCCTCGGATCAACTCGCCGCGAAATCCCTGGCTGGACAGTCGCAGCAGGTCGTCGGCGGTAAGGAGTTTTGCCTTTGTAGTCATGTGAGTTACCTTGCGGCAGCGCGGAGTTGATTCAGGGGGCAGCCATAAGCTGCCCCCTCGAGTTCACTTTCCAAACAATCCTGAAATCTCGACTATGGCGACGGGTCGTCCGTGCCGCTGTGGCCGTTTCCGGCGGCCACCAGGCGGTTGAGGGCGTTCATGTATGCCTTGGCGCTGGCGACTATTATGTCGGTGTCGGAGCCGCGCCCGAGGTAGGCGTTGTCGTCGGCCTCGACCCTGATGGTGACGTCGCCGAGCGCGTCTATGCCCTCGGTTACGGCGTTCACACGGAACTCGGTGAGCGTGTTGGGGACATCAATGATTCGGTTGATGGCCTTGTAAACCGCGTCCACGGGGCCCGTGCCGGTTGCGGCGTCGGTTACGGCGTCTCCGTCAGGACCGATTACGCGAACGGTCGCTGTGGGAATCTCGTGGCTGCCGCAGGAAACCTGGACATGCTCCAGCTTGTACACGGCGGGCACGTCCACGCGGCGGCGGCGAACGGACATCAGCGCCACCAGGTCTGCGTCGCTGACCTCGCGCTTCTTGTCAGCCAGCTCCTTGAATGCCTCGAACGTCTCGTTGAGCTCGTCCTGGTCGAGCGAATAGCCCAGCTCTTCCAGCCGGGAGCGCAGTCCTGCCCTTCCGCTCAGCTTGCCCAGGACCAGCTCGTTGCTGGGCCAGCCGACGGAGCGCGGATCCATTATCTCGAAGGTGTTGCGCTCTTTCAGAACGCCGTCCTGGTGGATGCCGGAGGCGTGCCTGAATGCGTTGGCTCCGACGACCGCCTTGTTGGGCTGCACAGGGAAGCCGGTGATGTCGCTGACGAGGCGGCTGGTGCGGTATATCTGGCGGGTGTCAATGTTGGTGCCGACGTTGAACAGGTCTGGCCTGGTCTCTATCGCCATGATGATCTCTTCGAGGGCGGCGTTTCCGGCGCGCTCGCCAAGGCCGTTGATGCAGCCTTCCACCTGCCGCGCTCCGGCAGTGACAGCGGCCAGGCTGTTGGCGACCGACATACCCAGGTCGTTGTGGCAGTGGACGCTCAGAACGGCCTTGTCTATATTCGGAACGTTCTCCTTGATGAGCTGGATGCGGTTGTAGAACTCGGCTGGGATGGTGTAGCCGACGGTGTCCGCTATGTTCACGGTGGTCGCGCCCGCGTTGATCACGGCTTCCAGCATCCCGTACAGGTACTCGATGTCGGTGCGGGTGGCGTCCATCGGGGAGAACTCCACGTCGTCGCAGTACTCTTTGGCGCGCTCCACCGACGCAACGGCTGCGGACAGCACGCTTTCGGGATCGCTGCGGAGCTGGTGCATTATCTGCACGTCGGAGCTAGAGATGAACACGTGGATGCGCGGACGCTCGGCATCCTTGATCGCCTCCCACGCGGCGTCCACGTCTGGCAGCACGCAGCGCGCCAGCGACGCGATTATCGGCCTGCGGACTTCGCGCGCGATGTTCTGCACCGCCTCGAAGTCGCCGGGCGAACTGGCCGCGAAGCCGGCCTCGATGATGTCAACGCCCAGCCTGTCCAGCTGACGGGAGATCTCCAGTTTCTCGGGGGTCGTCAGACCGATGCCCGCGGACTGTTCGCCGTCTCGCAGGGTGGTATCGAAGATCATTACTTTTTCTTCTGGCATTTTTCGTCCTCTTTATCTGAGTGTGCTCTGGCCTGAATGTCTATCTGTCCAGGGAACTCTAAAGGACAGCGCAGTCCGCCGGACCCAGCGTTGCCAGAACTCGGTCTCTATGGCGGACTACGGGGGATACCTCCGCGGTCTTCATATTTTGTCTCCCTGCCGCTAGCCTTTGAAGAGTATAGTCAGTATTACGGTTATCCACGTGCCTACTATGAATCCGACGATCATGAAGGTATTTCTGTTTATCATCGAACGAATATCGCGTATCTCGGCGCGAATGTCGAGCCTATCCGCATTCGCGTCGTTCATTTCTCAAAGCACAGCCTCAAGGGTGGCTTCTATTCTTGCGAGTCGCTCGCCTTCTGGCGCTTCTTGAGTTGCGGTGGTCACCGTTCAGTTCTCCCATTTGTGCCAACGCTACATTGAATGACCAAATAATCAGATTCAGCCCAGCTAGACGGTCATCTTTCGGACAGGGCCACCACCGCGCCTATCCCGCCGACGATTATGCCAAAGGCCATGCTCCATCCTCCCACCGATAGCACAAACGAAGGAATCTCCATTCCTGATACCGCTATGAGCAACATCACGACGAGAGGGATGCCGAACATCCCACCGGCTATTGTCAATATGGCGCTACTCATTACGAGCGTCTCCTCCCGCAGTTGGCGTTATGTGCCGTATTTCATGCGCCTCCCATATCATACCAATTCAATGTAACTTAGTCGTGTTTCTGGTGGATAGGCAGGGTGGATTCTTGCTTTCGCGGGAGCGACAGTACACAATCTGCCACAGGAGTTCACAGCATAGTCAGACTAAAATAGTATAAGCCTAAGACTAAGATACTTTCCTTCTTCTTCTCCTTCTGGAATTCACGTATCGTCTATCATCCCTATGTGCGCGGCAAGTTCTACACATTAGCTTACCTCTCCTAGTATAATCCAGATCTATCACTTGATCCTCATGTAACCCACAGAAGTGACATATATCCTGCGGACCCTTATAGCGTCTCCTACCTCTCCTACGGCGGTGTCTCCTATGTTGAGGTCGTCTGTTCTTGTTAACAGAGCGAAGTAGCGCATACAACATCCCTGCAACTGCAAGTAAACCTAATAGATAGTAGGCAGGATGGATAGCCTCCATCATTCTATTTTCTTTCTTCTATGTATTCTTGAGTATCTTCTTCCAATGGGTTTGGCATTGACACAAGCATGGATAACCACATTGGCATCAATATGACGACCATGAAGGGAATATCGCCGATGATTCTCGTGTCTGGTATTTAGAATCACGTTCGGTAGAGTGCTATATCTCAATCTTCATGGTGAACGATACCTCGACACTTGAAAATCCCTTAGCCCGCGCATATGCCAGAACCAGATTCTCGAACTCATCTTGGGTCAGTTCATCCATGCGCTCAGTCAATTTTGAGATTATGTCTTCTTTAGATTCGGGTTCCGCTATAAGTTCAGCCTTATCCTCTTGTGAATAAGCAAGAGGGTCTGAAACGACATCAATTCCAGTTGGCTCTGCCTGCCTTAGTGTAAATGTAATGCTCTTAAATCCATTCGCTGTCGCATTGTACTGGGTCTGAAAGTCCTTAGTAGTCAGTGCGGCCTTTATCGCTTGACGATAGGGAGCTCTATCATGCCCTCGCTTCAGTCCTTCCTCCAATTCAAGCATACTAACTTCTATAGTGTGCTCACCTCCTCTAGCGGCAGGCTGAATGTGATATCGAACCACGTGTTTCCTAATTTCATCTGCATTGGCTACCATTGGGTTTCACCCTCACCCTAGCCCTCTCCCGTCGAGGGAGAGGGGATTTTCAGGCGTTGCGCTAATCCGCGTCTTGTAGGAAGGACATCATGGAGCGCAGCTCCTTGCCCACGCTCTCTATCGGGTGGCCGGCGTTTTCTTCGCGCAGGCGGTTGAAGCGCGGGCGACCTTCGTCGTTCTCGGCGATCCATTCACGGGCGAAACTGCCGTCCTGGATGTCGGCCAGGATCTTCTGCATATTTTCCTTGACGCTCTCGTCTATGACGACCGGGCCGCGCGTGTAATCGCCGTACTCGGCGGTGTCGCTGACGGAGTAGCGCATGTACTCGAGTCCACCCTGATAGAACAGATCCACTATGAGCTTGAGCTCGTGCATACACTCGAAGTACGCCGACTCCGGCTGGTATCCGGCCTCGATGAGCGTCTCGAACGCGCTCTTGACGAGCTCGGCCACGCCGCCGCAGAGGACGGCCTGCTCACCGAACAGGTCGGTCTCGGTCTCCTCCTTGAAGGTCGTCTCCAGGACGCCGGCGCGTGTGCAGCCGACTCCCCTGGCATATGCGAGACCCAATGCTTCCGCCTGGCCTGAAACGTCCTGGTGGACGGCCAGCAGGCCGGGGACGCCGGAGCCTCGGGTGAATACCTCGCGCATCCTGTGGCCGGGGGCCTTGGGCGCTACCATCGAGACGTCCACGCTGTCGGGAGGAACTATGGCCTCGAAGTGAATGTTGAAACCGTGCGCGAACATGAGCGTCTTGCCCGGCAGCAGGTGGGGCAGGACTGATTCCCTATAAACCTCCGCCTGGATGTGGTCGGGTATCAGCATCATGATGATGTCCGACTCGCGGGCGGTGTCCTCGACCAGCCCGACCTTGAGGCCGTCGGCCTCGGCCTTCGCTATGCTGCTGCTGCCTTCGTACAGGCCGACCATCACGTTCAGGCCGGAGTCCTTCAGGTTGAGCGCGTGGGCGTGGCCCTGGCTGCCGTAGCCGATGATGCCGATGGTCTTGTCCTCGACCAGGCTCATGTCGGCGTCGTTTTCGTAGTACATCTTTGCCATTTAGTTCGTTCCTTAGTCTTTAGTTATTGGTTTTCAGTTATCAGTTCTTGGACTTAGACGCTGCCGCTCTCCCACTTGACTGCCGGCCTTTCGGCGTGGGCGCGGCGGTTCACTTCGGTCCCGCTGAGACCGCGGCTCATGGCGACCATCCCGGTCCGCATGACCTCCTGCACGTGGAAGCCTATTCCAGTGAGGTTTTCTACGAGGTCGTCCACCTTGTTGGACTTGCCGGTGACTTCGATTATCAGCGAATGGGGAGCGGTATCCACGATCTTCGCTCCGAATATGTCCACTATCGTCTTTATCTCGCCCAGGGTCTGGTCTCCCCACCTGACGCGGACGAGGGCGAGTTCGCGGCTGACGCTGTTATCGTCGGATATGTCAACGACCTTGATGACGTCAATGAGCTTATTGAGATTCTTGGAGACCTGTTCGAGCGTGTGCGGGTCGCCTTCGACGACGAAGGTCATGCGTGAGAGACGAGGCACTTCGCTCGGGCCTACCGCGAGGCTGGCTATGTTGTAGCCGCGACGCCGGAACATACTGGTTATACGGTTCAGGACGCCGGGCTTGTCCTCGACGAGCGCGGTTATGGTATGACCTTCCCGGTTCCCGTTCGTGATTGCAATCATCTCAGAGCCTCCTGTGGTCGTGGCTCCTCTATCATCTGGCCCACGGACATGCCGGCGGGTATCATCGGATAGACGTTCTCTTCCTGCTCTACTACGAAGTCAACCAGGGCGGGGCCGTCGAATTCCATGGCCTCCTGGATCGTCCGCCTGACCTGGGACTTCTCGGTCACGCGCGCGCCGTATATGCCGAACGCCTCGGCCAACTTCACGAAGTCAGGATTGCCGGAGTATCCGGTGGCGACGTAGGAGCGTTCGTAGAATATCTCCTGCCACTGCCTGACCATTCCGAGGAAGCCGTTATTGAGTATGGCTATCTTGACGGGTATGCGGTTTTCGAACATGGTGGCGAGTTCGCACATCGTCATCTGGAAGCCGCCGTCGCCCGCGACGGACCACACCACCTTGTCCGGGCGGCCCACCTGCGCGCCCATCGCGCCGGGAACCTCGTAGCCCATCGCGCCCGCGCCGCCCGACGAAACGAACGTGCAGGGCTCGTTGAACGTGTAGTGCTGCGCGGCCCACATCTGGTGCTGACCGACGCCGGTGACTATGATCGCCTCTCCGTTGGTAGCCTCGGATATCTGGTTGATGACGTACTGGGGAATCAGCTTGTCGGTGTCGCGTATCAGCATGGACGGATGGTCGCGCTTCAAATCTTCGATTATGTTCAGCCACTCCAGTCTCGATGTTGGCTCAATACGCTTGTTGAGTGCCTTGAGCACCAGCTTTACATCGCCGACTATCGGCACGTCCACCGCGACGTTCTTCCCGATTTCAGTCGGGTCAACGTCAACGTGTATCTTCTTGGACCCGCGCGCGAACAGCGATGTGTCGCCGGTAATCCTGTCGTCGAATCTCATGCCCAGCGCGATCAGCAGGTCGGCCTCCTCGATAGCGAGGCTGGCGTATGCCATGCCGTGCATACCGGGCATACCTACGCTCAGGACGTGGTTCTCGGGGAAGGAGCTTATTCCCAAGAGAGTGGTGATGACGGGTATCTGCGCCTTCTCGGCCAGTTCCCTCAGTTCGTCGTAGGCCCTGGAGATTATGACCCCGTGTCCGGCGAGTATGACCGGGCGCTTGGCCTCGTTGACGAGGTTGGCTGCGCGCCGGACCATCCCGCTGTGGCCCTTGGTGGTGGGCCTGTATCCGGGCAGGTCAATATCATCGGGCCACTCAACATCCACCTCTTCGGTGAATACGTCCTTGGGAATATCCACGAGGACGGGACCGGGACGACCCGAATTGGCTATGTGGAACGCCTCGTGTATGACGCTCGCTATCTCGGATGCGTGCATGACGAGATAGTTGTGCTTGGTGATGGGCAGTGTGATGCCGGTGATGTCGGTTTCCTGGAAGGCGTCGGAGCCGATGGCCGCGCGCCCCACCTGTCCCGTGATTACGACCATGGGCACCGAGTCCATCATGGCTGTGCCGATGCCGGTCACCAGGTTCGTCGCGCCCGGGCCTGATGTAGCCCAGGCGACGCCGGGCCTGCCGGTGACGCGGGCGTATCCGTCGGCGGCGTGCGCCGCGCCCTGCTCGTGCCTGACCAGGATGTGGTGTAGTTCCGGGTACTGAGGCAGTATCTGGTAGAGCGGCAGAATCGCTCCTCCGGGAAGTCCGAAGATCACATCCACGCCCTCTCGCAGCAGCGCTTCACAGACTATCTGTCCTCCGTTGCGTCGCATATTTCCTAGACCTCCTATGCTTGGGTAGGGGATTCACCCCGGCCCTCTCACTAAGGGAGAGGGGATTCATTCGTATTATCGGGCGGGAATGACAGTGAGTTGTATCGAGTCGTTATAAACCAAAAATCCCGTCCACTGATTGGGACGGGACTGTTTATCTTACAGCGATACCCCGCGGTACCACCCAAGTTGCGCGGAAAATCGCTCCACGCCACTCTTCGGCGTTGTAACGGCGCCACCCCGTCCGGCCTTACACAGAAACTTGATAGGTACAGAATGTCCCGACCACTTGGTCGAGACTATATCCCTCGCTATCTCCATTTGTTCCCTTCAGGCAGGATGCTCAAGGGTGAGTTCCCTGGGCTTGGGACGTCGGATTTCCACCAGCGCCGACTCTCTAGTGTCCTACGGCCGAGGTACTACTCCCTATCAAAGCAGACATGATTCATATGTTGCAGGAACTTTGACGTATTATGCTACCAGTGGGTTCGATTGTGTGTCAAATTCCGTTCAGCGAAAAGGCGATTGCGTAAGTCCCCTGCCTGGCTTATTCGTCATTCCCGCGAAAGCGGGAACCCAGGGGTGGGGATGCCCTGCGACTGCCGCAATTCCACTTATGCAAATTTCTCTAGCGAAATGGGGACATCATCGGCTGGCCTGTTTGATAGGCCAGCCGATTTTTGTTTCTGCGGGATGAAGTCGGTTATACGAGCGGTTGCCCCCTAGTCGTTGTCGTCGGACGGGAATTCGGCCATCTCTTCCATGACGACCGGTTCGGGATCAATCGCCTCGCTCACGAAATCCGGGCCAAGCCCGAACTCGTTGCCAGGGCCGAAGTCGTCGCCGGGACCGAGGAGAACCTCGGGGCGGGACGTGCCGGTGGTCATTACGCCCATGCCCCTGGTCGAAGAGTTGGCTTCCTCGAGGCTCAAGCCGCTGACTCCGTCCTCGGAGAGGTTGAGCCTGGCAGGGATGAGCCTTCCGATGATGACGTTCTCCTTGAGGCCGCGCAGGTGGTCCACCTTGCCGTTTACGGCGGAGTCGGTGAGCACCCTGGTCGTCTCCTGGAAGGAGGCGGCGGACAGGAAGCTGTCGGTGTTCAGCGAAGCCCTGGTTATGCCCAGCAGCACGGGCGTCGCGGTGGCGGGTTCGCCGCCTTCGGCCAGCACCTCGGCGTTTCGCTGTTCATAGACACGGCGGTCAACCCTGTCGTCCGGCAGCAGGTCTGTATCTCCGGGATCGTCTATCTCGACGTTGCGGAGCATCTGGGAGATTATCAGCTCGATGTGCTTGTTGTGGATCGGCACGCCCTGTGAGCGATAGACCTTCTGCACTTCGTCTATGAGGTAGCGCTGCACCGCGTCGCGGCCCTGGATGCGGAGTATCTCCTTGGGGTTCTTGGACCCATCGGTGAGGGCGTCTCCCGCGTTTACCTTGTCGCCGGTCCTGACGTTTATATGCGAGGCGGCGGGTATGTTCTTGTACTCGCGCCGCTCCTCGTCAGTCCATGCGATGGTGATGAGATCGCCATCTACGGAGACCTCGCCGGACACGCGGGCCATCAGGTCCGGGGTCGCAAGCGCGGCGGTCTCGCCGTCCTCGTCGGATTCTACGTTTTCGTCCGGCTCGGCGAGCATCTCGCCGATGCTTACCAGGGAGCCGTCCTCTACCTTCGGCGTGAAGCCTTCGGGCAGGAAGTATTCGTCGGTGTATTCTTCGACGCTGGATACGCGGATGCTGCGATAGTCGGGCTCTTCGACGACCTCGACCGTGCCGTCTATTTCGGACAGCACCGCTTCGCCCTTGGGCGCGCGGGCCTCGAAGAGTTCCTGAACGCGAGGCATACCGCTGGTAATGTCCTCACCGGCAACGCCGCCGGTGTGGAAGGTACGCATCGTAAGCTGCGTGCCGGGCTCACCGATGCTCTGCGCGGCGATGATGCCCACCGCTTCTCCTATCATGGACGGTCGCATATTGGCGAGCGACAGGCCGTAGCACATCTGGCAGATGCCGCGCTCAGCTTCGCAGGTCATGGGAGAGCGGACCATAACGGACCTCACTCCCGCTTTCTGGAGGCTCTCGACCGCCGGCTCGTCCAGCACGTCGTTGCGCCCGAACAGTATCTCACCCGTGTTCGGGTCTGCCACCGGGAGCGCGAGGTAGCGCGTTCTTATCTGTTCGAGGTAGGGCGCGGCTCCCTCTTCTATATCGCCCGCGTGTACCCATGTTCCGTTCGGGGTCTCGCAGTCGTCGTTCAGGATGATGATCTCCTGCGACACGTCTATGAGACGCCGGGTCAGGTAGCCGGAGTGCGCGGTATTGAGCGCGGTGTCGGTCAGACCCTTTCGTGCGCCG
>DAOULF010000042.1:0-34163 GCA_034420555.1 Dehalococcoidia bacterium
AGCGAGTAGCCGTTGGTGTGAAGGCCGTTGGAGGACAGACCCACCAGGACGTCGCCCGACGCTATCTTCGAGGTGTCCACCATCTCGGAACGCTCGACTGCACCGAGGACGAAGCCGGACACGTCGAAATTGTCGTCCGCGAAGATGCCGGGCATCTCGGCGGTCTCGCCGCCGATGAGCGCGCAGCCGACTTCGGCGCACGCTTTTGCCATACCCTCGACCAGCGTGGTCACCACGTCCGGTCTCAGGGCACTCATGTTGATGTAGTCCAGGAACAGGACGGGCTTCGCTCCGCACACTATCACGTCGTTCACGCAGGCGTTCACAAGGTCCTCGCCGATGCCCTCAAAGCGGTCCATCATCACGGCCAGCTTGAGCTTGGTGCCCACCGGATCGGTGCTGGCGACCAGCACTGGATCCTCGTATCCGGCGAAGGAGTATATCGCGCCGAACGCGCCGACGCCTGCCAGCACTTCGGGGCCGTGGGTTGGGGTAACTATGTCGCGGATGCGCCGCTTCACATCCTGCGACGATTCCAGGTTGACTCCGGCCTGTTCGTAAGTTAGTCCTGTCATTGGGCTATGTCCATGTTGTTGGGATGACTGGATTATAACGCTGTTGGGGCATCCTGTAACAAATTCTTAACGGGTCGGTAATACATTTTTTACTTCTGCGAAATAACTTTGTAAAAACTTTCACATACTCTGACACCTGAACTCTCATTCCTGTATCAGAGTATGACTACCCAGACACACGCGCCCACTAAGACTACATCCACCCACTGCCCGTACTGCGCGTTTCAGTGTGGAATGAACATATCAGGAGAGCCTGAGCAGGCGATAGTAGTTGGCAACGAAGACTTCCCCGTCAACAAGGGGGCGCTCTGCCTGAAGGGGTGGACAGCGGCGGCGGCTCTCTCACACCCTGAACGGCTCCGCACTCCCCTGATTCGCGCGGTGGACGGTCAGCTACGGACCGCAAGCTGGGAAGCGGCGATGGACCGCGTCGAGGAGGCGATCAGGGAGTCGCAGGCGAAGTATGGGCCTGAGTCGGTGGGGATGTTCGGGGGCGGTTCGCTGACGAACGAGAAAGCCTACCTGATGGGCAAGTTCGCCCGCGTCGCGCTGAGAACACCCAACATTGATTACAACGGGCGGTTCTGCATGTCATCGGCAGCGGCGGCCTCTATCAGGGCTTTCGGGATAGACAGGGGACTCCCGTTCCCTGTGGAAGACATCGCGGGCGCGAAGACCATACTGCTCGTCGGAAGCAACGCCGCCGAGACGATGCCCCCGATAATGCAATACTTCGGACGGCAGCAGGAAGCGGGCGGCAGACTGATAGTCGCGGACCCGCGTCTGACGCCCACGGCGCAGAAGGCCGACCTTCACCTGCAACTCACTCCCGGCACAGACGCCGCGCTCGCAAACGGGCTGCTCCACGTCATGATAGTCGAGGGCCTAATTGATGAAGACTATATAAGAGAGCGCACCGCGGACTTCGAGCTTGCCAAGGCGAGCGCGGGGTCGTACTGGCCCGACAGGGTGGAGCGGATAACCGGCGTCCCTGAAGCGCAGATTGTGCGCGCGGCGCGGATGCTGGGTGAATCGCGGTCATCGGCGATGATACTCACAGCCAGGGGCGCGGAGCAGCAGGCGCAGGGTGTCAACAACACACTCTCCTACATAAACATCGCGCTCGCGCTGGGGCTGGTCGGCAGGCCAAACAGCGGATACGGCTGTCTCACGGGCCAGGGGAACGGGCAGGGCGGACGCGAACACGGCCAGAAGTCGGACCAGTTGCCCGGCTACAGGCTGCTTGCCGATCCCGACGCCCGCCGCCACGTTTCCAACGTGTGGGGAGTGCCGGAGTCGGATCTGCCGATGCCCGGACCCTCCGCGTATGAACTGCTTGACTCGCTTGGAACAGAGGGCGGCGTACGCTCGCTGATGGTGTTCGGCTCCAACGTGGTCGTGTCGGCGCCGAACGTAATCAACGTTGAGGCAAAGCTACGCTCCCTGGACTTCCTGGTGGTCGGCGACTTCTTCCTGTCGGAGACGGCGGAGTGGGCAGATGTGGTTCTTCCGACGGCGCAGTGGGCAGAGGAAGAGGGGACGATGACCAACCTGGAGGGCAGAGTCATCCTGCGCAGGCGCGCGTTCGACCCCACGCCAGGGGTCAGGGACGAGATGGAGATTCTGCGCGAACTGGCGCATCGGCTCGGACGCGGGGAATACTTCGATTTCGAGGGGCCTGAGCAGGTATTCGACGAACTGAGGCGTGCAAGCGCGGGAGGGCCTGCGGACTATTCGGGCATCAGCTACGAGAAGATAGAGAAGTCGGGCGGGGTGTTCTGGCCCTGTCCCGACGAGTCGCATCCGGGCACTCCACGGATGTTCGTGGATGGATTCCCGACCCCTGACGGGCGAGCCAGGTTCCATTCGACCGGATACAGCCTGTCCGCCGAGATGCCGGATACCGAGTACCCGCTATTCCTGACGACCGGCCGTGTCATGGCGCAGTACCAGTCGGGGACGCAGACACGCAGGATCGAAGACCTACGTCGCGTGGAGCCGAATCCATGCGCCGAGATACATCCGTCCACAGCAAGGTTCTATGGCCTTACAGACGGTGGGAGCGTAACGCTCGCCACGCGGCGGGGGGCTGCTGATTTCCAAGTGCGAGTAAGCGCGGGGATACGACACGACACTGTGTTCGTGCCGTTCCACTGGGGCGGTCGGCAGGCGGCGAACAGGCTGACGAATCCCGCGCTCGATCCGATAAGCCGGATGCCGGAGTTCAAGGTGTGCGCGGTAAGGGTTGTGAATTAGAAATTTGGAATTGTCAATTAGAAATTAAGAGTTCCAGTGAGGACTGTCAGATATGGAAAAGCAGAAGTTGGTTGTCATAGGGAATGGAATGGCCGGTGCGAGGCTGGTGGAAGAGATTTTATCCAGGGGCGGCGGGGAACAGTTCGACATTTCGGTGTTCGGAGAGGAGCCGCGCGGCAACTACAACCGTATTCTGCTGTCGGGCGTGCTGTCCGGGACGCACGACCAGGACGACATATACATCAACCCGCTGGAATGGTACGAGAGGAACAATGTAAAGCTGTACGCGGGCGTCCGCGCTATCGGCATAGACCGAAGAGGCAAGACGGTCTATGCGGCGGGCGGACACCTCGTGCCTTACGACAAGATGGTCATCGCCACTGGCAGCGTGCCGTTCATCCCGCCGATTGACGGGCTGTACGACAGCGACGGCGGGCTAAGGGACGGCGTATTCGCGTTTCGCACCCTCGACGACTGCACGAACATGATCGAGCGCACTGAGAATGCGAAAGGCGCCGTGGTGATAGGGGGCGGACTGCTGGGGCTGGAAGCGGCGCGCGGGCTTCTGACGCGCGGGCTGAACGTTCACGTGGTACACCTCGCGGCCTACCTGATGGAGACACAGCTCGATTCACAGTCGGGGGACCTGCTGAGGGAGACACTGGAGCAGATGGGCGTCACGTTCCATCTCGAAAAGCTGACGACGGAGATACTCGGCGAGGACAGGGTTACGGGTATCCACTTCAAGGACGGCTCAGAGATCGAGTGCGGGATGGTGGTCGTTTCGGCGGGGATAAGGCCGAATGTGGACGTGGCCAAGATCTCGGGGCTGAACGTGCGGCGCGGGATACTGGTCAACGACGACCTATCGTGCAGAAATGACTCGGATATATTCGCCATCGGTGAGTGCGCGGAGCACAGGGACGTCACATACGGCTTGGTCGCGCCGCTCTGGGAGCAGGCGAGCATCCTGGCGGACAGGCTGACCGAGCGCAATCCAGGCGCGCGCTACTTCGGCTCGCGCGTCTCGACGAAGCTGAAGGTGATGGGCGTCGAATTGGCGGTGGCGGGTGTCAAGGAACCCCGCGACGAACAGGACGAGGTGGTCACCTACGTCGAACCGAGCAGGGGCATATACAAGAAGCTGATAGTGAGGGACGGTCACATAGCGGGCGCGATACTGTTGGGCGACGGAATGTCCGCGCCGCGCCTGCTGCAAGCGTTCGACAGGGATGAGGCGCTGCCGGAGATACGCGCGGAGATGCTGTTCCCGCTCGCGCCGGAGAGCGTGGGGACGGATATAGAATCCCTGCCCAACGCAACGCAGGTCTGCAACTGCAACGGCGTTACGAAGGGTCAGATAGTAGAGGCGGTGAACGGCGGTCATCGCAGCTTCAAGGCGGTGTGCGACGCGACGCGGGCGGGCACGGGTTGTGGCTCGTGTAAGCCGCAGGTGCAGGCGATCCTGGAGTTCGCCGCCGATGGGCTGGTGGCCGAGGACCCATCCGAGAACTACTACGTTCCCGGAGTGCCTATGAGCAAGCCTGAGCTCGTGGATGCGGTCAGGTCACTCGAACTCAAGAGCGTGTCGTCGGTGTTCGAGACGCTGGCGAACGGGCGCGAGGACGCGAGTAGCAAGGTGGGACTCGCCTCGCTCCTCAAGACTGTCTGGGGCAGAGAGTACGAGGACGAGCGGGACGCGCGTTTCATCAACGACCGTGTACACGCCAACATCCAGCGCGACGGCACATTCAGCGTCGTTCCCAGGATGTACGGGGGCATAACCACGCCCGACGAACTGCGCCGCATCGCGGACGTGGCTGAGAAGTACCAGGCCGGAATGGTGAAGATAACCGGCGGCCAGCGGATAGACATCCTCGGAATACCGAAAGAGCACCTGCCGGACGTGTGGCGCGAATTGGATATGCCGTCCGGCCACGCATACACGAAGGCTTTCAGAACGTGCAAGACGTGCGTCGGCACGGACTTCTGTCGCTTCGGACTGGGCGACAGCACGACGCTCGGAATTGATATAGAGAAGCGTTTCCAGGGCATGGAGATGCCGCACAAGGTGAAGATGGCGGTTTCGGGCTGCCCGCGCAACTGTGCCGAGGCGACCGTGAAGGACGTCGGCGTGGTGGCGGTGGAAGGCGGCAAGTGGGAAATATACGTCGGCGGCGCGGCAGGCGCAAACGTGCGCAAGGGCGACGTGCTCTGCGTCGTGGACTCGCCCAGGGACGTCATCAAGTACATGGGCAGGTTCATCCAGTATTACAGGGAGAACGCCAAGTACCTGGAGCGTACATACGGATTCGTGGAGCGAATCGGGGTCGAGCGTATTCGGCAGATCATCATGGAGGACAGCGAGGGGGTGGTGGAAAGCCTGGATGCCGATGTGCAGTCCTCGGTCGAAGCGTACTTCGACCCGTGGAAAGAGGGCGAGAAGCCTGTGCATCATAACCAGTTCGTGAGCGCTCCCATCACGGTGAGGGTGTAGCCATGATGAAGACAGAGACGAGCGCGCAGACTTATGACATCGGCCCGGTGGAGCGGATTCCTCTCGGTGAGGGTCGTCGCGTCCAGGTCGGCCATATTCCGGTGGCGGTGTTCAGGACGCGGAGTGGAGAAGTGTATGCGATGCAGGCCCTTTGTCCTCACCGCGCGGGCCCGCTGGCGGACGGAATTGTCGGTGGTGGAGAGATCCACTGCCCGCTGCACGCATACAAGTTCGACCTGGCGACCGGAGCGTCCATCGGCAACGAGTGCAAGGCGCTGAAGACATACCCCATCGAGGTCAGCGACGGCGGGGAAATGGTCATAACGATTGAAAGAAGGGCCAAGGCAGGAGGTCACAGATGATAAACCACTCTCTGGAGGGCAAGCGCGTGGGCGCGTTGGAGTCACGAATGGCCGGTCAGCTTGGCGACCTAATCCGCAAGCGCGGGGCCGAGGTGATGTCCGCGCCCGCATTGCGCGAGGCTCCGATTGACTGTCTGGAGATGGTCGGGGAGCTCATTGACGGCATCAGCGACGGCGAGTTCCAGGTTGTGGTGGCCCAGACGGGCGTTGGCGTCTCCACGCTGTTCAAGGAAGCCGCCAAATTGGACAGGGAGTCCGAACTGCTGACCGGACTGCGAAGGGTGGTGTGCATCGCCAGAGGTCCCAAGCCTGTGGCAGCGCTCAGGAAGGCGGGGATTCTCACCCCGGTGAAGGTCAACTCACCATACACGACCGATGAGTTGCTGGAGACGCTGGCGGAGTTCGACCTGTCAGCTTGCGGTGTCGCGCTTATTCACTACGGCGAGCGCAACGAGGCGCTGAGCGAGACCCTATTGTCCGCGTGCGCCAATCTCTATGAACTATGTCTGTATGAGTGGATGCTGCCAGAGGACACCGGGCCGCTGGAATCGCTTATCAGGGCGGTGTTGAAGCGGGAACTGGACGCGGTGGCGTTCACGAGCCAGGCGCAGGTGAAGCACCTCTTCAAGATAGCGGAGCGGCATGGGTTCGAGCCGGTACTCGCGGCGTCGCTGAACTCGACGGTGGTGGCAGCGGTTGGGCCAACCTGCACGAAGGCTCTTGCCGCCTATGGCATCAATACCGACGTAGCGCCAGAGCATCCGAAGATGGGACACATGGTGGCGGACCTGGCTGAGTATTTTTCGGAAGTCCGAGCGCCGCGTTTCTGAGACGCTTTTCGTCTGAATCAGGATTTACAGGATTAAGGGATTTTCAGGATAGCTGCAATGACGACTAAATCGAATGTATTGGCCAAAGCGCCGAGCATCAACTTGTTCAGTCTGAAGAAGCCGCACATGAGGACGTTCCATCTGACGTGGTTCGCGTTCTTTCTGGCGTTCTTCGGGTGGTTCGGAATTGCGCCGCTGATGGCGGTAGTCCGGGACGACCTCGGACTGACCAAGACACAGATAGGCAACACGATAATCGCTTCTGTGGCCATCACAATCGTGGCGCGGCTGGTGATTGGCTGGCTATGCGACCGGATAGGTCCGCGCCTGGCTTACAGCGGACTGCTGGTGCTCGGCTCGATTCCGGTCATGACGATTGGACTGGCGCAGGACTACGAGACCTTCCTGCTGTTCCGTCTCGCCATCGGCGTAATCGGCGCATCGTTCGTAATCACGCAGTACCACACCTCCGTAATGTTCGCGCCCAATGTGGTCGGTACCGCCAACGCGACGACGGCGGGCTGGGGCAACATGGGGGGCGGCGTAACACAGATGGCCATGCCGCTGGTGTTGGTCGTGGTCCTGATGTTCGGCGTGGGCGAGGTCGCAGGATGGCGGGTGGCCATGGTCGTGCCGGGAGTCGCGCTGATGCTGGTAGGCATCGCCTACTTCCTGCTAACACAGGACTCGCCGGAGGGTAACTATTCCAAGCTGAGGGCGGAGGGCCGTATGCCGTCGGCGTCTGCGGTCAAGGGAACATTCATCGAAGCGGCCAGGGACTACCGGGTCTGGGCGTTGTTCCTGATCTACGGCGCGTGCTTCGGTGTCGAGTTGACTATCAACAACATCGCCGCCCTCTACTACCACGACAGGTTCGGCCTGAGCGTGGGAACGGCAGGGCTGATCGCGGGGCTGTTCGGGCTGATGAATATATTCGCGCGCACGCTCGGCGGAATGTTCGGAGACAAGGCGGGTATCAAGTTCGGACTCAGGGGCAGGGTCATGTTCCTGGGAGTCGTGCTGCTGCTGGAAGGCGTCGCGCTGATACTATTCTCGCAGATGTCGGTCCTGTTCCTCGCAGTCGGCGCAATGATAGTGTTCAGCCTGTTCGTGCAGATGTCGGAGGGGGCGACCTACTCGGTAGTGCCTTTCATCAACAAGCGCGCCCTGGGTTCGGTGGCCGGAATCGTGGGCGCGGGAGGCAACGCCGGAGCGGTCGCGTTCGGATTCCTGTTCAGGATAGAGTCACTAGCCACTCACCAGGCCCTGATGTTCATCGGACTGACAGTGATAGCGACTTCCGCGCTGGTGTTCCTTGTAAGGTTCTCCGCCACCCGCGAGGTGGAGGAGAGACGCGAACTGGAGACGGCGCTGGCGTCCAGGCGCGGCGGCGCGGTAGTGATGGAGGGAGCGGCGGCGGACTAGATTCGCAAGAGGTACAACGAAGAGCAAGCCGTGCTCGGGATTCCGGGGCGGCTTGTTGTTTTGGCACGGGGAGGGAGCATCTGTCGAGATATTGGAGAATAACCGATTCAAACAGTGTACTGGTTCATCAGGTCCATTCGCGCCTTTAACATATCGCCCTCGGCAACTATCAGACCTTGTTCTTTCATAAAGCTGATGTCTCGCGTGAGTGTCCGAGTGGTGACGTTCCGATAGAGTCGAGATAAGGGGTGGCTGCCAGAACGGAGTTCTCTCAGAGATACGGGACTGCGGGCCAACTCTATCAGGAAGCGTAGTTGTCTTTCGCCTGCGGTCGTCGCCAATCTACCCTTATCGTCCAGAACTTGCCTGGCATAGTCCCGGAAGGCAATAATTCTGACCTCGGCAAGCACTTCTGCATGGACAGCTTCAAGCTCCTGCACCAATCCCTTCAGAGCGAATGCCACGAAGGGTGTCAGATATGTCTGGCCGCGTGTTTGGATATGATTCAGGTTATAAATGTACTCAGAACGGTTCTGGTAGAAGTAGTTGGCGAGAGAATAGTAACCCCGGACATTGACGCCAGCCTTGTAGAGCAGGAAACTCTCAACCGCCCTGGCGGTGCGTCCGTTGCCGTCGCCGAATGGATGAATGCTCACAACATAGAAGTGGGCAACTAACGCTCGGATCACAGGATCCCAAGAAGTAGGGGAGCCTGAGTTGAACCACCTAATGAACTCAGCCATCAACCTTCGCACCTGAGCACCAGTCGGAGGAGGTCGGTAAGTCCCTACTGCTACGGAGTGATTGCGATATCGCCCCGGTTCGTTATGCGGATAGCCTATACCTTGAGTCAGGGTACGATGAAACTGCAATATCAGCGCTTCCGAAATTGGCGTTGTCGGGTTTTTCCTGACGTATTCCTCTACGTACAGCATCAGGGCTTCGGCATTCTTGGTTTCCTGCTCCTCGCGTTCGCGTCCGGGTCCGAGTGCATAGACGTCAGGCGGAGAATCCAGAACACGGCTGACCTCATCTTCGGAAAGTTCCGTGCCCTCGATGCCTGTCGTCCCACGGACGGCCCTGCGGATGTTGAGTTGGTCGAGGCGGCGTTGGACAAATGGCGGGATCGGAATCCCTCTGATTACTCCGGCCAAGGCGTGAATCCTAGCCAAGTCCTGTACGATTCGCCGGTCGCTTATGCGCAAGTTCAGGTTGAAATGCACGTTCCAACTTGGCATATTCAACCTCCGATAACCAGGACATTGACCATGCCAATGTCCTTTTCGTCCCCAAGCTAAATCATAGCTGAAATTATTGGACATCTCTATAGTCATTGTCCAGCCGGTTGTCTCAGAGTTGGATTGAAATTTCTAGACAAGGCTGTCGAGATATATCTCGCCGGAGGCTATGCGCTGGATGGTCTGGGGGTAGAGAGTGTGTTCCTGTTCGAGGACGCGGGCGGCGAGGGTTTCGGGAGTGTCGTTGGGCAGGACGGGGACTTCGGCCTGGGCGATAACCGGACCTTGATCGTATTCCTCGTCCACCAGGTGGACGCTGACGCCGGAGACGCTTTCGCCTGCGGCAAGTACGGCGGCGTGGACGCGCTCGCCGTACATCCCCTGTCCGCCGAATTTGGGCAGCAGCGCGGGGTGGATGTTCAGGATGCGATTGCGATATTGCCTCAGTGTCCGGGGACCGAGTTTTCTCATGTACCCGGCTAGGACGACGAGTTCGGCTCCGTGCGCCGTCAGGGTATCAGCGATGGCGGCGTCCAGATGAGCGGGATCGGGGTGGGTTACGGAGCTGACGTGCGCGGTGGGGATGCTGGCGCGACGGGCACGCTCCAAGGCAAGGGAGCGTGAGTTGTTGGATATGACGACACAGATTTCGGCATCGAGTGTGCCATCGGCGCAGGCGTCCATTATGGCCTGGAGATTGGTTCCGCCATGAGAGGCTATGACGCCTATGGGCATCTTTGCGGACGGTGTACGCTCCAACGATCACCCTCACCCTAGCCCTCTCCCATCGAGGAAGAGGGGATATGAGATTAGTCCGCGCCGACTTCCTGGGCTTCCATGACGAGCTTATCCATCTCGAGCTGGACGGGGATGGGATACTCGCCGGTGAAGCAGCCGAGACAGAATCGGTCTTTGCTCCCACTCACGGCTCTCAGCAGGCCCTCGACGCTGAGGTATCCGAGCGAGTCCGCGCCTACCAACTCGCGTATCTCAGCGACGGAGGCATTTGCGGCGATGAGTTCTGCCTTGGTAGCCATGTCCACACCGAAGTGACAGGTGGAAGCGATAGGCGGGGCAGTTATCCGCAGGTGAATTTCCTTAGCTCCGCCGCGACGAAGCAGTTTGACCACGTGGGGAGTGGTGGTGCCGCGAACTATGCTGTCGTCAACGACGACGAGACTCTTGCCGCGAATGAGTCCCGGAAGCACGTTGAGCTTTCGCCTCACGCCGAGGTCGCGGAGACGCTGGTTGGGCTCGATGAATGTGCGCCCGACGTAGCGATTCTTGACGAGACCCTCCCCGTAGGGAATACTGGACTCCTGCGCGTAGCCGACGGCGGCGGCGGTAGCCGAATCGGGGACGCCTATCACCATGTCGGCATCTACGGGGTGCTCGCGGGCGAGTTCGGCGCCCATTCTGAGGCGGTCCTCGTATATAAGCCTTCCATCGAGGACGCTGTCGGGGCGAGCGAAGTATATATTCTCGAAGATGCAGCTTGAACGCCGGGTGGGATCATCGGAAGGCTTGACCGTTCTGGGCCCATGATCGTCCACAAGCACGGCCTCGCCGGGTTCTATTTCCCTGATGTACTCGGCTCCCACATGGTCGAGAGCGCAGGACTCGGAGGCTATGATCCAGCCGCTGGCTTCGCCATTGGGATTGCCGTTCAGCTTGCCGATGCACAGCGGCCTGACGCCCAGCGGGTCCCTGATTCCGAGAAGGCCGTCCTTGGTGAGAACAGTCAGTGAGTACGCGCCCTGGAGCCTACGCATCAGGTACGAAATGCGCTCTTCCCAGTCCCGGGCGGGGGCGTTGGCCAGGACGCTGGCTATTATCTCGGAGTCGTTCGTGCCCTCGAAGCGAAATCCGCGGTCTTCCATTTCGCGGCGCAGTTCAAGCGCGTTGATTACATTGCCGTTGTGCGCCAGGGCGAGTTCCACGTCGGGGCCACGCGCAACGATTGGCTGGGCATTGACAATACGGTTGGAGCCGGTTGTGGAGTAGCGGGTGTGGGCGATGGAGAGATGACCGTGCAGGTCGTTGAGGTCGTCTTCGGAGAATGACTGGGTGACCAGCCCCATCTTGGTGCGAACCTTGATGCGTTCGCCGTCCGCCGAGGCGATGCCGGCGCTCTCCTGTCCGCGGTGCTGGAGGGTGTAGATTCCGAAGAAGGCTACTCGCGCCGCGTCTCCACCCCTGTGATAGACGCCAACGACGCCACACGCCTCGCGTGGACCGTCGTCTGAGGTGGAGGTTGTGTCCATCCGCCGCAGATCCGGATCTACGCGATTCACAGACAGGTCCGTCTGTTGCGGATATTCGCCGTGAGGGCTATAGGGACTGATGCGACTACGCTCCCTCGATTCAAGGGCCAAGAACTTCGCTACCGTCCGCGCGTTCATCTTCCCAGGCGATTACGGCCACACGCCCAAGACTGCCGATGCACACAGATTATAGACACCTATTCGCGGAAGGGTCAATAATCCGGCAGACGTGAATGCTGTAACAATTTGCGGTCAGCCGAGGAAGTGACGGAGGTGGGCAGCTTCTTCGACAAAGCGGAACCCGTGGGTGGTCACCTCCTCATTGCCCACGCTGGCCCAGATCGCGCTCGTCAGCCCCTCATGGACCCGGTCCAGTTCATCCGTGTATTGCCCGACGATGCTCATGTAGGAGTCGCCCAGCAACTCCCTCACGTGCCGCTCGTTGGTGAAGCGCAGGGCGGCGCGCAGGTCTCCATCCATGTTGGGATAGACTTCCCGGATGAACTCGATGTCGCTCTCATCCAGACAGGCAAGTCCCAGTAACTCAGGCGGCACGCCAATGGAGTACAGCGACGCCGCGAATCCGATGGCCCTGGGGAGGGTGACTCCGCCCACTCCGCCGAGAGAGCGTCCGTAGCCGAACAGTCCGACGTGCATCTTGCGCTCACGTCGCCTGGGCACGCGCGCCGACACCGACGTGATGACCTCGGTCAGGTCCCGCACCCGCGCCTGGTACTCCTCGGTGGACTTGTCTATGATCTCCTTCGCCCGGTCCTGGTCTATGAACACGGGATCGGTACGCTCGTGAGCGAGTATCTTCGATATACCGTCCCTTACAGTATCCCTGTCGTAGTCGTACTTGAACGCGGACTGGACCGTAAACGTCTGCGCGCTCGGATACTCCGCCAGCGAACGCTCCACGTTGGTAGGCCCCAGATGGCCTCGGAACGGCACGGAGCCCGCCCCGATGATTGGGTACAGCGGCAGTCCCAGCTTCACTTCCAGGTTATGCAGCCGGAGCAGGCCCACCTTCAGGATCAGCTCGGCGGCGACCATCCCGTAGTTCAGAGCCGGGTCGCTCCTCGCCAGGAACACCCTCTGGTACGGCAGATCCCTGTCCCGCAGGTACTCCTCGACGATGCGGTCGCAGTAGAAAAGGTGCTCCATGTCTTCGATGAGCGGAATCACCCGGATGCTCTTCGGGTAGAACTCTCCGACCCAGTCTTTGACCGACTGTTCGCCCAGCACCATTTGGTCTTCCTGTCCTACGATCACCTTTCGATAGTAGGCTTCCACCATCGAGAGTTCTTCAGCGGACGTAGTAAGTGGGAGTATCACCTCCTGGATCGGCGCTACATGCCCGTCGCCATAGAAGCCCTGCGCCATGTCCCAGGAAGACGACACGCTCTGGAGCGCCTCGACCATTGACTTCCTCATGTCCCGCTCGACGCGCGGGTTGGGGACACGCAGCGTTAGCGCCACGTCCGCTCCGAGCCGGATGTCGTCCTGAAAGAAGTCGGGGTAGCCGGTGAGCAGTTTGCGCACGACCTGGTTGTCCGCTTCCTTGCCCTCGGAGTCCCACATCTGCTCATCGCAGCCCAGCGCGAACACGTCCACCGCTTCCTCGACCTCGCCGTCCCCTCGCAGCACGCCGGCGCTGTCTGAAAAGGGCGCGGGCGAGGCATTGTCCGGGTGCTGGGTACTCATCACTTTGGGAATTAGCGGCACGACACACCTCCCACTATGAACCCGTGCGTAACGCACGTCAGAAATCAGACTGAGTCAGGGATGATTGTACAGGATGTACAGGTTGGGGCAACCCCATGACCATTAGTATCAGTATAGAAAATTGTACAAGAGAGACCCGCGCATAGTACAATTGAACACGTCATACCCCTGTAGCTCAGGAGGATAGAGCACCGGTTTCCTAAACCGGGTGCCCCGGTTCGAGTCCGGGCAGGGGTGCTCCTCTTTATCCCTGAAGAGAGACCGCACCCAAGTAAACGGGGCGCCCACGAGGGACGCCCCTACGAGAACCCACATAGGATGGGATTCTATTCTATCTCGCTAGACGCGCGCTTCAGCCTTTTCCTTGTGTTCCTGGGTTACCTGCACAACGCGGTCAACCATGTGGGTGGGAACTTCCTCGAAGTGGTCGAATTCCATGGTGAAGTCTCCCTGGCCCTGTGTCTGGCTGCGAAGCTCGGTCGCGTATGTGAGCATCTCGGCCTGCGGCGCTTCGACCTGGAGAGTGGTGGTGCCGTTTCCCTCGGGGACCATACCCTGAATTCTGCCGCGCCTGCTGTTGAGGTCGCCGATGATGTCCCCGGTGAAGTTGTCCGGGACGGTTATCTCGACCTTCATTATCGGCTCGAGGATAATCGGCGTTGCCTGCTGGATGCCCTTCGTGGCGGCTTGCCCACCGGCTATCTCGAAGGATACGCCCGATGAGTCAACCGGATGGAAACTGCCGTCCACGAGAGTGGCCTTCATGTCCACGACTGGGTATCCTGCCACCACCCCGCCGCTCAGTGCATTCCTGACCCCCTTCTCCACGGACGGTATGTACTCGCGTGGGACGACACCACCCACGATGGTCTCGGAGAACTCGAAGCCGGTGCCGCGCGGCATCGGCTCGACCTCGATCCAGACGTGGCCGAACTGGCCATGCCCTCCAGTCTGCTTCTTGTGCCGGTACTCGACGCGCGCCCTGCTGTTGATGGTCTCCTTGTATGGGACCATCGGGATTTCGAGAATCATCTCGGCGCCGAACTTTCGCTGCATCTTCTCTATGGTAACGCCCAGATGGGTGTCTCCGAGTCCGGCTATGAGCATTTCGTTGGTGTCGGGCTCACGGGATATTACGACAGAGGGGTCTTCCTCGACGATCCTGGAGAGCGAACTGGTCATCTTGTCAACGTCGGCCTTGGACTTGGGATATACCGCCCTCAGGTAAACGGCAGCGGGGAAATCGAGCCCACCCAGGGTGACAGGCTGTTCGGAGGAACAGAGTGTGTCGCCGGTGAGGGCGGCGCTGAGCTTGGTGACGGCGCCTATGTCGCCGGCGGCAAGTTCAGGGACAGCGGACTGTTCCTTGCCCTGTATCTCGAATACCTGGGCGATTCGTTCGGTCTCGCCTCTGTTGGGGTTGTACATCTGGGAGTCGCCTGAAAAAGCGCCTGAGTAAACCCTGAAGTATGATAGCTTGCCCACGAACGGGTCGGCGGCGGTCTTGAAGACCAGCGCGGCAACCGGGCCCGAACCGTCGCAGGGGAGTTCGATCTCGTCGTCGGAGCCCGGCGCGTGTGCGACAACGGCGCCGACCTCGGCAGGTGAGGGGAGATATTCCACTACGAAGTCCATGAACTCGCTCACTCCGAGTTCGTTGAGAGGCGATCCCGCGAGTATGGGGATGAGTTCGCCGGTCATCAGGCCCTGCTTGATGCCCTCGACCATTTCGTCGTGGGTGATCTCCTCGCCTTCCAGGTACTTGTCGGCAAGTTCGTCGTCTATTTCAGCGACCGCCTCGGTCAGACGCTCACGGGCGTCTTCGACAGCGTCCGAGACCTCGTCGGGAACGTCGGCGTCCGGGTCAAGCAGGTCCACCACGCCGGAGAAGTCCGCTTCGGCGCCGACGGGGATCTGGACCGGGACCAGGTGGCGACCAAAGCGCTCTTGGAGGGATTCCACGACCGAGTAGAAGTCGGAGTTTTCCCTGTCGATCTTGGAGATATAGACTATGCGGGGCAGGTCTCTTTCCTCGGCCATGCTCCACATCTGGCCGGTGCCAACCTCTATTCCCGCCTGGGCCGCGACCAAAATGACGGCGGTGTCGGCGACTCGAACGCCGGAGACGACCTCGCCGCGGTAGTCGGCATAGCCTGGGGTGTCCAGGACGTTGATCTTATGATCTCGCCACTGGGCGTTCAGGACGGCGGTATTGACGCTTGTGCTCCGCTTATGCTCTTCGGGCTCGAAGTCGGAGGCGGCGGTACCGTCTTCCACTCTTCCGAGCCGCGTCGTGGCGCCGGAGGTATGCAGCATAGCCTCGGCCAGTATAGTCTTGCCCGCACCACTATGCGACAGAAGCACGATATTCCTGATTCGCTCAGTGGTAAATTTGGCCATTCCAATACTCCTCTTTATTGTAATTTTAGATAGAGTTCATTGTATTGGAACTGGACGACAGGCGCAACGCCGCAGTGGACGAGCATACAGAATGGAGTTGAGACAACTCAGCCGGGAGCGGCAAACCAGGAAATGGCCTCGGCGACGGCGGCGGGCTGGTCCATATACATATTGTGGCCGCTGTCGGGGATGGTGAGGAGGTCGAAGTCCGGGGTCTGCTCGGCGATGGGAACCAGATGCCTGAACTGGTCGGCGCGGGAGTCGCTCATTATGAACAGGATGGGCTTGCCCAGGGTTCTTAGAGCGGGCTGGAGATCGAGATAGTCGCCCTCGCGTTCGCTCCAGCGCATAGAGGCTGTGGCCCATTTCATATCCAGGCGACCGTCGGGCAGTTCATAGGATTCGTGGTTCACAACGTCCCTGATTACCTCCTCCGGCCACTTGCCGGTCATACGATGCCACTTGAGGTACTTGTACATATCCTCGTGGCTGTCCCATGTTCGTCGGGGCGTCTCAGCCCTCTTGGACACCATGCGCTGGAAGCTCTCGGTAACGACGACCATAGGCTCGAGCAGCGCCAGGCGGCTGAATATGTCGGGGCGACGCTCGGAGAGAAGGGTGGCTACCACGCCGCCTGTTGAGTGAGCGACCGCGACGACGTTTCGCATCCCAACGGCGTCCGCGAAGCCTTCGAGGTCGTCAACGCGCTGGGCGAATGTGTAGCCGGTGTCGGGCCAGTCGCTGTCGCCATGTCCTCGGGAATCGAGGGCGAGCACACGGTAGCGGTCGCGGAGGTGGCGGGCGACGGCATCCCAGGAGCGGCTGGTGCGCATGTCGCCATGCAGCAGGAAGAGGGTGGGGAGGTCGCCCGCGCCGCCAGAAATCCCCCAGTCAACGTAGTGGAGGTCTATGCCCTGGACGCGGACGATGTAGCTGGAAGGTCGGCTCACCTGTCTTTTTCCACGAGATCGCTGTCCATCAAGATGAGGAAGACTTCCATGTTCAGGCGGTCGTCCTTGGCCTTATCGGGCATCTTCCCAACACAATCAACGCAGTACCAGCCCTCGGGAAGGAGAGGCTGGGCTTCCACCCAGTATATATCGTCGGAGCCGTATCTTGGATAGCCCACGCTGCATCCTTCATTGCAGCATCTGTACCTGGGAGTGGGAAGGTTCTTGGCTTCCGGGGTATCCATCAGGTTGATTCCCCTGTATCTTTCGGCGGTAGCCGCTGCGGCGGATATTCTGCGCCTTTCCAGCACTCTTTCGACAACGCCTATCTTCACGATTCCCTCCTTGTACATGGCTCTTAGCATCCAGCCACCCATGGAAATGCAGAAAGCGTCCACAATCAGCAGAGTCAACAACGGTCCAGGCTGTGGGTCCACGATAGCTACCCACAAAGTCATGCCGACGACCAACGCCACACACGCCACAACCGCCCAGAAGAGATAGATCGAAAGGCGGTTGAAGTTCGGCAATGATCTGGAACTCCGGCGGTCTGTGGGGGCGGCCAGGTTCAGCCGCCCCCTGCGAATCCTGGAAGACTGTGATGCGGGCTTATTTATCCTGTCAGACCCAGCTCGTCGAGGATGGGCGGGATCTGGGCCTTCTCCTCGTTGGTCAGGGGCCGGAAGGGGCGGGATGTGGTGTCGTGCTCGATGACTCCCATGTGCTTGAGCGCGGCCTTCATTCCGCCGAAGCTGGCGGTGTTGGCTCCACCACCCTTAGCCACGGCTCCGACCTTCTGGGACTTGATGAGGATCGCGTTGCACTCGCGGACGGTGTCGGTGTCTCCGGCTTCTCCGGCCTCCCAACCGCGCGCGCAGGCGTCCGGAACGAGGTTGGCGATTCCAGGAATGACTCCGTGTACCCCAACCGATCCCGCGTTCGTTACGCGGAACGTCGTGCCCAGGAACCGGAGCAGGGAGATCTCGCCCTGGTCGCAGAGGACATTGAGCTGGGCGAGGAGTTCGCCCGCGCCGGAACTGTCCTTGACCCCGACGACGGTGCCCTCGGCGGCAAGCGCGGCTATGGTGCTCGGCTCGACTGCGGTCTTGACGGTCTGGGGTATATTATAGACCCACAGGGGAACGCCCACGCTGTCGCGGGTGTAGCGGTAGTGGTCCATAAGCTCGTCCTGGGAGTCGGGGTAGTAGTAGGGCGGGGTGAGCGCGATCCCGTCCATGCCGAGTTCGCTCACCTCCTGGGCGAGTGATACGGACATCTGCGTAGAGGTACTGGATATGTTGCCTATGACAGGCACACGTCCGGCGACTTCATCTACCACGGCCTCCATGCTGCGGATGCGCTCGGAGTCGGGCAGGTTGGCGAATTCGCCGGTGGTGCCGGAGGCCCAGATGCCATGCACGCCGTTGTCTATCAGGTAGTTGACGAGACTGCGTAGGGATGGGACGTCCACGGTCTCGTCGGGGTTCAGCGGCGTGAGCATGGGGACTATTACGCCTTGGATCTGCTTGTCTGTCATTGGTCTTGGCTCCTGTGATTAGTTTTCGGTTCTTAGTCGTCAGTGGTCAATTCGGAATACCTGACGACTGATAACTTATCACTTACAAATCAAATACTTCAAAGCTGACGGCGTAGTCGCAGCCGAACTCGATTCCGGTGGCGTTGGCGTTCATGGTGAGCATCATCTCGGGATCAACGTCGGAACCGAGTCCCTGGATATATTTCTCGTGCTTTTCGAGCGATTCCACGCCCTTGTAGATGTGGTCGCCCACGTCAACGGCATGGGTGGCGTTAGGAGAGGCGTTCACGAACAGGGCCTTGACGCCATTCCAGGGTTCAAGGCCATCATCCAGCAGTTCCGGGAATATCCAACGGTTGCCGGCGTCGCGGGAAGCGTCCAGGGCGGCGAGTCCGACGGCGCGGTGGTCGGCCTGGTTGGCGAGTCCCTGCGAGAAGCGAAGGTCGAAGTTGATGGTTATGACCACTTCGGGCTTGTGGGCGCGAACGGCGCGCGCTATGTCGCGGCGGAGCGCCGGGCCATATTCGACGATGCCGTCGGTATGGTCTAGGAACTCGACAGTATCAACACCAACTACGGCTGCGCCCGCTATCTCCTCCTGGACGCGCACCTCGGCGGTCTCTTCGGGGGTCATGCCGTCAATACCGGCCTCGCCGCGGGTGGCGAGCAGATAGACGACCCGTTTGCCCTCGGACGTCCACTTGGATATTGCGCTGGCGGCCCCGTATTCAAGGTCATCGGGGTGGGCGACTACGGCGAGCGCCGTGTTCCAGTCTTCATCGAGCGGCTGGAGATTGGACTCGCTCATGCGCCGCCGCCTATGGCGGGCAGGAAGTGGATTTCGCTGTTTTCGCCGACCTTTTCGAGCATACCGAGAGGGGTTATCTCTCCGTCCACCGCGACGGATATGTTGCCCTTGATCCTGCCGTCCTGGACGAGTCGTTCCTTGAATCCGGGATGGATCGCGTCGAGGTTGTTGACTATCTGGCGAACGGTCGCGCCCTCAACCTGGACGCTGTTCTGACCGTCGCTGAGTTTCTGCATGAGCGATGGAATGAATACAGTTGCCATGGTCTATTAGCTCCGGGTTCCGACGGGAGTGGGTTTCACGGGCTTGGGTTCGTTGACAAATATGTACTCGGCGGACGACTCGGCTTCGGGTATCGGATCGCCGTCTTCGACCAGACCTTCAAGGTGAAACTCTATGGCCTCGCAGAGAAGGCGTTTGGTTTCCTCACGGGTATCTGCGGCTACCCCACAACCAGGGATGTCAGGCGAGTACGCCGAGTAGTTGTCCCCAGCCTTTTCTATGACTATCAGAAATTTACGCATATCGAGCACCTTGCTAGTCTAAGATTAGTATAAGGACGTGGATATTTCAATCAGGGGGAGGCGGCAGCCCAGTCCGAGGTGAGGCCGAGGACTTTGTAGCCGTAGTTTTCTTCGGTCCTCTCAGCCGGAGGCAGGACCTCGACGACTGATCTGGCAAGGCCGACGACCTCGCCCTGGTCGTCGAAACTGTAGTCGTCGCCTAGGGCGCCGCTCCAGGTTATTTCGTACAGGCAGTCCCGGAAGCCGTCTGCGTCCTGGTCGTCGCCGGTCTGCTTCAGGCACTCGGCGGTGATGTAGATGTCGTCGTAGTGGGATCCGATGAACCAGGGTAGCGCGATGTAGTTGTAGCGTTCCCTGAAGTCCGCGAGGACATCCTGGGCCTTCTGATTCTGAGGGTCGAGGGCGGCGGTGATCGCTCTCATGCCTGTGGCCGCGTCGCCTGCCAGTTCGAGCGAGGTCGCTCCCATGGAGACGGTTTCGCCATAGATGGGGCCGGTATAGCCGAGCTCGCGCGCCTGCTTGACGATGGTTCCGGCGGCGAACTCGGACTGGGGCGATACGTGGAGCGCGTCGGGGTTCGCGGAGAACAGCTTGGTCAATTGGGTCCTGAAATCAGTGATGTCGGACAGGTATCGCTCGGCGGCCACGACCGCGCCGCCGTTCTTCTCGAACTGGGCGACGGTGTTGCGTCTCACGCCCTCGGCATAGTCGGTCTCTTCGGTGATGGTGGCCAGGGTGCGGATGTCGTCGCCCCAGAGGACGTTGCCCGTGCCGACCCCGACCTCTATATCGTTTATCTGTGTGCGGAAGATGTAGTCGCCCGCGTTGGCGATGTCGGAGTTGCTGGCCGAGCCTGAGAACAGGATCGTGCGGTCTTCCTCGGCTATCGGGGCTACGCCCAGCATAGCCCCGCTGCATGACGTTCCGAGGATTATCTTCACTCCGTCCACGTCTGTGAGCTTTCTGAAGGCGGTGATGGCGTCCTGTGCGTTGCACTTGGAGTCCTCGACGACGAGTTCGAGCATACGGCCGTTGATGCCTCCGGCGGCGTTGATTTCGTCGGCGGCCATCTGCTTGGCCTGCACGGCGACGCTGCCATAGGTCTCGCCCGGGCCGGTGACGGACTCCATGACGCCGACTCGGAAGGGAGCGGTTTCGGGGGGCGACGAGGGAATGGGCGAGTTGAGGTCTCTGACGATAATCAAGGTCACCAGTGCGATGACCAAGGCCGCCAGCGCGACTATCAGGGCCACCGACGCGATGATCAAGGATAGGATGTATGATGTCGTTCTCATTTCGCTCCCACCGTAGTATTGAATGGTTAGCGGTACAAGGTTATTGTATGGGGTATGGATATTTCAATGCGGGGGTCGGCACATGAGCGTGGATGTCTCAATCAGCGAACGCAACCTGAAACGAATCCAGCGCAAGATGGATTCTGGAATATACACATCTACGGACGATGTGATAAACGCTGCGCTGGCGCTTCTGGAATGGCTTGACCCGGAGGTGGAGCGCGAGTGGGCGGATACGCGTGAAAGCGTGAGGCAAGGCTTGGAAGAGTTGGATGCGGGGCTGGGGATTCCGGCAGACGAAGTATTTGACGAGATTCTACAACGAAGCTCTAAGGTCGCTCACGAGGAATAATGAGTCTCTGCATCGTCTCGCCAACGGCTCGCAATGATCTCAGGCAGATTTACGAATATATTGCTCAACATGATTCCGCAAGGGCAGCTCGCTTGGTTCAGGGCATTAGAGAGCGATGTCACTTGCTTGCAGACTACCCTTATATGGGAATAGCGCGTTCGGATCTCGGAGAGGGTTGTCGTAGTTTTGTCGCGCCTAATACTGGTTACGTTATCATGTACCGACCAATAGAGGATGGAGTGGAAATCATTCGCATCCGACATGGCAGCCAGAACTTCCGTAGGCTATATCAGCAGTAACTAGACCAGAGTTGTACTACTGCCCTAAGCATTCTCCTGTTTAAGGATGGCGCTCGCGTAGGCGAATAACGCCATTTCAACGTCGGCGCAGGTCCAGACACCTTTCGTCCTCAGTCCTGAGTCCATAAAATTCTGCGGATGTGGACAATCCTCAGATATTTCATGTGCGAAGTACCGCAGGATATTTATCCAAGCACCGTACTCACTAGGCCAGTATTGCTGGGTAGAGGGAATGTACCAGCGGTTCGGGGCACTTTCTCTAGTTACTAGTTGTAGCCAGTTATGATCCTTTTTCCCAAACACGCGAGCACACCGAGTATCTATCGCGCCATACTGCTTAGGCAATGCGAATCTTAGGACTTTGCTCACATATGTGGGTCCTAAGCCTTTAGTACTATTTTGCAAGAGCAAAGCAAGATTTTCGGGCTTCTTTTCAATGCTTAGAAGGGTATTGGAATTTGAGCGCATATTCTCGTTTAAGACTCCAAAATCATGTTTGTTCTTGATTGCGATTTGCTTTGTGTTAGCTAATTTCCCCCAATGCGCTACCTCAATTATGTCGGCAAGCGTGATGTCCGCAGATTTCGCTTGAGTGCTAAGTTGCAATTCCAAGCGGCATATATCAGGGAAGCATGCCTTATAGTTGTCATTTCCCCAATCATAGGACTTGTAAAGGCTGCGGAAACAATTCTTAGACAGAAAGCCGTCCAACCGCTTAGTCAGGTTGTCGGAAAGTCCACTGGGTTCGAAAACTGTCATGGTCATATACCTCGTCTTTCCCGTAGTATGGGTGGAGATTCCTACGCGTCGAGAAATTCCTGCCAATCCAGGCCCAAGTCCCTGATCGCCGCGCGCAGGGTTCCGATTCTCAGGTCGCGCCTTCCGTGGTCCGGCAATGAGGTTCCCCGCTCTCTATCTGGGTTGAACCATTTCCTGTGGGACCCTCCACCTCCGCGTGTCGTTTCATAACAGCCGAGGCGGTTCAGCTTTCTTGTCACTTCTCGGTATCTCAAGATACAGGAGTGGGAACTGGAATCGAGACCGGAGCCAGTATTTCTACTTGAAGTGGTTCCTCATCGTTATGTTCGACGAATAGTTCCGACGGCAACGAATGACCTAGCTCTTCATATATCTCAAGCACTGCCTGGAATGCGTCCTGGGCGTTGTACAGCGCTTCGGCTATTGTGTCGCCTTCGGTTACGAGACCGCGAAGCAGCGGGGATGTTACTGTGTATCCGCCTTCAGGCTGGGGGTCGAGGATCAGGGGGACTTTGGCTATCAATTGTCAGCCTCCTGTCGGAGTGAGTGCCGCTTATTCGTGTCCTGGATATTATACACGGGGCGGAGTCCTTAGACCCCGCCCCGTGGACTATGCTATTCGGTTTTCAGAATGCCGGACTAGCTGCCGTTCGCCCCCTGGGAGGCGGCTACGATGGCTACCGAGTTCATCGGTGTCTCGAAGAGACGGTTGCCGGTGGCGCCCTGAATGGCGTTGGCTACGGCCGGAGTCGGAGGAACGATGTTCGCCTCGCCTACGCCGCGCACACCGTAGGGGTGTCCGGGGTTGGCGACCTCGACTATCACGGTGTCTATCATGGGAAGATCGAGGCTGGTGGGCATACGGTAATCGAGCAGCGTGGAGTTATCCATGCCGCCGTCGTCGTTCATGTAGTATTCCTCGTTCAGCGCCCAGCCGATGCCCTGCACTGAGCCGCCCTGCATCTGACCCTCGACGTAGGAGGGGTGGATGGCCTTGCCGACGTCCTGGACGGCGGTGAAGCGGACCACGTCGGTCTTGCCGGTCTCGGGGTCAACTTCCACGTCCACTATGTTGCCGGCGAAGGAGCCGCCGAAACTCTGCGGGTTGACCGACTCGCTGGCGGATATGCCGCCACCGGTTCCGGCGAGCTGGCCCGCCAGTTCCTTGAAGGTCATGCTGAGCTCGGGATCGGTGGTCGAGCTGATGACGCCCTTTTCCATCTGCACGGAGTCTGCGTCCACGTCCCAGATGGTGGCTGCTCGCTCTATCATCTGGCGCTTGACGGACTGGGCGGCCTCGTAAGCGGCCCAGCCTGTGGCGAAGGTGGTGCGGCTTCCGCCTGTCAGGAACGTGTAGCCGATGGAATCGGTGTCCACGACGGACGGGTGAACGTCCTCGGCGGGTATGCCCAGCACCTCGGCGGCCTGCATGGCGATAGAGGCGCGGGAGCCACCGATGTCGGTGGAGCCTTCGGTCAGGTTGACGGTGCCATCGCCGTTTACCGCGAGGTCAACGGCGCAGTGGAAGCCGATGTTGAACCAGAAGCCGACCGCTACGCCGCGTCCCTGGTTCTCGCCCAGAGGAGCGTTGTAGTGGGGATGGTCGCGCATGGCTTCGAGGGTCTCGACGAGTCCGACCCTGCCGAATACGGGGCCGTCAACACGGCGGGTGCCCTCTTTGGCTGCGTTCTTGAGGCGCAGTTCGATGGGGTCCATGCCCAGCTTCTGCGCAAGCTCGTCAACGGCCTGCTCTACGGCGAAGGCGGCGTTGGGAGCGCCGGGCGCGCGGTAGGCGGCAGTCTTGGGCTTGTTGACAACCACGTCGTAGCCGTCAACGGTGCCGTTCTCTATGTCGTAGGGGGCCAGGGCGCACTGAGCGCCGGCCGGGACCGGTGAGCCTGGGTAGGCACCCGCCTCGAAGGCGAGTTCGACCTCGGCCGCGGTAATCGTGCCGTCGTTCTTCGCGCCGATCTTCACGCGGCTCCAGGAGCCGCAGGTGGGGCCGGACGCCTCGAATACGTCGGCCCTGCTCATCACGAGCTTCACGGTGCGGCCGGACTTCCTGGACAGAAGCGCGGCGACGGGCTCCAGATATATGGGGATCTTGCCGCCGAAGCCGCCACCGATCTCCATGGGCGTAACCCTGATGTTGGACTCAGGCATTTCCAGAAGCTGGGCCATCGCGTCTCGGACGGCGAACGCGCCCTGAGTGCTGCACCACACGTGGACTCTGCCGTCGGCGTTCCACAGCGCGGTGGCGTTGTGTGGCTCGATGTAGCCCTGGTGGACAGTCTTGGCGCGGTACTCGCGCTCGACGATGACATCCGCCTCGGCGAATCCCTTGGCGGTGTCGCCCTTCTTGTGCTGGAAGTGGTCGGCGACGTTGCTTACGTTGTCGGTTTCCTCGCCGAGCTCCTTGGTCTTGAGGTCAGCGTGGAGTATGGGAGCGCCATCGGCCATCGCGTCTTCGACCGTGATTACCGGAGGCAGGACTTCGTAGTCCACCTCGATGAGGCCGGCGGCCTCTTCAGCGATATGCGGGTTGACGGCGGCGACTCCGGCTATGGCGTGGCCTCTATAGAGGGCCTTGTCGGACGCCAGAACGTTGTCGCGCAGCCACTTGAGGCTGGTGGGAGCGCCTTCGCCCATCTGGACCAGCGAATCGGATTCGCTGGTGAAGTCGGCGTGGGTGACCACGGCCAGAACGCCTTCGAGCGCTTCGGCCTTCGAGGTGTCCACGCTCCTGATGTTGGCGTGGGCGTGCGGGCTGCGGACGATGTAGCCGTGGAGCAGTCCAGCGGTGTCATAGTCCGCGCCGTACAGCGCCCTGCCAGTTACCTTGTCAGTCCCATCGTGGCGGATGGGGCGCGTGCCTACCACGTCAAAGGTCTTTGTGGCCAGCACCATGTTTCGTTCGTAGTCAACGGTAGTGGTCATGGTCTAAGCCTCCTGCATCTTCACCGCCGCGTCCTGAACCGCGCGGACGATCTTGTCGTAGCCGGTGCAGCGGCATAGGTTGTTCGCAAGCCAGAATCGAATCTCGTGCTCGGAGGGGTCGGAGTTCTGCTCCAAGAGCGCCTTGGTGGCGACGATGAAGCCGGGGGTGCAGATGCCGCACTGGAGCGCGGCATTTTCGAGGAAAGCCTGCTGCACGGGGTGGAGGGTACTTCCCTCGGCGACGCCCTCTATGGTGGTTATGTCCTTGCCTTCGGCCTCTACGCCGAGGACCAGGCAGGAGGTTACGATGCGTCCGTCGAACTCGACTGTGCAGGCGCCGCAGTTGCCGTCGTTGCAGCCTTCCTTGGTGCCGGTAAGCCCGATCTCATCGCGCAGGACCTCGAGCAGGCTCTGACGAGGCTCGCAGAGGAAATCAACGTGCTCTCCGTTAATGATGGTCTGTACGTGTGTCTTTCCGGGCAATCTAGTTCTCCTTAGCTCGTTCGATGGCGGTCAGCATGGCGCGCCGCGTGAGCACTTCGCAGAGGTGCTTGCGGTACTCGATGGTTCCGCGCATGTCGGTGATTGGCTTGGCGGCGTCCCTGGCGATGCCGGAGGCGATGCGGACGGTCTCTTCGGTCGCGGGCTTTCCGGCGACCGCGCTGCCGGCTTCCTCTACGAACAGAGGCGTGGGAGCGACCGACGCCAGCGTTACCCTTGCCGACGCGATGTTGCCGTTGTCCAGGACGACCGATACTCCGGCGCCCGCGACGGCGATGTCCATTTCGTTTCTGGGTATGAACCGGATGTAGTTGGCTCCCGAGTTGTCAGCGGGAGTCGGGAAGTGCAGCGACACCAGTATCTCGCCCGGCTCCAGAACGGTCTGGCGGACGAAGGTGCAGAAGTCCTCCAGGGCGACCTCGCGGTTGCCGTTGGGTCCGGCGATGCGCGCGACGCCGTTATAGGCAATCATCGCGGGCACGGAGTCCGCGCTGGGCGCGGCGTTGCACAGGTTTCCGCCGAGTGAGGCGCGTCCCTGTATCTGCGTCCCGCCGATGATGCTGGCGGCGTCCACGATGCCCGGGTACACGCTTCGCACGGTAGAGTTTCCATATATCCGGTAGCACGGCACAGCCGCGCCGATAGTCAGCCCGTTATCCGGGTCATAGGTTAGCTCGTTGAGTTCGGGTATGTTCTTCGAGTCCACCACCAGGTCCAGGTCGAAAGCCCTTGCCCTAAGCTGGACGAGAAGGTCTGTGCCTCCCGCCAGGGGCTTGGCCCTGTCACCCGCCTCGTTCAGCAGGTCAACAGCTTCCCTTACAGAGTGGGGGGCCTCATAATCAATCCACTTCAATAGCCCACCTCCTTTCTTGCGTTGTCATTATCATGCTTTGTGTGGGTCAACTCTGTGGATGCATTTAATTGGGTGGGTCGCGGGACAGGCCGATGCACCCTGAGCCGTTCCTGGCAAACGGGGCGTTCAGAACCAACCCCGGCAAGCGGGGTCCGCAAACCTCGCATAGTATATCAGAGGGGAATTTCCTGAACAACGGCTAGGTTTGGGGCGGCGGAAGCATCACAAAAGTGGTTGGACACCCTCACTCACTCCCGGAGGAAGCTGAGAGGGATGAGAGTGATACAACTGTCCGCCAAAGAGAGACTGGCCGGCGCGCGCGAACCTGTATCAACCTAGTCGGCTCTGCCCACGGTGCGAAAGTCCCTTCCCCCTTTGACGGGGGAAGGCTAGGATGGGGGTGACTCCCCTGCCTACTAAACTGATACAGGCTCGGCGCGCGCTCGTCGGTGGCGTATCCGAATCAAAATGCGTAGAATGGCCTCCAAAATAAAGCGCGGCGAAGAACGAAGCTGCGCAATCTACTTTCGGAGAGCCATTACACCATGAGACTCGCCATACTTCTAACCATATTTGCCCTCCTCGCCTTTGCCGCCCTTGCCTGCGGCTCGGAGGAACCTGAACCGACGCCCGTGCCCGCCGCGCCGACATCCGCGCCCGCGCCTACCGCGGCTCCGCCATCGCAGCCTGCGCCGCAACCAACCACGCCGCCCGCCCCAACCCCTGAGCCAGCACCCCAGGGCGGCCCCCCCTGGGACTCGCCCCCCGACATGGTCATAGACACCTCCAAGAGCTACAGCGCCGTCTTCGAACTGGAAAAGGGCGAGCAGTTCAAGGTCGAACTCTACGCCGACAAGGTCCCCGGAGTGGTCAACAACTTCGTATTCCTCGCCCAGGAGGGCTTCTACGACGGCGTCACGTTCCACCGCGTCCTTGAGGGCTTCATGGCCCAGACCGGCGACCCCACCGGCACCGGCACAGGCGGCCCGGGCTACCGCTTCGAGAGCGAATTCCACCCCGACCTCAGCCACGACAGCGCGGGCATACTCTCCATGGCCAACGCCGGCGGTCTTGCGACCAACGGAAGCCAGTTCTTCATCACCTTCAGAGAGACAGCCTTCCTGGACTACCTGAATCCTGACGGATCTGAGAAGGACTGCACCCAGCGCGGCGTATCCTGCCACTCCGTCTTCGGGAAGGTGACCGACGGCATGGACGTGGTGAACAACATCACCCTGCGAAATCCCAGCGAGGCCACCACGCCCGGCGACGTCATAACCACCATCCGCATCATCGCGGAGTGAGGTCTGATAGAGAGGAAGCCATGAAATTCGTGATAACTCTTGAAGACGGCGAGGACGGCTTCATAGTCGCCAGTTGTCCCGCTTTGCCCGGATGCTTCTCCCAAGGGACTGACAGGGAAGACGCCATTGCGAATATCACCGAAGCCATTCAGGCATACGTCGAGAGCATGATAGAGGAGGGTGAACCTCTACCCTCGTACTCGTATATTCAGGAGATTGAGGTAGCAGTCTAGCATGGCTCGGCTTCCGGTCGAAAACAAAATGCCCTTCCCCCGCTAAAGTAGCGGAGGAAGGGCTAATCGCGCTGGGTATCTTCTATTCGGAAATCAGGCGCTGCTCTCCATGTTCCTCATCCGCGGATTGGACTGGGTTCTCTCACTATCGTCGTCACCCGCCTCCACGATTCCACTCTCCAGAGAGATTTCAGGAGAGACGTACCTGAAGAAGTACAGCCTGCCCGACGCGCCTATAAGGCTATTGTCATATATGGTCATCGTGTCGGTAACCGGCTGGTTGTTTACTCTGACCGTGTTGGGCAGCACCTGAACCGAGACTATCGTCACCGTGTCCGAGCCGAACACGAACGACACTCCACCGAATCCGGGCAGATCAATCTCGTCGCCGTCAACCCTGCTGCGCTTCATTATATTGTCCACCGGACGGCGGTTCATCCCGCCGAAGTCCACCAGCAGCTCGCCTTCCTCCGTGTACATGTAGCCGAACGGAGTGGGCCTCGTCAGCCAATACAGAATCACCGCAAGCGCCGCTATTCCGATTGCCGCCAGCACAATTATGATCGCCTCCGTGGGCAGGCCGCCCGACTGCGAGTCTTCCACCTGCGGTGGCGGAGCGACTGGCGGAGCCGCCGGTGGCGCGGATGCCGATGCGGGCGCCGGAGCCGCTGCTGGCGCGGGTATCGGGGCCGTGACCGGCGCGAGAGACTGACCCACCGACGCCGGAACGGGGAGCGAAGACACCACCATCGAGTCCGTCGAGTAGATGTAGTTCCTGCCCGCGTATTCTATGTTCAGCCCGAATATCACTGATGACTGAACTTCCGTAGGCGGCGTGTAGTAGATGTCGAATCCATACGACTTGCCCAGCGTGATTATCTCATGCGGTATCTTGGTGACTTCGCCCGCGGGCGTTTTGTCGCCGCCGCTCACCGACACCGTAACCTCATCCGCGAGCGCTGTGTAGGGCTGTCCGTTGATGTTCACGAACACCGACGCTACCTTCTCGGTAATGCCCGGCTTCAGCCCTTCCACCATGATGGGAGTCACTTCGATAGTCGGGAAATGCCTGGCTTCGAACTGCGCCAGCGATATTATCGAGTGGCCAACGTCAGGCCAGGACAGACGCAGCTCCACGTCGTATCTGCCTTCCTCCTTAAGGGGCGGAAGTGTGAGCGAGAAGTATCCGTCCAGGGGAATAGAGTCCCCTTGCAGACCCGCGTCGTTCAGTTCGTGAACGATGGAGTCCCCCGAAGGTCCGGTGACTCGCGCTTCGACCGTCGCGTCCGGCGACACCAGTTCCCCTCTGTCCAGCACAGCGGCCACGATCAGAGTCTCGGGATGGTCAACCGGCACCGCGCCCATGTCCTGAAGTTCGACGGTGTACCTGTTTATCAGGTGAAGATTCGCCGATACCACGCCGCGTCCGCCGCGTGCCTCAGCTTTCCAGTTGCCCTGCGCAGGATCGGTCACCTGCCATATAACCATGTGGGGAAACTCGATGACCGAGGACGAAGTCCGGTCCCCGTATGAAGATTCCAGTCCCTCCGGGTTCGTTATCCTGAACGACGTTTGCGGGTCTTCTCTTACGAAGACCACATTCGCCCACCGGGTGCTTGGAAGGATATCCAAGTCAACCTCGAACACCGGATTGTCCGACAAGCTCGCCTGCCCCACATGATTCAACGCCCCCCTGCTCTTCATGCGAAGAGAGCGGTCCATGAATTCCTCGATGCCTTCGGGCATTGTAAGGGCGAAAGACTCGCCGCCGCTGTTCACGCTGATTCTGTCCAACTCCGATACGAGCGCGCTGTTGGTTCCGGGCGCTGTCGCCGCGAAGACGTTCCAGCCCCTCTCCACTATGGGGGCCAGAGCGGAGGCTATGTCGGCGGACATCTGGTCCGAGACGGTGTAGTCCTCGCTTGCGGTCACCAGATAGATGCTCGCATCCTCCCGCGCATGTACCGAGGTCATATAATCGTATATGCTCGATAATGAGGAAGCGATGTCAACCGGGGCGGATGCCGAACCCGAACCCACGGCCGCGTTCACCTGCGAGCGCAGTTCCGCGGAGTTGTCCGCATTTCCATAGAGAGGTCCGTACGTATCGCTCAGATCATCCGTAAACACGAACACAACAGGTTCGTCCTCCTTGAGATTGCAAAGCAGTCCCACGAAGGTATTGACCAATTGATCATTCGCGTCGCCCGACGAGATCGAATAACGGTCTATGGCCACGACGGTCAACTTGTCGAAAAACTGCTGCGCCTCCGCCGTACGCGAAGATACGCTGCCTAGCGCCAGCAGTGCTACGATTGCCAGTACGGTAAATGTCAGTGTCTTTTTCATTGAATCCCTCGAAATCCCTCTCTCGCACTCGCCTTCTCACTAAAAGTTAAAGACCTCCTAATCAAATGGGCAAGCTGAATTATGTCCAAGTTTTTTCTTAAACAAGTACAAAAAATATCTATCGTAGCTGTCACGCTCGTGTTTGGGGCGTACTGCGGAGGTGACGCCGGCGAAACAGGCGTCTCCGAGGGTGTGTTCGAGGGCTTGATTACGGAGGTCGAGGTACGGACTCTCCTCGACCTCGAATCAATCGAGGTAACCGACGATACAGGAACGTCCCTGGTGTTTCACGCGGGCGGACAGAGATTCGTGGAGTTCACACCCAGCCATGTGAGGGAGCACATGCTCCAGGGACTCGGGGTGATAGTCACCTACCGCAGATCGGACGATGGCGCACTATATATAGTCACCATCAAAGACCGGCCTCCCTAGGACGTTTTGGCATAACTCGTCATTCCCGTGAAAACGGGAATCCAGGGGGTGGTGTCGGGTTGACGCACTGCAAAATTAGCTGGACTCTGTCCTGGCCGCCCTCGCCCTCCGACTGGATATGACCAGGTAAGCGCTGCCCCCCAGCAACACGATCACGATGCCCAGGAACACCCAGCCCCCCTCCAGGCCGGGCTCGATGGGTGGAGGAAGGGTCACGATAGGCGCACGAAAGTCGGCTTGCCCGGATGTCGGGCTGTCTATCTGTATATGCAGGGCCCAGTTTCCAGCTTCCTCAAACTTAATGTTCGCCCGGTACACAGTCGGCTCTTCCGGATTGTTCACCGCCACCACCTCGAAATCCGGCTCCATAACGCTCTCGCCGTTGACCACGAGCGAGCGTTCCGCAACTATCAGTACCCGCGCGTCCGTGACCGGCTCCCCTGTCGCCGCGACCGTCGGCTTCAGCGCGATATTCACGAACCCCACCTGCGGAGCGGGCGGCAGCCACCTGACCCCCACCTCGAAATCCCCGACCGTCCGCACGAACAGCGGATCGAAGTCCTCATCCGACTGCGCCCACACGACACCCGTCGCCAGAACGCACAGCGCGACCGCAAGGCCAAAAATTCGGAATAACCTGAGTATTACCTTATAGAGGGTTTGTTTCACGGATCCTGCCTTAGCGCTAAAACGACAGCGTTAAAGGCTCTGTCGAAAGTCTTGACTTCCCTGATGCCTCGTCTGTGACAACTTGCAAGGTGGCAAAGGTCTCGTGGATCCAAGGATGGATGTAGTTCGTGCAACTGACGAGCCAAGGAAACGTCGCCCTCTTCCAGAGGCCACACTTGCACATCGTATCCCGCCACCAGTGTCAATGCGGCATCAAACGTCTCCAGCCTTCCAACTGGGATATATGCATGAACCAGTTCTTGTAATACCTCCGCCGATGTGAACAGAGTTGTGCCGCTGAGCTTGGAGTCAATGAAGAACTCTCTAGCTTGGCTTTTGAGTGGATGGGGACGGCCTACCGCATACATAATGACATTGGTATCAACGAAAATCATGTAGCGGATATCCCTCTTTGGCGAGATTCACGTATGATTTTTAGGTGTTCCTCCCACTCCGGTTCTGTTTCAGGGCCTTCCAGTGAATCACATCTATCAAAAAAGGACTCAAGCTCCTCTATGGAACCAAACGTGGGAACCCTCCTTTGCTCCCTTAGGCGCTCCCAAGCAGCGAGCCTCAGCCATGCGCTCAATGACATCCCCTCATTTCGCGCCTGGTGGATGAAGCGGTCGCGTTCCTCGTCCGGAATCGTTATGTGAACTCTGGCCATTATGCCCTCGTCTTCCGATATATGTATGAAAACATCAAAGTTCCCGATCAACTCTCCGGTACAGAAATTGTACCACTACCGACATCGGCGATGGTATTCGAGACCCTTCAACTGCTGTCCTCCACACATGACCCGCCATCCAGCCTCCTCTGTATGAACCACGAAAAGTACCCGTCGTACCTGTGCTGCAACTCCCCCTTCATCCAGTCCTGCCCCGTTATCACCTTGCGGCAACTCGGCGACCCGCAGTTGCACTCCATCTCGTATGGCTCGTCGTCCGTCATAGCGTAATCGAACGTGAGCTCCTCGTCCGCTGCGATGTCCCGCATAGCCACGAACGCTATCTGCCCCTGGAGTCCCAGGTTCGGCTCGCACGAATGATTCAGGTGCATCATCCCGCCCTCGCGCTCCGCCTGCGTGACCGGCCCGATGAACAACTCCTCCGTGATCTGGATCTCCGTCGGCCCCAGCCGTCGCCCCACCTCATCTCGCTGGTCCTGCGTCATCACGTATCCACCCTTCACGACCACCACCTCACCCTTGCAGATAGCCTCTCGCGCAAACAGCCCTCGCCCCTCGATCTCGCTGACGCGCTTCTCAGTCTTCGGAGAAAAATAAGTCAGGTCCACGGCTTTACCTCCAGTCGTTGGTAGTAAGCGAATCTCGCCATCAGATTCTACTTAATCCGGTCGCATATCATTTCGCCACCCGCGCCACCGTAATGCGCAGTCGCCACGCAAGCGTTGACTGAGCGCGCTCCAGAATGTAACCCTTCGCCCTCGGCCCGTAGAGACGCCCGAGGATCTCCGCAGCCTCCGTCGTATCGCCGTAGTCGGCCACATACGTGAAGTCGTGGATATAGGCGGGAGCGACCAGCGGTATGCCTCCCCAGGAATCCACCTCGCTTTCAACTGGGGCGCAATTTGGGTCAAAAGACTCGGGCGACGCTACGCTCCTGATCAACTCCGGGTATTCGGGAGCAAGTGTGGCCGTCAACTCGCCACACAACGCCCCGGGAGCGGGACCTAGGGAGATCAGCAGGCCGTGGGGCTTGAGGACCCGGTACGCTTCCTCGTAGTCCAGAATTGCCCAGGAGTGTATTGAGGCATCAACCGAGCTATCCGGCAACGGAATGTTTGCGCCGTCGCCCTGTACATAGTCCACGTTTCGCAGACCCAACTCCTCCACCAGGTCTCGCCCAAACTCGACCACCGAGCGATATGCGTCAATGGCATAAACGCGCTCCGCCTTCTCCGATGCCCTTATGGTAGATCGTCCGGTACCCGCGCCGACATCCGCAACTACCAGGCCGGACAGGTCAACCAGATCTCCGAGTCTATCCATCAGCCCTTCAGTGGACAGCGAGAACTTGTGGTAGAGGTCCGGGTGGTATGCGCTGAACCAGTCGAAATCGAAATATCCCGGCACCGGATCGCACTCATCATAGATGCGCCAGTCCTCAGGAGGAGCCGCCTGCAAGGAGTAACCGGCCTCCCGAATATCCTCGACCGTTATCGTCATGCCCATGATCTAATGGATTGACCTCTAACCGCTTATCCATACAGAGTCCCCCGTATCACCGTAACCGCCTGTCCGCCCAGCAACACCCGGTCGCCCGCGACCCGCACCTTCGCCTCTCCACCCCGCCTCGACGCCTGGTACGCCAGAAACTCCGACTTCCCCAGCCGCGACTGCCAATACGGGCCGAGCGTGCAGTGCGCCGACCCGGTCACCGGGTCCTCATTCACACCCGTCTCGGGCGCGAAGAAGCGCGAAACGAAATCGAAGCGTCCACCGGATGCGCGACTCGTGACCATCACGCCTCTGCACGGCACCTTCCCCAGCAGTCCAAAATCCGGCTCGACCCCTCTCACTTCATCCTCCGTGCCCACCTCCACCAGGTAATCGAAGATACTCTTGCCGGCATAAACCGGCTCCACCCCAAGCGCATCCACCAGATCCACGGGAGCATCCACCGCCTCCGCCGGAGTCGCCGGAAAGTCCAGCTCGATCCAGTCCCCCGCGCGAATCGCCGTCAGAACCCCGCTCCTCGTGTGGAAGACAGCCTTCTCATCACGCCCGATCTCACCCGACTCCCACAGCACATGCGCGCTCGCAA
>DAOULF010000043.1:0-15884 GCA_034420555.1 Dehalococcoidia bacterium
CGGCGCACACCTCGCAAAGCTGTTGTGTGATTACCAGGTCGGGACGGGCTTCGGTCAGCGTGTCCTCGTCCACCTCGTAGATATTCTCGCCGCGCATCATCATTTCGGTGACGAGCTTGTCTATCTCGGCGCTGCTGAGAGTTTCGGGGTCGAACCGGCTGCGGACCACTTTCGGCTTGCCAACCGCGCCGGAGGGGAAGTCGCACTCGTGGCTGACACCGTACAGGGAGTCCCCAAGTCCCAGCATATAGACAATTTCGGTCGCGCTGGGGAGGAACGTGCAGATGCGCATGGTGTCTTCTCCTGTGAGAAAATTGCATAAGTGGAATTACGGTAGTCGCAGGGCCTCCCTACCCCTGGATTCCCGCGAAAGCGGGAATGACGAATAAGCGGGGCTGGGGACTTATGCAATCATCTTTTCTCCTGTGTCCCGGGTTGCCCGAACGGAGAGGGGCGTCCCTTGTGGCCGCCCCTACGATCTGGTTGCGCGATTGTGGGTTGGCTAGAACACGCCTTCGTTCTCGAATGCTTGCGCCAGTTGCGCTATGCCTTCGTGAATCTCCTCGGGGGAGTTGAAGCCGTAGCACAGGCGGGCGTAGTTCCTGCCGGATGTGCCGTCCGGGGCGAAGTTGACGCCGCCGTGGTAGCCGACATCGTACTTGTCCAGCACGTCGTCGCGGATGGCGGTTATATCGCTTCCGTCAGGCAACTTCAGCCAGACGAACAGGCCGCCGTTGGGCTTGCTCCACTCGGCGCGGTCGCCGAAGTTTTCGCCCAGGGCAGCGAGCATGGCGTCGCGCTTGGCTCGCTGCACGTCGTTGATCTCCTCTATATGCGCGTCGAGCTGGCCGGTCGAGTACCGGTGGATGGCATAAGACGCGAAGGTGTTGACCGAGCCGCCGCTCTTGGCGACCAGCGCGCGGTCGAGCACGTCCGACGGGGCGGTTACGTAGCCGACGCGCATACCGGGCGCGATTATCTTGGAGAACGAGGCGACGTACATCGTGCTGTCGGTATCGTCGAGCGCGTGTATCGAGGTAGGCGACGGGTCGCCGTCCAGCCGAAGATCAACGTAGCAGTCGTCTTCCAGGATGGGGACGCCGTGCCTGTTGGCTATCTCGACCATCGCCTTGCGGCGTTCGAGGCTCATCGTCCAGCCCATCGGGTTCTGGTAGGTGGGGATGGTGTAGATTAGCTTGGGCTTTCGGCCCTGGGAGACGGCCTGGGTTATCGCGCCTTCGAGAGCGTCGGGCAGCATACCCTCGTCGTCGGTCTCGACGCCGCGAACGTCGGCTCCGAAGCGTCGCAGCTGTCCGAGGGTGCCGCTGTACACGAAGTCCTCGGTGAATGCCACGTCGCCCGGGTCTATCAGCACTTCGAGCAGCATGTGTATGGGCTGGCCTGACCCGTCACCCAGGATGATGTCGTCGGGCGAGACGTTGATGTCCCTGTCTCTGGCGAGCTTGTCGGAGACGAATTCGCGGAGGGGCCTGTATCCCTGCGGGTGGGCATATATGGCCAGGTCTTCACCTTCGTCCCTCAGCGCTTGCTGAAGGCCCTCCACAAGGCCGTCGAAGGGTATGGACTTGGGATCGGGATAAGCGACGGCAAAGTCGTACTTGCCTCGCTTGACCATTCCCGCGCGACCTCGCGCCTCGGGGGCGTGTCTGGAAAATAGGCTGTCGAAGCTGAGCTTGTTCTGTTCGGGCATACGGGATTCTCCTTGGTTGTTAGTTCTTAGTTTCTGGAAGTTGTCTCATAAAATATCAAGTCCGGTACGAACAAGGGATTTTGACCCTCACCCTAGCCCTCTCCCAAGGGGAGCTGAGAGGGGTAGGCATTTGGCCCTCACCCTAACCCTCTCCCAGAGGGAGAGGGGACTTTTCGCTGACATCCATGGGCGATTTGCTCATTTGCCTACCCTTGTGAGCCCAAGGGAAGAGGGGATACGGGCGCCCATAAGAGACGCCCCTACGGTGTGCCCGGCATTTGGACATCAGGCGTTGTCGAAGAGGCCCTCGCGCTCGAAGACATCGGCGAGTATTCCGATGCCCTCGGCTATCTCGTTGGTGTCGTGATAGCTGTAGGTCAGGCGCATATAGTTGTTGGGCGAGCGGTTGGCGCGATAGACGGCGCCCGGGTTGTACTTGACCCCGGCCTCGACCGCCTTCTCAAGCGTGTTCCATGTATCAGCGCCCTCCGGCAGCCTGCCCCAGAGCATCATGCCGCCGTGCGGGTTGCTCCACTCGCAGCTTGGAGGGAAGCGCTCGCCGAGGGCGGCGAGCATGGCATCACGCTTCGCTCCCAGAGAGCGGGCCACGGCCTCTATGTACTCGTCACCGTGCTGGCGCAGGTACTCGTAGATAGCCATGGAGGTGAGGTGGCTGGGGGAAGTCCCGAAGCGCAGGCTGCCGACCACGTCCTTTACTGGGTCCGGCGCGACGCCGAAGCCGAGGCGCAGGCCGCATCCCAGCAGCTTGGTGTAGGCGGAGACATGCATCACGCCGTCCTCGTCGTCCATGCCGTACATCGCGGGCGGGAGCGGATCGCCGTCTATTCGGAAGTCGGCGTAGGACTCGTTCTCCAGGATGGGGATGCCGTATCTCTGGGATATTTCGACCATGCGCTTACGCCGGTCTGCGCTGAGGGTCACGCCCATCGGGTTCTGATAGACGCTGATGGTGTATATGAGCTTGGGCTTTATGCCTTCGGCGGCCAGGTCCTTGATGGTCTGTTCGAGCGCGTCTGTGTCCATGCCGTCTTCGTCGGTGGGCAGGTGGACCACGTTGGCGCGCTTGCCGAGCAGCATACCGAGCGTGCCAGAGTAGCAGAACTGTTCGACGAGAACGGTATCGCCCTCGTCAATGAAGGCGTCGAGCATCACGCCGACGGCGCCGCCCGCGCCGGAGGTGAGGAAGATGTTGTCAACGGGTACGTCCATGCCCCTGTTGTCGCGGAGAGCGGCGGCAATGTACTCGCGCAGTCCGGCGTGGCCCTGGGGCGGCGGGTACTTGGCGAGTTCCACGCCCTCGCGGGGCATTATGTCAGCCAGGGCGTCAACGAAGCCCTGCACGGGCATCGTGTCGCGGTCGGTGTAGGTTACCGAGAATACGTACCTGGTGTCCTCGGCCTGTCCGGGCGGCATCTCGGCCCCGGCGGGAAGGTTCTTGGTGAACAGGTCTGAATAGTCCATGCGGTCTCCTCTGTGGGCGCGTCTGATTCAGTCGCTTAGTTGGTTTATGATGGGCTGAGAGGGGTAGTATTAAAACTAATCATCCCCATCTTAACCTTCCCCGTCAAATGGGAAGGGACTTTTGCATACCCCTCAACAAGAGAGGGGATTTTCGCGCCATAGACGCGCCGGGCCGCCGGGGGCGGTTGGCGCATGGATATAGCAGCAGAATTGTAAGCCAAGCATAAGGGGGTGTCAAAGAAGGCTGACACGCTATCCTTTCTTGTCCAGTACATGAAGATACATGAACGCGCCGGTGTAGGTGGTGGCTTCCTCGCAGTGGCCGCCTACCATCTCGCCGGAGGGACGCGCTGCTGCGAGGTGAACGTGGACGCGGATTCCGCCTTCGGGCAGTGGTTGGATATACCCCTCGGCGCTCACGAGTTCGAGGTTTTCGTCCAGGACATTTCTCTCGAACACGGGCGCGCCCTCGGGGTCATGCTCACAGAGGTTTCGCAACCTGAGCTGGCGCAGGCTGCCGATGCAGGAGGTTATGGCGGCTTCGGTGATGCCCTCGGACAGGGCGAAGGCTTCGAGGTCGCCTACGAGCGATTCGCCAGGTCCGAAGCGCCGGTAGATGATGTGCGTGTCGTTCGACTCCCATTTCGGCATCTGATTTCTCCTCAAAGGCAAGCTGGAACACTTTCACGAGATAGTACAGTGAACAGTATAATACCAATTTCAAGGTGTCCCTAATCGTTATGGAAGAGTGTAGAATCCACAAATCCACGTTTCACCTACCGAGAGTGGTCAACAACAACTCGGACCTGTTCGATGCCCAGCTTCGCTTACGCCGCCAGATATGTCTATTCCGATACCGTTACCCGGAATGACAACCTGCTGAGAATCTCCGCATACAATGACACCTATCAGACTTCTCTAATGTCGGCTGTGACGACCGAGCCGCGGTCGGCGCCCAGGCAGTTCATAGACAGTTTCGGGAACTCTACCCACCATGTGCGCCTGGTTTCGCCGCACGATGAATTTATCATACTCTCCGTAGGGACGGTGCGCCTGGGGAAGCAGCCAGACCCGGATGACCTACTCCTGGAATCCACGGAATACAACGACTATGCCGCCCGCCGGTTCCTGGTCGCGTCGCCGCTGGTCAATCCGTCCAGCGTAGCGGACGCGGCCAGGGAGATAGTGGGAAACAGCGCGGGCCTGCTGGAAGCGGTGGGCGCCGTCATCGGGTGGATATACGCCAACGTGTACTACGAGAGGGGCTGGACGTCGGTCGCCACTCCGGCGGAACGGATTCTGGAAACCAGGAGGGGCGTTTGCCAGGATATGACCCACCTGGCGATAGCTATGCTGAGGTCGCTGGGGATTCCGGCGAGGTACGCGTCCGGGTTGCTGGTCACCCAACCGGGAGAGACGCACGCCTGGGTGGAGTACCTGCACCCGCTGTACGGCTGGATCGCGGCGGACCCGACCAGGGGACAGCGTCTGTTGTCTGAGGGTGACCTGATCAAGTTCGCCATCGGCCCGGACTACACGCACGCCTCCCCGGTGGAAGGCACGTTCAGATCACGCGGGACGGGGTATCTGGACGTGGCAGTGGGCCAGTTGCTGCCTTATGACCGGCCCCCGTCCCTGGAGGACGCGCGGAACCTGATCCAGGGGCCTGGGCGCGCGCAGACGTTCTGGCCGTAAGGAGGCGAGAAATCAAGGTCCGGGTAACACGGGTGGTAGATGGCGACTCGCTGGTAGTCGCGCGGCGCAGGTGGTTCAACTTTCTTCTGAAGCCGAAGCCGTTCGCGGTGCGTCTCTATGCCATAGACGCGCCAGAATTGTCTCAGCCCTACGGAGCGGAGGCGAGAGACGCGATGCGAAAGATGGCGCGCGGATCGCTGCGCCTGGATGTGGTGAACACGGACCGCTACGGGCGTGTGGTCGGGGTCGTGTACCGTCGGAACAGGAAGAAGTCTCTGAATCATGCGATAGTCACGGCGGGGCTGGCATACTCTTATCCGAGGTACGGAAAGCTGGACGGGATAGACGACGCGGAGGCGCGGGCGAGAAAGCGGCGGCTGGGGATATGGAAGTCGGGCGGGTCTCAGACAAGGCCCTGGGACCACAGACGCGGCGTGATGAGCAGGCGCAGACGCAAGAGAGCCGGGCGGTGGCGGCTCAGATTTGTCGCGTTCCTGGTCCTGGTTGGCGCGATACTGTTAGGGGTGAACTGGTTGTGGCAGTATGTGGGGGATTTGGTGAGGGCGGTGTTCGGAGGGTGACACCCTACTCCAACTGCGGCATGACCTCTTTGGCGAAGAGTTCCATGGAGCGCAGGACTTTCTTGTGGTCGAGGCCGCCTATGGCGAAGTTCGCGCCGAGGTATTCGACGCCGGCGCGCTTGAGTTCTTCGATGCGGGCGATGCAGTGGTCGGGATCGCCTATGATGGCGCGGTTCTCTAGTACGTAGTCCAGGGCGACGGGGGTTTCGGTGCGCGTGCGACGCCACTCTTCGATGTCGTGATATATCTCGCTGCCGCCGTCCTTGAACCAGCCGCGCCAGAAGAGCATATCCAGGACCCATTCGAGATGGGCAGCGGTATCTTTTATGGCCTGCTCGTTGGTTTCGGCGACGTAGATGTACCTGAAGAACGGGACTTCGGACGCGGGTCTGCTCTTCCCGGCGTCGGCGGACTTTTGGACGAAGCGGCGCAGCAGGTCTAGCGCGGGCGCGGTGTCCATGACGACCGCGATGCAGAGGTTGTGCCCCCTGGATATGCAGTAGTCGAGCGTCTCAGGCGTGCGGGTGGCGGCGATGTAGATTGGCGGGTGGGGACTCTGCACGGGCGGCGGAGCGAGGCTGACTTTGTCCAGATCGTAGAACTGTCCGCTGTGTGAGAACTCCTGGTTCGTCCACAGTCCCTCTATGATGTTCACGCTTTCCTGGAAATGTTCCTGGCTGGTTTCGGGGTCAACGCCGAAACCGCCGTATTCGTAGCCATACACGCCGCGACCGAAGCCGACGTCCAGCCGACCGCCGCTTATCGCGTCCATCGTGGCGGTGTCCTCGGCGAGTCGTATGGGATTGTGGAGCGTGGGTATGAGGACGCCGGTTCCGAGCCGTATCTTCTGCGCGCGTCCGGCGATGTAGGCGGCTATGACGAGCGCGGATGAGCCTACGCCGTAGCGCGTGAAGTGGTGCTCGGCTATCCAGGCGCTGGAGAATCCGAGGTCTTCTGCGAGGCACACTTCGTCCGCCGCGTAAGACAGCAGTTTGGCGGCGTCGGTGTCCTGCGGCCAGGGGACATGAGTGAAGAGGGCGTATTTCATTGGCCGGCCTTTCGCTTTTGTGCCAATACAACCGGATGACTCTCCGGCTCCGCTCCAACCGATTCGTCGAAGCCGCTTCCGGCGATTGACATTTCCAGAATATCGAAGCCGACTCCGGTCAATTGCCTTTCGTAGTCTTCCAGGGCGTAACTGCTCCAGTACATGGTCGAGCCGAAGAATTCGTCCAAGTATGTTTCTTCATCGTAGCGAGGCAGAAGGCACAGCAGGTAGCCGCCAGATCCCAGCCATTGATGAATTCGACGGAACAGGGCCTCATGCTCGCTTCTGGGCAGGTGAAATATCGAGTAGAAGGTGGTAACCGCATCGAACGTCAGAGGCTCGAAAGCGACCGACATAATATCGGCCCGGATAAACCTTCCCGCCGGAACGTTTGCCCTGGCAAGTTCTATCATGCCGTCCGAGATGTCCACGCCGGTGACGCTGAACCGCTCTGCCAAAGTACGAGCCACGGGAACTCCCGCGCCGCAGCCTATGTCGAGGACCGCCGCGCCGTCGTCCAGAACGCCCAGAAGCGCGTCAAGCTCCCTACCGGCCTCGGACTTACGGGACTCGTGGTAGGCAGCAGCGCACTGGTCGTAGCCGCTGCGCACGAGCGCCTTGTAGTTAGTGGCGACGGTATTCAAGCTATATGACTTTCTGGGTTTTCAGGGAGTTGAGGGTGTCCGCGTCGGCGTCGAAGAATTCGGCGAACACCTCCGCGTTGTGCTGGCCGAGAAGCGGGGCAGCACGGAAGTCCACGGGCGAGTCGGACATCTTGACCGGACAGCCGGGCAGGGTAAATTCGCCCCTGTCCGGGTGGTCAACGGTGACTATCATCTCGCGCTGTCTGAGGTGTTCGTCGGCGTACAGATCAACGGCGTTGAAGCAAGCACTGCACGGGATTCCCTTCTCGCCGAGTATCTTCATCACCTCGAACTTGGTGTACTGTCTCGTCCAGTCGTCTATCAGGCCGTTGATCTCGGCGGTGACTTCGACAGCTTGGTCGGGGTCGTCCAGTCGCGGGTCGTCGTATAGTTCTTCGTGGCCTATCGCATGGACGAGGGCCTTCCACATCGGCTTGCGGGCTGGGGACGCTATCATGTACACGTAGTCGTCCGGGCCGCCCGGGGCGCAGTGGAACGTCCCGACACCTGGGCTCGACCTCAGGCTGTTGCCGGTGCGCTCAGGCGAGACGCGGCCCTGTTCAGCGCGCGCCATCCATGTGCGGCTCAGGTTGACTATTGCATCCTGCATCGAGACCTCGATGACCTGGCCCTTGCCTGTGCGCTCGCGCTGCCAGAGGGCGGCGAGAATCCCTATCGCGGCGTGCATTCCGGTGGCTGAGTCGCCGGATGTTGTGCCAGGTCGCATAGGAGGGCCGTCCGGTTCGCCGGTGGCGCAGAAACCGCCGCCCGCGGCCTGCGCGACGGGGTCGAAACTCTTGTACCGGCTATACGGGCCATAGGTGCCGAATCCCTTGACGCGGGCCAGGATTATGCTCGGGTTGACCTCTGCGAGGACGTCGTATCCGAGTCCGAGCCGCTCCAGCGTGCCGGGAGCAAGGTTCTCGGCGACTATGTCACCCTGCCCGACCATCTCGAAGAACATCTCCCTGCCCTTCTCGGACTTTAGGTTGAGCGTGACGCTGCGCTTGTTGGAGTTGTAGTGAATGAAGTAGGGGGAGTCCCCTTCTCCGCCTGCGACGCCGCGCCCGGGGTCTCCGACGTTTGGCTGTTCGATCTTTATGACATCCGCGCCCAGCCAGGCGAGCATCTGGGTGCAGGAAGTGCCGGCCTCGAACTGAGTCAGGTCTATGATTCTCACACCGTCAAGCGCCTTTTCCATGTTCGACTCCTTTTTCTGTCCAGGCGAATACCGGCACATCTGAGCGTAGAGTACGCCATCTACGGTATCCGCGCAAATGCCCCGGGACTTCCAATATATTCTATTATGACAGAATCGTCGGTAATGAAGAGTGGAACATATTAAACCGTCTTCTAAGTGTGTGATAGATTATAGTCAAACGGCACAAAAGCCTACCCGGATGATAGAGGAGTCCAGCCATGACCGGATTTCTGGCGCGCGTCAGTGGTCGAAGACCGTGGATAACCGTAGCCGTGTGGGTGGCGCTGGTGATAGTCGCCTTACTACTCATACGAAGTCTGTTCGGAAGCGCCACGACCACGGAGTTGGTTCTGTCCAGTAGCGCCGAGTCGGCGAGGGCTTCCCAACTTCTGGAGGACAGGCTCCGAGGCCCTGAGCCGCTGGTCGAGATAGTCATAGTCCAGTCGGACACGCTGACAGTGGACGACCCTGAGTTTCAGGCTAAAGTCGAGTCGGTGTTCCATGAGATCATGGCGCTTGGCAGCGAGAATGTAGTCTTTGGACGGAACTACTACCAGGAAGGCGACGAAGCGCTGGTATCTCTCGACCGTCAGACGACCATCATGGAGGTCGTGCTGGCCGGCACGTTCGATGAGGCCGCCGTAAATGTCGAACACGTCATAGATGTGGTCGAGGAATCGGACGCGGCGGACGACTTTCGCGTTCTGGTCGGAGGGACTGCGAGCATATCGTTCGAGACCAACGAGCTCAGCAGGCATGACCTCGAACAGGGAGAGCGTTTCGGCGTTCCGGTGGCGCTGATCATCCTGCTGGTACTGTTCGGCACGTTGATAGCCGCGCTGCTGCCGATAGGGTTGGCCGTCTTCGCCATCGTCGTGGCGCTGGGCCTGGCGGCTGTCATCGGGCAGGCGTTTGAGCTGGTGTTCTTCGTGACGATGATGATTACGATGATCGGCCTGGCGGTGGGAATTGACTATTCGCTGCTGATCGTGTCCCGCTTCAGGGAAGAGATGGCCAAGGGACTGGACAAGCTGGAGGCAGTGGAGCGAGCGGGGGACGCGGCAGGGAGGACGGTGCTCTTCAGCGGCGTAACGGTCGTTATCGCCCTGTGCGGTATGTTCATCGTTCCGGCGTCGTTCTTCCAGTCTCTGGCCATCGGGGCGATTCTGGTGGTCATAATCGCATTGGCGGCGACGCTGACGCTTCTGCCGGCCGTGCTCGCGCTGCTCGGCACGGGCGTGGACCGGCTGAGGATACCGTTCGTAGGCAGGAGCAAGGTCGAGGATGAGGAAGCGCCCAAGCATGGATTCTGGGAGAGGACGACACGTATCGTAACCAAATACCCGGTGATCAGCATCCTCGTGGTCGGCATACCGATGTTGATAGTGACGTACTTCTACTTCCAGATCGAGACCGGGCTGAACGGAGTTGATACATTCCCGGAGGGCGCCCAGACCAAGGAAGCCTTCTTCGTGCTGGAGGAGAAGTTCTCGTTCGGTCTGGTCAACCCGACCGAGATAGTGATTGACGCGAACATCAACGATCCGCAGGTACAGGGCGCGATTGCGAAGTTGCAGGAATCTCTGGCTGCCGATCCCAGATTCCCAATACCGCCGATGCTGGTCCCAAACCCGTCCGGCGACCTGGCCCTGTTGACGCTCCCGATACCCGGGGAGTCCCGCAGCAAGGCGAACGTCGAGGCGGTCACCGACATACGCGAACAGTACATCCCGGCCGCGTTCGACGGAGTCCAGGCGGAGGTGGTAGTGGGTGGCATCACGGCGCTCGCGGCGGATGTTTTCGACGTAGTTGACAGATACACGCCCTTTGTCTTCGCCTTTGTGCTTGGCTTCAGCTTCATCGTGCTGCTGCTGGTCTTCCGCTCCATCGTGATTCCGGTCAAGGCGGTGATCATGAACCTGCTCTCGGTCGGGACTGCGTATGGGCTGATGGTGCTGGTGTTCCAGAAGGATATAGGCACGGATCTGCTAGGCTTCCAGCACGCGGCGGTGATTGACGCCTGGATACCGCTGTTCCTGTTCACGGTTCTCTTCGGCCTTTCGATGGACTACCACGTGTTCCTGCTGAGCCGAATCCGCGAGAGATACGACCAGACCGGCAGCAATGAGGAGGCGGTCTCCTACGGACTGCGGTCCACGGCGGGGATCATCACGGGCGCGGCGCTGATAATGGTAGCGGTGTTCGGTGCGTTCGCGTCGGGAGAGACGATCATCAATCAGCAGGTCGGGTTCGGACTGGCGGTGGCCGTGCTTCTGGACGCGACACTGGTCCGCTCGATTCTCGTTCCGGCGAGCATGGAGGTCCTGGGCAGGGGGAACTGGTATCTGCCGTCGTGGCTGGAGTGGATGCCGGACCTGAGAGTCGAACCAGTCGAGGATGAAGCTGCGTAATATAAGGTGAAATGGTTGAATCGCAGGTCTGCGACAATGAAGATACCATCAGACTACATCGAAGGCTACGAAGCGGCGCGCTCGCTCGATCCCGAAATAGCGTCCAACTATGTGGCGCACACTACTATCGGCGACCCAGAGGCCGATTACGTGGTCGAGCGTCTCGCGCCGTTGGGCCAGGAAGAATCCAGGCGTCTCATCCGGGCCGGAATGAATAGCGATGAGGAAGCCCTGCGGGACGCTCCCTCATACATACGCGATTTCTTCAAAGGGATGGAAGACCCGCCGGACTGGGTTGACTTTTCAGCGTACATCCCCGGAATTCGTATGTTTCACAGGAATTCCCAGCTCGTCCTGGGCGCGTTTGTGGGTGGCGTTCTGGTAGAGGGTTTCTCTACGAATATCGGCAAGTCCTTCTACATCACAGGACGATTGCGGGACCAGGGCGTCAGAAGACTGAAACAGAACAACCGCCACATGGTCGAGATATTCATGCCCGGCGGACTGGAAAGGAACGGTGACGGGTGGAAACTGTCCGTGCGGATTCGTCTGGTCCACGCGCAGGTCAGACACCTTCTGAACGACTCGTCCGATTGGGAGGAGGAGGAATGGGGAATACCTCTTAGCTCGGCGCACCTGGGGTTCGCCATCTCCGCATTCTCGGCCAGATTGCTCAAGCATCTGAAGAGCCTGGGAGCCGTGTTCAACGATGAAGAACGCGAGGCCTTCATGCAGATCTGGCGCTACTCCGGCTATCTTATGGGCATTCCTGAGACCATCCTGTACCAGGATGAGGAACACGCGCTAAAGATATTCGAGATTGGCGGCATGTGCGAGCCTCCGGCGTCGCTGGAGTCAATCGTCATGGCTAATGCGCTTGTCAACTCCGCCCCGCTCGTCATAGGGATAGAGGATCCGGAAGAACGCAGCAACCTGTCTGGGTATGTCTATAAGGTTTCCCGAGCGCTTATTGGAGACGAACTGGCTGACGAGCTGATGTACCCCAAGAGTTCCTCATTCGGCGTGCTGCCCTGGTTCAGGTTGCAGTCTCGCTTCTCCAGATTCCTGGACAGCGCGCTTCCCCATCATATGCAGGACGTAAATTTCAAACACTTCACGACTCTGCTGGAAGCCTCGCTATTCGACGAGGCGGGCATCACTTTCCGGCTGCCAGACCACTTATACTCGGAGAGGTCGAAGAGGTGGTGAGTCCGTAGGGGCAATAGAAGAACAGGAGACCACACCCTACCGGGGTGTGGTCTCCTGTTGCTTTCAACTTCAGCCGCTCGCAACCCTACTTCGATACGAAGTCGAACTGCTCGAAGTTGCCGTTGGTGATGGACACGGGGTCCAGGCCGAGCCAGCGGTCGAGGATGGTCGAGTAGGTGACGCGGAAGTCGTTGCTGAAGTGCATGTCGCCTTCCAACTGGTCCTCGTCGCGCAGGGACGGGAAGTCGCCGTAGAAGCCGCCATTCACGTCGCCGCCTATCACGAACGCGACTCCGCCCGAACCGTGGTCCGTGCCCGCGCCGTTGTCCCTGATGCGCCGCCCGAACTCGGAGAACATCAGCACCACGGTGTCCTTGTCCTTGCCGTGCTCCTTCAGATCGTCCATGAAGTCGGCGACCGCGGTGGATACCTCGTTCCACAGCTTGGCATGTGAGGCAAGCTCGTTCGCGTGCGTGTCGAAGCTGCCGTGCTGGGTGTAGAAGATACGGGTGCCCACGTCGGCGAACATGACCTGGGCTATGTTCTTCATGTTCTCAGCGATGGGGTTGTCCGCGTACTCGATGCTGGACGAGTATGCCCCCGGGGCAGTCCTCAGAATGTCGGCGCCCTTCAGCGCGTCCATACCGACCTGGCTGATGAACTGCGAGATAGTGTCCTTGCCTGATCCGCCGTAAATCTGAGAGAAGGCTTCCAGAGCGATGGCGCGGGCGCGCTCGTCCTTGATGTCTGGCATCAGGCCGTAGGTGTCCAGGTTGCCGACCGAGGCGACCGGCACGTCCTTGGCGTACATGGCGCGGGGCAGGCCCCTGCCGAAGTTCACGCCGGTGACCACGTTCTCGCCCTTCGGGTCGAGGTCGCGCACCGCCTGTCCGAGCCAGCCCTCGGGAGCTATGTCATTCGGCTCGGCGGTGTGCCACACATCCATAGAGCGGAAGTGCGACCTGTTAGGACTGGGGTAGCCGATGCCGTTTATGACGGCCACCTTGCCCTCGTCCCAGAGCGACTTGATTGGCCCCATCGCCGGATTCAGGCCCAGCTTGTCGTCCAGGTGAAGGACTTCGTTCTCGGGTATGCCGAGATACTGCCGGTTGTCATAGTAGTTCCGGTCCGCGTAGGGAATCACAGTGTTCAGCGCGTCGTTGCCGCCGCTGAGCTGCAAGACCACCACATTCTTGTTGCCGTTGCCATTCGCTCCCATGGCGCCTCTCCTTAGTTGGTTTTTAATTCTCAGTAATTAGTTTTCAGGGGTATTGTATCATCTAGCCGTCGCTTCTGCTGTAGATCTGCACGCGGTGGCGGTTGCTCTCGGTCACATACATGCGACCCTCTGAGTCCAGCTTGACTGAGGTCGGCGCCCAGAAATACTTCTCTATGTGCGACGAAACCTCGTGCGGGTCGTCGTTGAAGAACTCTATCTCCGGCTCCATGTTTGCCCTCGACCTGGCCCCCGCCTCTTCCAGATTGATGGACAGGAACGCCTCCGCCCACTTGGAGTCGGTCGCCTCGCCGCGCAGCGTCTGGACATGAGCGCCGTGCGCGTCGAATATCACGATCCGCTCGTTGCCCCAGTCCGCGACATAGACCATTCCGGCCTCGTCCACGGCTACGGCGGACGGCCTGTAGATCTGTCCTTCGCCCCGTCCACTGCTTCCAAACGAGCATACGAACTCGCCGTCCAGTGTCAGTTTCTGGACCCGGTCGTTGCCCCAGTCCGCGACGTACAAATGGTTGTCCGACCCGACCGTCAAACCCCAGGGCAGCTCGAACTCGCCTTCTCCATCTCCATGAGAGCCGAACGAAGTAACGAACGCGCCTCCGCTGGTGAAGACCTGAATTCGATGATTGTGCTGGTCCGCGACGTAGAGCCTGTCTTCGCCGTCCAGCGCGAGACCGGCGGGGCCGTCGAACTTGCCCGGCGCGCTGCCCGTCTCGCCCCAGTGCCTCAGCAGATTGCCCTCGGTGTCGAACACGTTGATAACGTTCAGGTCTTCGTCGCTTATGTAGATGTTCTCCCGGCTGTCCTGCGTAATGGCGACGGGCCAGATGAAGTGTCCCGGCTCCTCGCCGAAGGACGCGAATGTGCCGTAATACTCGCTGTCTATGTCGTAGATGGTAACCCGAACGCCGCGAGTATCGCCTTCGAGCGAGCGGCTGATCGTGTACAGCTTGCCGTCCTTGCCGACCAGCGTGTCCACCGGGTAGTAGAACCCTCGGCCTTCCATGGTGGAAAGTCCTATCGTATGGCTGTAGGCCATCTTCCTGGCTGCAACATCAAGTATGGTCATTGGATTTCTCCTATGCCCTCTGGAATTCGTGCGTGGCCGCGATCATTTGTAGAAGTTCCGCCACTCTCTCCCGGTTCTCGTCGCTCAGTTCGGGGGCCGCGACCAGTTCTCCGCCGCTCGCCGCGTAGTCCACCAGCGAAGCCCTTGTGTCGTCCGATACCGCGATCATGCCTATTTCATCGAGGCAGCGGTCAACCAGCTCCGCAGGTCCGACGGACGAGCCGCCGTTCGTGGCGACGCGCTCTATGATTGACCTGACCCCGGGATGCTCGGTGTTGCCGAGTTGACTGGAAGCAAAGTTCAGTCTCTCGACGAACGTTCCAGTGTCTATCCACTCCAAGCCCTCGTGCCAGCCCTCCACCGAGGGCGGATTGATGAGATACTGTCCCATCCAGGTCATCTGTAGCTGACGCTCGACGATCTGGCGCTTCGGCCTGTGGAACTCGCCAGTGAGCCGGAGAACGCCGGTGACGATCTCGGCTGGGCTCTTCACGCGAGCGTACCATGAGTCCTGCGACTTGAAGAAGTCGGACGTGAACAGCACGTGAAGCATGTGGCCGATGTCGTAGTCGCTCTCGAAGTACGCCTTCGAGAGTATCTCGATGGCCTCCGGGTCCTGCGGCTCAACGTAGGGCCACTGCGGCACGGGCGGCTCGTCCGCCACAAAGAAGTGGTACATATGCCGCGCTATGAACGCCGCCGTAGCGGGCTGGCGACAGATTATGTCAATGATCTCCTCGCCGTCGAAGTTGCCGCGCTGTCCCAGGAACTCCTTCTCGCCGTCGTCGTGGTCGTTCTCGTCGAACTCGAAGTGCCAGGAGATGCGTCCATACGGCCAGATCGAGTCGCGCTCCGCTCGCAAAGCCATGTACTCCCTGTTGCCTATCGTCCATCCGGTAAACGCGCGCGACGCCTCCTTGATGTCGTCCTCGGAGTAGTTGCCCACGCCCATCGAGAACAGTTCCAGCAACTCCCTGCCGAAGTTCTCGTTGATCGCGCCATTGTGGTTGTCGTGATTGTCCAGCCACACGATCATGGACGGATCCCTCGCGAGCTCTAGCAGGAGCGTCCTGAAACTACCCATGCCGTAGCGCCGGAACATCCTTATCTGGTCACTCAACACCTTGCCGTTCGTTATCTTGGGGTAGCCGGTTGCGAAAATCCCGTGCCAGAAGAGCGACATCTTCTCCCGCAGCGCGTCGGAGGACGTCGCCATCTTGTACAGCCAGTAGGAGCCCGGGCTGATCTGCCCCATCATGCCGGACTGTTCGTGGTGATAGCGTCGGATCAGATCGTCGCCCATCTCGCTGCGAGAGTCGGGATTCAGAAGCTCGCTCACCGTTTCGTCGTAGCCCTTTTCCGCATACGCTTCCAGCTGACTCCGGTTCGCGCCGAACCCGGCGCGCCTCATCAGGTGTGCCATCAATTGCAGGTCTGCCGTCGCCGTTGTCATCTGCGCCTCCCTCTACTCGCTTGGTAAATTATGCTTTCTGTTACGTTTCCGCCGCCCTGTCAGGATTCTCAGATATGAGTCCCCGCTAACGGATGGAATCTGTACGTTGTCTCCATCATATATAAGGCAAATATACCACATAT
>DAOULF010000044.1:0-28241 GCA_034420555.1 Dehalococcoidia bacterium
CAATCTCATCAGTGGCATTGATACGCCGACCGGCGGGGATGTGATCATAGACTCGGTTCCGATCACCAGGCTGCCCGAGAGAGAGCGGACGCTGTTTCGTCGCAGGAACATAGGCTTCGTCTTCCAGTTCTTCAATCTGATTCCCACACTGAACATCAGTGAAAACTTGCTTCTCCCCTTGCAACTCAATCGTTATGACAGGGATGAGTCGCGCGGGAGGGTTGTCCAGGCTCTTGAGCAAGTCGGGTTGGAAGACCGTCTGAACAGCTATCCAGACAGACTCTCCGGCGGGGAGAAGCAGCGCGTCGCCATAGCGCGGGCGCTCGTCCATGATCCCAAGATTATCCTGGCCGATGAACCCACCGGCAACCTCGATGCCGACACGGGAGTGGCGATCATGTCTCTTATGGGCGAACTCGTCCGGTCAAGCGGCAAGACGATGATCGTCGTGTCTCACAGTGATATGGTTATAGAAATGGCGGAGCGTGTTCTCACGATAGAGGACGGTCAACTCCTGGAACGGGCTCGCGCGTATGTCTGACGTCGCCTTTGCCTTGAGAAGCGATCTGGAATCAACCACGCTCGATGCGGTCGCTGTGAAATGACTCCGCTGCTCTGGCTGTCCAGCCTACGACATCTTCTCAGACACCCCTGGCAGATGGCGCTTTCCGTGCTTGGAATCACTATTGGCGTAGCCATAGTAGTTGCCATAGACCTCGGCAACCAGAGCGCCAAGCGCGCGTTCGACCTATCCAGCGACGCCGTATCAGGCAAGGCCACGCACCAGATTCTTGGCGGTCCCGGAGGACTGCCTGAAGAAATCTACACCAGGCTGCGCGTAGAATTGGGTATCAGGGGTTCCGCGCCAGTCGTCGAGGGATACGCCTATCTGGAAGACGGGCGGGTTCTGCGTATTCTTGGGGTGGAACCGTTCGCTGACTCCCAGTTCCGCCCATATATTGCCATCGCCCCAAGTGGCGGCGCTATGGTCGATGCCGTCGAATTGCTCACCACGCCCTCCACCGCGTTGGTGTCCGTGGGGACTGCGGACTCTCTCGGCCTGAGTCCGGGAAACACCATCGCACTGGATGTTGCGGGCATAGAGCGCAATGTCAGGATTGTCGGCCTGATCGAACCGGAAAACAGCCTGAGCGACGAGACCCTCGAAAACCTGCTCATCACCGATATATCCACTGCCCAGGAACTGACATCGTCCGAGGGCTACCTAAGCCATATAGACCTCATCGTACCCGACGGCAAGCCCGGACAACTGCTGCTGGAACGCCTGGGTTCCGTCCTGCCGCCGGAGACCACGGTGCTGACGCCTTCTACCCGATCCGAGGCCGTGGAGCAGCTAACCGCGTCCTTCGATCAGAACCTCTTCATGATAAGCCTTCTGGGTCTGATAGTCGGGGCTTTCCTTATATACAACGCCATGACGTTCTCTGTCGTGCAGCGTCGTCCGGTCATAGGTTCGCTCCGCGCCATTGGGGTAACGAGGCAACAGGTATTCGCCTTGGTCCTCACGGAGTCGGCGGTCATCGGACTCGTGAGCTCAGTGCTTGGTGTGCTGCTCGGAATTGTCATCGGGCGAGGACTTGTGGATGTAATCACGCAGACCATTACGGACCTATTCTACGTGGCCTCTGTCCAGGAAGTATCCGTACCGGTCTCGACCATAGCCAAGGGCGCGCTCTTAGGTGTGCTGGCCACGATTGGCGCCGCCTTCGTCCCCGCGCTGGAGGCCACCCGCGTTCCTGCCAGGGAAGCCCTGTCACGCTCTCACCTGGAATCGCGGTTCAGAGGGACGGTTCCTCTGGCCTCCATGATCGGTCTTGGGGCGCTGGTGGTCGGCTGCGGACTGGTGCTGCTGCCCGTGGGGACGCTATGGGTCTCCTTCCTGGGTCTTGCCGCGCTTATCCTGGGCGGAGCGCTGCTCACTCCCGCGAGCGTGGTCCTGTTCAGTCGGGGCCTGGCGCCCGCTTTGAGCTTGGTGTTTGGAGCGCTGGGGGGTATGGCGGCGCGCGGAATCTCCGCCTCCATCAGCCGGACGGCGGTCGCGATAGCCGCGCTGTCCGTCGCAATATCGGTCACTATCTCCATAGACACGATGGTACACAGCTTCCGGGATACGGTGGAACGGTGGCTGGACGATTCGCTGGGCTCCGACATCTACATTTCTCCGGCCTCCCTGCGTTCATACCAGTCGGAATTCGAACTCGCGCCAGGAGCGCTGAAGCGCGTCCGAGGCGTCGAGGGAGTGGGGAGCGTTAGGACGGTCCGCAACTCGCTCGTAAACTCGCCCGAAGGGGAAGTGCGTTTGATCGCAACCGACGCTGACCTCGAAGTGTTCGTGGAACGTCAGTCGTTCAAGGAGGGTGATCCGGAGCTTGTTTGGCGCGCGTTGCAGACAGGGGATGCGATAGCTGTTTCAGAGCCGTTCGCATACCGGAACGATAAAGGCATCGGCTCAACTGTGCGCCTGTCCACGGCGGATGGCGATAAAGATTTCCGTGTAGCCGGAATATACTACGACTACGGCAGCACGGGAAAGGGCAGGGTGATGATGAGCCGCGTTGCCTATGTGCGCCACTGGGGAGACGACAGGTATTCCGGCGTGGCCGTGGATGCCGCCAAGGGTGTCAGTGTGGACGAACTGATAGCAAGGCTGGAGTCCGCTATTGGAAGCGGCCAGGGTGTGATCATTAGATCTAACGCCGACCTCAAGGCCGCGGCACTCGAAGTCTTCGAGAGAAGTTTCGCCATTACGAACGTGGTACGGATCCTTGCAGTATTGGTTGCTTTTATCGGAGTCCTGGGAGCTCTCATGGCAATTCAGCTCGAACGCTCTGTGGAGTTCGGTACCCTGCGCGTTATCGGGTTTACGCCCGGCCAGGTATGGATCATGTTCACGTCGCAGAGCGGTCTGATGGGAGTGGTGGCCGGTCTGCTGTCGGTGCCGCTGGGTCTGATAGAGGCGGCTGTGCTGATATTCGTGATAAACCGCAAGGCGTTCGGGTGGACGATGGAGATGCAAGTGTATCCCATGACGCTGGCCCAGGCCGCGCTCATCGCGGTAGTCGCGGCGCTGCTCGCGGGGGTGTATCCGGCGTTCAAGATGTCGCGCTCGTCGCCTGCCGGTGCGCTGCAAGAGGAGTGAGCCGAGCGGTAGTAGAATCTGAGCAGAATCGAGGCATAGATGTTTCGGGATGGACTGACGATGAGATTCCTGGTCGTGGCGGCAAGTATGGCGCTCTTGACAGCCATGCTGGGCTGGGGCGTCTATGCGCTGACTCGCCCGAGTGAGGCGGTGGAGGTGAGGGCCAGCCTGTCCGTTTCGGACGCGCTGAGCATCGGCGATTCGGGGTTCGAGCTGGTCATGGGACCTCGCCGATTCGAGTTTCCAGCGGACCACGGCCCGCATCCGGAATACGCGCTGGAATGGTGGTACTACACCGGGAATCTGGAGACTTCGGAAGGCAAGCGTTTCGGGTACGAGCTCACTTTCTTCAGGCGGGGAGTAGGGACTGGCGACGCGGCGCGGAGTTCGGAATGGGCGACGGAGCAAATATACTTTGCCCATTTCGCCCTTACCGACGTGGCGAACGATGAGTTCTACGCCTTCGAGCGGTTCAGCCGCGACGCTCTCGGCTTGGCGGGCGCAAGCGCTGCGCCCTTCCGCGTCTGGATAGAGGACTGGTCGGTGTCCGGGGCCGACGGTGGCGTTCTGCCGATGCGCCTGGAAGCCAGTGATGAGAATGTCTCAATTGACCTTGCGCTTAACAGCGAGAAACCCGTAGTTCTGAACGGCGACGGCGGATACGCGAGGAAAGGCAGCGGTCCGGGAGAGGCGTCCTACTACTACTCCATGACCCGTATGCCGACGACAGGGGTCGTGTCAGTCGAGGGTAGTTCGCACTCCGTCAGCGGACTTAGCTGGCTGGACAGGGAGTGGAGTTCGGCCCAGCTATCGGAGGAGCATGTCGGCTGGGACTGGTTCGCGCTCCAGCTTTCCGATGAGCGAGACATCATGTACTACCAACTACGTCCTCGCGACGGGGTTGGGAACGGCTTCGACCTGGGTACGCTGGTCGCAACGGACGGCTCATACTCGCCACTTGGCGCGGCGGATGTGAACATCCAGGTTTTGGATCATTGGGAGAGTCCTCTGGGTGGGACTTACCCCTCACGCTGGCGTTTCCGAATTCCGAGCGAGGGCCTGGATATCGAGATTACGCCGTATGTGAGCGACCAAGAACTCGATACCGTTGTGCGCTACTGGGAGGGGGCGGTGCGGATAGAAGGGACAGCGAACGGGAATCCGGTAGAAGGAAGCGGCTACGTGGAACTGACCGGATACGCAGAGTCGCCCTCACCCTAACCCTCTCTCAGAGGGAGCTGAGAGGGGTATGTATTTGCCCTCACCATAACCCTCTCCCAGAGGGAGAGGGGACTTTCTGTTGATATTCATAGCAACTTTGCTCGTTTACATACCCTTGTGAACCCAGAGGGAGAGGGAACTTTGACACTGCCTTCTATCTACCTGTGGATGACGGGCAGTGTCAGGCGCGACGGGTGGCTCGCGTCGTGCAGGACTGTCTGGGTGGCCGGGGTCAAGTCCGCAGAGCCATGAGATGGGATGCCGGTGTTCCTGGCGAAGGCGGGGAAGTTGCTTGACGACACTTCCAGACGGATGCAGTGGCCCTTGCGGAACAGCATGGCCGTCGGCCCCACGTCCACGTTGTACTTGTGCGCCTCGCCCGGCTGAATCGGGGACGGCGCTTCGAGCGAGTCCCTGAAGCTCGCGCGTAGGATTCCGTCGCACACGTTGCGCGCCTGTCCGCTCGGGTGAACGTCAACAAGCTTGGCCGTCCAGTCGGTATCGGCGGCGGACGTTACAGCCCACATTTCAAGTTCGACGTGCCCTGTCACCTCGGTGTCACGTTCCAGCGGCTCGGACGTATAGACCAGCACATCCTCGCGCGCCTCGATGGCCCGCTGATCCTGCACGCCCACCTCGAATACGCCTGGGATCCCTGCGAGGTGCGCCCCGCCATGGGTCGGCACGGGGTTGGATGGATCGAACACAAACCTGTCAGGCGATTCAGATTCGCCGGGGGCGTCCTGCGAGAGTAGGCCGTCGCCGTTGAGAGTGTTCGCGCTTCCGCCGCTTCTGAGGAACAGGGTCATAGGTTCGGCATCAGGCAGCGGCCAGGACTCCTCGGCTCGCCACTCGTTCGCGCCCATTATGAAGATGTAAGTGTTCGGGTCAGTGTCAACACCGTTGTCCTCGCCGCGCAGCCAGCGGTCGAACCACGATAGCTGCATCCCGTGCCAGTCAATGGCGGCCCCGGACGCGGAGCCACCGAAGTATCCCCGTCCGGCGAAGGGGTCGGGGAGAGGCTGGTGGAGCCAGGGGCCGACCACAAGGTGCTGCTGCGTCCTGGCGACTTCGGTGGCGCCGCACTCGCGCATACCCTGGTAGCAGCGAAGGGTGCCGCGTATGAAGCCGTCGAACCAGCCGCCCTGGTTGAGCGCGGGTACGGTTATCTTGTCGAACTTCTCGCGCGGCGCGATTGCCTTCCAGTAGTCGTCGTATGTGGGATGAGCCAGCCAGTCGTAGTAGTAGTCGGCGACCTGCCTGAGTCCGGGCATATCCTCCAAGGGCAGGTGATTCGCCATTGCGTGGCTGTCCTGACGCCATTCCCGAAGAACGGCCATTGCCTCGCTATGGCGGGCGGCCCTTCCCCCGAGGTCGTCCAGCGCGAACGCGGCGGACCATCCGCCTGTCCAGTAAAGCTGGAACACACCGCCGAGGTAGGTCCAACTGTCGTAGTAGGAGTCAGACGTGACCCCGGGGATGATTGCCTTCAGCGCGGGATGAGCCTCCGTGGCCGCGAGCCACTGCGTCGCGCCATGGTAGGAGATGCCGAACATGCCGACGCTGCCGTCGCTCCACGGCTGAGACGCAATCCAGTCAATCGTATCGTAGCCATCCTCGGCCTCGTGAACGTATGGATACCAGTCGCCGCCCGATACGTGCCGTCCGCGCACCTCCTGGATTACGACAGCGTAGCCTCGGTCCAGCGCGCGCATGGGGTCGAGATACAGACTGCGGTAGCGCGGGGTGTGCTTTCCGTAAGGAATGCGCTGGAGGAGTACCGGATGCCGTCCTCCGCCCGCCGGACGGTACACGTCCGCGCGGAGAAGCGTGCCGTCTCGCATCGGAACCTCGACGTTCGTCTGAGACGTAACGGATGTGGATCGGCGGTATTCGTCTTTGACGGGCTTGGGCAGCATACTATTCTCTCCCCTATGATGAATCTCTACTCAGAAGCGGCTTCGAGCGCTTTGACAACGGCGCCGGGCGACATCGGAAGCCCGGTCATGCGGACTCCGGTGGCGTCGTAGATTGCATTCGCCACAGCGCCCATAGGCGGCACGATGGACACCTCGCCCACACCTCTCACGCCGTAAGGATGGCCGGGATTGGCGACCTCGACGATCACCGTGTCAATCATGGGCAGGTCGAGACTGGTGGGCATACGGTAGTCCAGGAAGGTGGAATTCTCCATCGTACCGTCGTCGCTGAAGTAGTATTCCTCGTTCAGCGCCCAGCCGATGCCCTGTACCGCGCCGCCCTGTATCTGTCCCTCCACGTAGCTCGGGTGTATCGCCTTGCCCGCGTCCTGGATCGCGGTGTACCTGAGTATCTCCACCTTGCCGGTTTCGGCATCAACCTCCACGTCCACTATGTGGAGGCCGAATGCGTTGCCGACTCCGCCGGGATTGACCGTCGCCCTTCCGACTATGGGACCTCCCGTGCCGTTCAGCCGCGACGCCAGGTCAGCGAAGCCGATGCTGAGCTCGGTATCCTGCCTGTGTCGCAGGGTCGCGTCATCGTACTCGACATCATCCGGGCTGACATCCCATATCTTGGCGGCGCGTTCTATCAACTGTCGCTTAGCGTCCTGCGCGGCCTCGTAGCACGCCCTGCCCATCTTGAAAGTCACGCCGCTTCCGCCCGCGCCGGAACTGTAACCTATCGAGTCGGTGTCCACGATGGCCGGATTGACATCGGTCACCGGTATGCCGAGCACCTCCGCGACGTGCATCGCCATGGCCGCCCTGCTGCCGCCGATGTCCGGGGAGCCTTCGACCAGGCTCACAGTGCCGTCGGGATTTACCGAGGCTACCGCGCTCGCCGGGCCGCTGCCGTTGAACCACGCACCAGCCGCAATACCGCGTCCCCTCATCTTGCCCTCTAAAGGCGTCTGAAGGTGTGGATGTTCGCGCGCCGCTTCCAGCAGTTCGCGGTTGCCTATGCGCAGGAAGCGGGGGCCTGCTACCTGGCGAGTTCCCTCTTCAGAGGTGTTGAGCAGCCGAAATTCGATGGTGTCCATGCCCAACTTCTGGCTTAGCTCATCAACCACCTGCTCGGCTGCGAAGGCAGCGGCAGGAGAGCCGGGCGCGCGGTATGCCGCCGACTTCTGCCGGTTGACCAGCACATCTACGCCTTCGACCAGCGCGTTGGGGATGTTGTAGGGCGCGAACATTGTCCTGCATCCCGACGCGACCGGAGAACCTGGGAATGCGCCCGCTTCGTATGTCAGGTGGGCTTCGGCAGCCGTAATATGCCCGTCCCTAGTAGCGCCCATCTTCACATTTATAATCGTCCCGGAGGTCGGGCCTGTGCCGACGAATACCTCGTAGCGGCTCATTACAATCTTTACCGGCTGACCGGACTTCTGGGAGAGCTTCGCGGCGAGTGGCTCCAGATACACGCCGCTCTGTCCTTTCCCTCCGAACCCGCCGCCGATCTCCATGGGGACTATCTTCACCCTGGATACGGGGAGTCCGAGGATATTGGAGGTGTGATCTCGCACACCGAAGTGTCCCTGGGTGCTGCACCAGACAGTCACGTAGCCATCGCTGTTCCAGTGCGCGGTCGCGGCGTGAGGCTCGATGTAGCCCTGGTGGACGGCCTCTGTGCGAAACTCGCGCTCGACTATCACGTCGGCCTGCTCGAAGCCCGCCTCGACGTCCCCAATCTGGAACTCGAAGCGGTTTGCCACGTTGGTCTGCCGGTCGGCGTCGCCCCATCCGCCCGCTCGGAAAGCGGCGCTGTGCATCGTGAGGAGACGCTCATGCAGGATGGGGGCATCTTCCTTCATCGCGTCCTCGGCGTTGAGGACGGGTGGGAGGACTTCGTAATCAACCTCTATCAGGTCGAGCGCCTGCTCGGCGACACTGGGGTCGGTCGCGGCTACGGCGGCCACGACGTGCCCCTTGTAGAGCGCCTTTTCGCGCGCTATGACGTTCCTGCCGTAGAAGCCGTAGTTCACCATCGCGCCCTCTTCCTGGTCGGTGAACTCGGCTGAGACCTCGGGTATGTCCGCGGCTGTGACCACGGCTTTCACTCCGGGCAGTTCCATCGCGCGTGAGCAGTCAATCGAGCGTATCCGAGCGTGGGCGTGAGGACTGCGGAGCAGTTTCCCATGAAGCATCCCGGGCAGGTGAATGTCCGCGCTGTACCGCGCTCTTCCTGTCACCTTGTCCAGCCCGTCGGGACGTATGGGCCGTGTGCCGACGACATCGAACTCCTGGTTGGAGAGGATCATGTTGGGTTCATAGGTCTGGGTAGTCATGCGCTGCCTCCGGTTGAGTGATCGGGTCGGGAAAGAGTCCGCCCGCGCATCATAATGTATCACATTAGCCAGTGACTGCCATGTTCTGCATCGAGGAAGCGACTTTGGGGGAAATCCGAGATTTTCGGAATCTATTCATTAATGTCTGCATCCCAATGTGATAAGGTTGGATTATCTCGTTCAGACCCAGGTGCAAGACAAGGAGGGTGGAATTCGCGCCTGACAACCGGCGTCTATATAGGACGCTGGCCCCCCGGTTATGGCATCACCATGAATGAAAGGATTGGGCAATGACTCAAGACAACGCACAGGTACAGGGAATTTTCGGACGTATCTTCAGCCCGCTTGCCGACGAGTTCTATCTACTATTCAGGATCGGGTTCGCTATCATGGTCGGACTGCATGGCGCACAGAAGGCGTTTTTGCTCTGGGATTTCCCCGCCGGAGCGAATCCGAACGGGCTTGGAACTTTAGTGGACATCGCGGGCTGGGTCGAGTTGATTTCGGCTGTCCTAATCGGGCTTGGAATACTGACCCGGCTGGGAGCGGGAGCCCTGGTGGTGACGATGGTAGTGGCCTACTTCGGCGTTCACGCCGCGCTCAGCCCGGTGTGGCCCTGGCCGCATCTGTATCCGAATCCCCCGGACGGGGGCAACGCTTTCGTAGCGCACGGTGGTGAGGTCACACTGCTGTGGCTTGGCATAGCGGCGCTCATAGGCGTCCTCGGCAGCCGCAAGTGGGGCATAGAGCGTCTCTTCTTCGGGAAAGAGATCTTGTAGGACTCACACACCCCGTCAAGAACAGGGTAATGAGCAAGTGAAGGAACGAAACGCGCCGATCCGCAGACTGGACCGGCGCGTTCTGGTATATTCGCTCCAATGCACGACTGCGAATTACACTTTGCGCATGATCCAGGAGGGTCGTCATGGATGTAGGTATAGGGTTGCCAGCCACGATTCCCGGCGCGCGGGGCAGCGCAATCGTAGAATGGGCGACAAAGGCGGACGAAGGACCGTTCAGTTCCGTGTCGGCGCTGGACAGGCTGGTCTATCCCAACTATGAGCCGATGGTCGTTCTCGGAGCGGCAGCCGCTGTGACCAACAGGGTCAGGCTGATGACGTCCATACTACTGGCCCCGCTGCGGAGCGGGGCGATGCTCGCCAAGCAGGCGGCCAGCGTGGACGCCATATCGGACGGTCGTCTCAGCCTGGGTCTGGGAATTGGAGGTCGCCCGGACGACTTTATCGCCGGCCAGACCGACATTAGCACGAGAGGCCGTCAGTTCGACGAGCAGTTGGCTACTATGAAGCGCATCTGGGCCGGCGAGCCGTACAGTAACGAGGCAGGTGAGATAGGCCCACCTCCCGGACGGCCCGGTGGTCCGGAACTCCTCATCGGCGCGGTGTCCCCCAGGGCGCTGGCCAGGGTGGCTCGCTGGGGAGACGGGTTCATAGCCGGTGGAGGTGGGCCCGAGGCGGCGCGGGCGTCGTATGATTCCGTTCTCGAACAGTGGGACGAATTGGGCAGAGAGGGGCGGCCAAGGTTCGTAAGCGCGGCGTACTTCGCGCTGGGCGGCGATGCGGAGGAGCGAATTGCGTCATACGTCGGCGACTACTACTCGTTCATGCCGGAGTACGCGGAGGTAATCGCCAGCGCCGCACCCTCGAATCCCGAACAGGTCCGCGATACTCTGCGCGCCTATGAGGATGTCGGCATAGACGAGTTCCTGCTCTGGCCCTGCAACCCTTCGCTCGACCAGGTGGACAGGCTTGCGGACATTCTATAGACAGTCGCTCCGCTAATGTTATGCGGTAATAGATTCCCACCATCCGAAATTACGATACGCAGAGGCCCGGTATGCCAAAGATTTCAGCCATACACGCCACTCCGGTCAAGTCTCTTGGACTTACTTCCATGGGCAGCGCCCAGATTTCTCATCGTGGGATTGTCGGTGATCGCCGGTTCCTGCTCGTGGACTCGGAGGGGCGTGTAGTTACTCAGCGTCAACTGGGCAAGCTGACCCAGATGCGCGCGGAGTATTCCGATGAGGACGATAGGCTGAAGCTGACCTTTCCTGACGGAAGCGTCGTCAGTGGACATCCTGAACCCGGAACTGAGACTGCCACCGTGCTGTGGGGCAGGGTGGTGAGGGGCGTCGAAGTAGTGGGCGACTGGAGCAAAGCGCTATCCGACTTCTGCGGGACGGAACTGACGCTTATGAAGTCCAGGAATCCAGGCGAGTCATTCGATGAGTACCCGGTGTCGCTTATATCGGAGGCCACGATTGAGTATCTGAGCGGACTTACGCGGGGCGAGAAGGAGTTCGAGGCCGAACGCTTCAGGCCCACTCTGCTCATCAGTGGGTGTGAGCCTCACGAGGAAGACTCGTGGCTGGGCAAGGGGCTGCTCGTTGGCGACCGGCTCCGGCTTCGGCTAATCTCGCGCGACCCTCGCTGCGCCATAACGACTCTGGATCCGAAGACCGGCGAGCGCGACTTCGACACGCTGCGCCTGATCCTGAGCTATCGTCCAAGTCGGAGAGCGGCGTATCTGGGCGTGTATGGCATCGTGGAGGCGTCGGGCAGCGTGGCGGTGGGGGATGCGGTGGTTCTCTCCCGGTAGCCTGGATTGGCTATACTATAATGGACGGGAAGGATAGCTTGAGACAACGATGGACAGGGTCTTTTCATTATCCAATGTTCGTATATTCAAGGCAGCGTAATCACCCTCACCCCAACCCTCTCCCTGAGGGAGAGGGGGCTGTTGAGTGACCTATTTCCTGAAAACGAAAAGACCCTGCAACGATGGAGGTGGTCCAATGCCTACAATTGAACAGTTGAAGGCTGAACACGAGGGTGAATGGCTGGCCATCAATGTAACGGCCAGCGATTATTACGGAGCTACTGAAGGGGAACTGATCTATCACTCCCATGATCATGATGAGGTTTGGCAAAAGGTTCATGAAATTCTGAAGGAAAAGCGGGAGGACTGCGATCTAGCGGTGTTTTACGCAAGACCGCCTCTTCCAGAGGGTGTAAATATGTTCTTTTTTCCAGAAAAGTTCATAATGGAGAGGAGTGTGTTTCATGGAGAAGGCACGGGACATTCTTGCAAGGTTTCCGGGGGAGTGGGTGGCAATCGAAATAGTCAAGGATGACGAACTTGGTAGTGACGCCAGTGAGGGAAACTTGATAATCCACTCGCCGTATGAGTCGGAAGTGTGGAACACGATACGCGGAGATCCGCGATTAATCTTTGTAGGATATTCAGGGCCGATGTTGGCCGAAGGTGTTGATGGGATCCTGTTTTGCGCATCTCCAATTTCAGTCCGTCCATAGACCTATGGGTTTCGATATCTGGTCCCAGGGGCGCTCGAAGTCTTCAGATGGCTCTCGATACGGGAGCCACTTATGTCGTAATTCCCCCCTCGGTAGCAACAGAGTTGGGATATGACGTAGAGAGCAATGTCCGGCATACCATAGTCGCGACGCCGGCAGGTTCGGTCAACGTTCCGGTTTTGACGCTGGATTCAGTCAGCGTTCTTGGAGTTCAAGCGCACAATGTACAGGCGCTTTGCATAGAGTTGCCTAAAGAAGCGCGCTTTCGAGGGCTGCTTGGGCTTTCGTTTCTGCGGAACTTCGACGTGGACTTGCATTTCAGAAGCGGCGTTGTACGGTTCAACTCATGATAGTCACAATCGCCATAATCCTGACCGTTGTGCCGGCGCTGCTGATACTATGGCCCTTCGTGATGGGGCTGCGGCGGGATGAGTTTGAGTACGACGAGGGCGCGCCGCAGGCTGACCTGATGCGACGGTGGGACGCGGCAGTCGCCGGACTTACCAGCACGGAACTCGACCACTCTCTGGGGAACTTGGCCGACGAGGACTACCAAGGGCTGAGAACCCGGCTGCTGAGGGAGGCCGCAGACCTCATGCGGGAGATGGAGCTGTCCGGGGAGGAAGAGGAGCGGATGCTGGCTGCCCTCTCGGAAGAGGTGCGAGGCGTGCGGGCCCGTATCGAGGGTGACGCCGAAATTGCATCCGAAGGGGAGGTGGCGGCGGACGAGCCTTCGCTGACTACTCCGGCGCGGCCTCCCGGACCAAGTCCATAACCTGCCCCAGCGTTTCCAGCTTTGACTCGATTCCGTCGCCCAGGATGCCGACTCTCAGTGTGCCGATGCCCGCATCCTGATAAATGGCGATCCGTTCCTGAATCATTGCTGACGTGCCTATGAGGTTCGCCTTCAGGGCGAGTTCTACGGGAACGTGATCGCGGGCCTTGTCGCGCCCGCCCGCCATCCACAGTCGCTGGACCTCGTTCACTTCGTCGGCGAATCCCTGGCGGGCGAAGGCGTTCTTGTAGAAGTTGTTGCGGAGCGAGCCCATCGCGCCGAAGGTGAAGCCGTAGCCTCGCGCGTGTCGCTTGCCCACCTCTTCCACATCGTCCGTGATTTCGACTGAAAGGGGTATTTGGAGGTCGAGGTCGGCTAGTGAGCGTCCGGCGCGTTCGGCGCCCGCGCGAATATGCTCCAGGAACACTTCCGCGGTTTCCGGGATGAACGACCCGCCAATCCAGCCGTCGGCAAGCTCGCCGGTGAGTTCGAGGTTTCGGGGGCCAAGGGCGGCGACGTAAACCGGCACGTGGACGGGTGGGGCGCTGCTTCGCAGGGCGCGGCCCTCTCCGTCGGGCAGGGGGAGTTGGTAGATGTCGCCGTCGTAGCTCACTCGCTCGCCGGACGTGACCAGCCGCACTATCTCGATGATCTCCCTGGTGCGCTGTATCGGTTTTGCGAAAGACACGCCATGCCATCCCTCGACGACCTGGGGGCCGCTGGTTCCCAGACCGAGCCGGAAACGTCCGTCCGAGAGGGACTGCATACTCATCGCGGTCATGGCTAGGTTCGCGGGCGAGCGCGTACCTAGCTGGATGATGCCTGTGCCAAGCGCAATGCTGCCGGTTCTTGCCGCCAGGTACGCCAGGGGCGTGACCGCGTCGTATCCCCAGGACTCGCCGGTCCAGATGGACTCGGCGCCGAGCCGCTCCGCCTCGCGGGCGAAAGTGGCCGCGCTTTCCCAGTTGCCGTCCGAGTCGGTGGTTACGTTTACCGCTATTTTCATGTCTTCAGTCCTGTGGGTAGCCGGGCGCGTTCTTGTTCTTGTTGATCTGGCCTACGTGGTCGAGGTCGTGGACCCGCTGGAAGAGGTAGAAGCCGCCCGCGTGAAGTTCGCCGAAGATCGGGTGGGGAGCGGTGACCTCCAGGTTGGGGGAAGTGGGCAGCCTCTCGGTGAGAGCGCACCATGCGAGCGCGTCCTTGGTGAGTTGTTCGCGCAGTTGGGATATACCCAGTGTGGCCGACTCGCGTGGCGGATCTATCACGCGGGCGGGCGGTTCGTTCCCGCTGGCGATGGCCTCGATGGTCTCGGCAACCCTGGCGGAACTGGTCAGGACATGGTGAAGCACCTCGGCAATGCTCCACTCTTCGGGCGCGAATGTGAAGTCGGCCTGCCGCTGGCTTACGCCGTCCGCCGCGGCTATGACCTCCAGCCTGGCGCTGACAAGACGGGGCCACAACTCGGTGAAGGCGTACTTCTGGCCCTGTGAGAGCAGGTACGACCTGACTCGCCGGGCTTCTTCATCCATAGTGGTCATTTCGCGCTCCTCTCTTCGTGCGATTTTCGACAAGACTGTAACCGACCTCCCGATGTCAGTCAATTGAGTCTCCTCCGACAAGAAGGTCTTTGCAAAGTGAGCGTTGAGCGAATCCGGCTAAGCGGTGGGTGACCTGACCTATCCATATATTTTGGGTTATAAATCAACAGATGGCAACAGGTGGGTTGACTGATGGCGAACAGGTGGATTTTTCACCTGTTGTGACCTGCTATTCACCTGCATTAGATTCGGAGAAATTTTTCGCGGGTCTTGGATTGTTCGTTGCATAAATTTTTATTTATGTATGTCCATGTTCAAAATCATCAATGGTTGGCACTTCTTTATCAGGGCCTTTTCATAGTCAGCGCTGTCCTGGGGGCGACCACGCCTCCCCCCTGGATTCCCGCTTTCGCGGGAATGACGGTCCAGAGTCCTGGAGGAACTTTGCAAAGACCCTGCTTCCTTATTAGTTTGTATGTTCGTATAATGGCATATATGGTATGCGAATGTGTAGTTCTGTGGGAAACCAAGTAGAACATTGAAGAGTCCCAGATCTCGTCGGGATTCTGAAACGTGATAATATCTTCGGCAGACTTTTCAGCGGGTGGCGGATTTAACCATGAGCGAAACAATGGCCCTGAGCGGAGTGAACGTACTCGACTTGAGCGAGTCTATTGGCGGCGCGTACTGTACGAAGCTGCTTGCCGACCTGGGCGCGGAGACGGTCCTGGTCGAGCGACCTGGAGCGGGGCATCCTCTCAGGTACACAGGCCCTTACCGAGACGAGCCGCATCTCGAGAAGAGTGGCTTGTTCCTGCATTACGCCGCGAATAAGAAGAGCGTCGTGTGCGACCTGGAATCCGAGGACGGGCGGGAACTCATCAAGCGCCTGGCCGCCGACGCGGACGTGGTGGTCGAAGGGTTCGAGCCGGGCTATTTGGAGTCCATCGGCCTGGGATACGATGTTCTGTCCGCGCAGAATCCCTCGCTGGCACTAACCTCGATAACACACTTCGGCCAGACGGGGCCGTACCGCCACTGGAAGTCGGACGAGATAGTTGACTACGCGATGGGCGGGTATATGTACTTCGGCGGACACGCGGAGCGCGAGCCGCTGATGATGACCAACAACCAGCCGATGATGAACGCGGGGGCCCAGGCCGCCATCGCGACACTGGCGGCAATCTGGTGGGCGCGAAAGACGGGCAGAGGCCAGCAGGTGGACGTTTCCACGGTCGAGGCCATGCTGTCGGCACACGCCTGGACCTCGACATCCTGGACGCATGAGGGCGTGGTAATGCGGCGGACTGAGCCGGACTGCATACAGTGCAAGGACGGCTGGGTGTGGTTCTTCCTGTTCAGGTGGGAGCCGACGGTGTTCGTGCTGATAGATCGTCCTGAGTTGATGGAGGACGAGAGGTTCGCGGACCGCCAGTCCTGGTTCGACAACCGGGAGGAGGTGATACGGATACTGGGGGAGTGGTGCGCCGAGCACACCAAGGACGAGGTATTCAGACTTGGGCAAGAGCTCCGAATCGCGGTAACGCCGGTGAACGACGCCTCCGACCTGGTGAGTTCGTCGCAGCTCGATGCGAGAGACTGGTTCCGGGAGATAGAGCACCCTGTTGCCGGGCGAGGCAAGTTCCCGGGATTCCCGTACATATTCTCGGAGACGCCTGCGGCCATCCGCGCTCCGGCCCCTGTGTTGGACCAGGACGCGGGTTTCAGGTTCACTCGCTCAAGCCGGAAGTTCGACGTGCGTGAGCGGAAGCCGATGCGAGGAAGTCCCACGGACCACGACTCGCTTCCGCTCAGGGGGGTGAGGGTACTGGAGTTGACGGCACACTGGGCTGGGCCGCTCGCCGCGAGGCATCTTGCGGACCTTGGCGCCGAGGTCATCAAGATAGAGGCCCCCGACCGTCCCGCGACGCGCGGCGGACGCTACCCCGGTGGAAACCCGTTCAAGCATCACTATAATCGCTCGGGCTACTTCAACAAGCTGAACCGCAACAAGCACGGCATAACGCTGAATCTGTTCGACCCGGATGCCAGGGACATCTTTCTGAGCCTGGTTGCCGAGTCCGACGTGGTGCTGGAGAATAACAGCCCGCGCGTGATGAGGAACTTCGGCCTGGGATACGCGACGCTCAGGGAGGTGAACCCGGCTATCATCATGGTCTCGGTGTCGGGGTTCGGTCAGACGGGGCCTGATCGGGACTACGTAGCTTTCGGGGCGAACGTGGAGGCATCGTGCGGGCTTGCGGCGGTTACGGGCTATGCGGATGACGACCGTCCGTATCGCAGCACCCTGTTCTACGCCGATCCGGTTACGGGCGCCCATGCCGCGATTGGGACGCTCGCGGCCCTGCACCACAGGGCACAGACGGGGCGGGGACAGTACATAGACATGTCGCTGCACGAGAACGGAATAACATTCTTCCCGGAGGCGGTCATAGATTATATGACGACGGGAGTCCTGCCCCCGCGCCGCGGCAACAGGCACACTCGATACGCGCCGCAGGGGTGCTATCCCTCTATGGGAGACGATTCGTGGCTCGCGCTGTGCGTTCGCTCCGATTCCGAGTGGACCGCGCTGGCCCATACGATTGGCCGTCCTGACCTGTCCGAAGACCCGGACCTGGCGACGCCGGAGGGACGACAGGCCCGGCACGACGAACTGGACGCGGCTATATCCGAGTGGACATCGCAGTACGACCATAATGAGGCCGCCCGCATCCTCCAGGAAGCGGGAGTACCGGCCGGCCCGGTGCTGGCGAACTGGGAGCTTGTGAGCAACCCGCACTTCCACGCGCGGGGGTTCTACGTTCCGATAGAGCATCCCGACATGGGGGTGTTACCGTATCCGAGTATGCCGTGGAAGCTGTCGGAGACTCCGGGTATTGTGAGGACCGCGTCGCCGCTGTATGGCGAGCACAATGGGCTGACGTTCCGGGGTCTTCTTGGCATGACGGAAGACGAACTCGCGCCACTGTACGCGCGCCGGGCTGTGGCGGATGAGCCGTCGGAGGACCTGCCGGGGCCGATACGGCCTACGAGGTAGGGTTAATCTAAGTACCGTAACCAAAAATGTATGAGACAATACGTGTTAAGAGCAAATGAAGAATTAAAGAATATATGCATATATCTACGAATGTCAGAAGCATAGGCTAGGATCAAGGGTCAATCTGAAAGATGACTACACCACAATCGCAAGATAATTTCGGGCGACGAACTTCCGACCCGCCAGCCAACCTGGGAGTAGTCATAGCCGACCTGTTCAACGTGCTTGACAAGGCAACGGCTAAAGAGGCGGCCACCTACAGACTCAGCAGCATGGAGTACAACCTCCTCTGGTATTGTCTGGATGAGGAATGCACGGCTACACAGCTGGCGCAGGTTCTACCGGTTGACGGCTCCCGCATAAGTCGCATGGTCGCCATCCTGGTTGACAGGGGCCTGCTGCGCAGGCGGCGCCTGCGCGATGATCGGCGCGTGGTGATGCTCAGTTTGACCGAAGAGGGGAGGGAGTTCGTATTGCAGATCTGGCAAAACATGCAGTGCTACTACTCTAAGCTCACAGAGGATACGAGCGAGGAGGAGATACGCGTCTTCACGTCCGTCGTCTCCAGGATAGTCACCAACCACACCGCCATGGAGAGTTCCGACTAGCCCGCATCTTACGGTCTTCCGGCTACGACCTCGCCAAACGCGAGCCCGCAGAAGGCTCCGGGGTGGTCCTTCCACCTGTCGTAGGCGTCGCGTATGGCGTCGCACAACTCCTGGGTCGCAGCGCCATACTTGATCGCCGCTTCCGTGATCTCCGGCGCCAGAAACCACTTGTTGGCGAATGTGTGGATGAAGGCGACGTCCGCGGGGGTGTCGTATATGTCGAACGACGCCGACACACGAACGTTCGTGAAGCCGGCTTCGACGATACGATTTTTCAGTTCCTTGCCCATCTGGGGATGGCCGTCGTCAGCCGCGAGAAGATCCTCGAACATATCCCATGCTCTTCTGATGACGCCGAAGTCGGGATGGGTGAAACTCGACCCACATATCATCTCCCGGCAGCCGATGATTCCGCCGGGTTTCAGGACTCGCTTCATCTCGGCCAGCACAGCGGCGGTGTCCGGTATGTGCATGAGTACGTTATGGCAGTGTGCGATGTCGAAGAAGCCGTCCTCGAAAGGGAGGTCCGCTACGTCGCCGACGTGGAATATCGCGTTGTCCTGTCCGTTCGCCTCGGCGACGGCCCTTGCCAGTTCGATCTGCGATTCCTCCATGTCAACGCCGTGCAACTGGCCCGGCGCTACGGCCCTGGCCAGTCCGACCGATATGTTGCCGGGCCCGCAGCCGACGTCGAGAATGCGAAGGCCCGGCCTCAGATATGGCAGTAGATAGGCTGCGCTGGCTTCAGCGGTATATCGTCTGAGAGACTCGAGCATTTCCTCGCTGAAGCCCATAGTATAGTCTGGGGTTGCTGGTGTCTGTTGTGTCATTCTTCATTCCCACCGTCATCTTAGAGACAAAACAACCCTGTCATTTTACATGAGTGTTGTGAGATAATTGTGAGATAATAACTCAATATCTGTTAATTCTTGTCATGTATCGTTAGAAATGGCTTAGTCGGACAGGTTATCTAGAATCCAGCCCTGCACGAAGACCACGTGTCAAAGCGAAGGGCCGTCGGGGTCGGACAGCCAGATTCAAGGTGAGAAAATGAGTCGAGAAGCCGGACTCATGCGAGAGAATGAGGCGCTGCGGCACAGACTGTCGCGGCTCACCGAGGCCAGCGTCCGCATCAATGAAAGTCTCGACTTCGGCGCCGTGCTGCAAGAGGTCCTCGACTCCGCCCGTTTGTTGACGGGAGCGCGTTACGGCGTGATGACGCTCCACGATGATGGAGGGCAGGTGCGGGACTTCCTATCGTCCGGGATGACCTCCGAAGAAGCCGGGCAGCTCTGGGACACGCCGGGAGGCCGGCGACTCTACGAGTACCTGGGTAATATCTCCCAACCTCTGAGGCTCGATGACCTATTAGGTTACATAAGGTCCGCGGGCATCCCGGAGTTCCACCCACCCTTGGCGTTGGGATCTGCCGTATCCTTCCTCGCATCGCCTATGTTCCATCAAGGTGAGAGAATAGGCAACATCTACCTGGCTGAGAAAGAACACGGCGAAGAGTTCACACAGGAAGACGAGGAGACACTGGTCATGTTCGCCTCCCAGGCGACTATGATAGTCTCATACGCCCGCAGGTACCGGGACGAACGGCAGTCCAGGACCGACCTGGAAACCCTGCTGGACACTTCGCCGGTGGGTATGGTGGTCTTCGACGCGAGAACGGGCGCGCCTGTGTCGTTCAACCATGAGGCGGCGAGGATCGTTGATGATCTATGGGAGGAGAACCAGTCGCCGGAGGAAGTGATAAAAGTGCTGACCGTCCAGCGTGAGGATGGGCGAAAGGTATCCCTGCAAGAGTTTCCTCTGGCCCAGTTTCTGAACGACGAATTCGCGGAAACGGTGCGCGCTGAGGAGATCGTCATGCAGGTCCCCGATGGCCGGAGCGTTACCGCCCTGATGAACGCAACGCCCATCCGCTCGGAAGAGGGCGAGATTGTCTCGTTTGTCGTGACACTACAAGATATGACACCCCTGAAGGACCTGGAACGGCTGCGCGCCGAGTTTCTGGCCACGGTAAGCCACGAGTTGCGCACTCCCCTCACCTCCGTCAAGGGGTCCGTCACAACCCTGCTGGATACATCTGCTGCTCTGAGTCCTACCGAGATACTTCAGTTTCACCGGATCATTGACTCGCAGACGGATAGGATGCGCGAGTTGATAAGCGACCTGCTTGACGTGGCCCGTATAGACACTGGCTCGCTGTCCATCTCTCCTGAACCCACGGACATAGCGGTACTGGTAGTGGAGGCGCAGAACGCGTTCATGGGTATAGAATCCGGCAGGAATCTTAAGGTCGAACTCTCGCCGGACCTGCCATGGGTCTCGGCTGACAGACTTCGCATCGCGCAGGTGCTCAACAACCTGCTCTCGAACGCGGACAGGCACTCGGACGAGGCGTCCACAATCCGGGTGACAGCTGTACTGGATGGTTTGCACGTCGCCATTACCGTGTCCGACGAAGGCAGAGGTGTGTCGGTCGAGCGCCTCCCCCACCTTTTCAGGAGGTTCACCCGCATCGAAGGCGACGACAGGAGAAGCGATATCGAAGGAACGGGTCTTGGCCTGTCTATCTGCAAAGGGATTATAGAGGCTCACGGGGGACGCATCTGGGCAGAAAGCGACGGCCCCGGCATGGGGGTGCGGTTCACCTTCACGATTCCGGTGTCCGAAGAGCCGGAATCCGGCGCGTCTGCCAGCCCCGCTTTGCGTCGCGTTCGTTCCTTCCGCGCGGTTGAGGAAGATCAGGAGCGCGTGCTCGTGGTGGATGACGATCCACAGGCGCTCAGGTACGTACGCGACATCCTCTCAAAATCGGGCTATGTCCCCGTGGCGACCGAGAACCCGGAGGAGGCGCTTCGCCTGGCGCAAGACGAAAAACCCCACCTGGCGCTGCTGGATCTGGTACTGCCGGGAGTGGACGGGATAGATCTGATGAAGGAGATTCAAGATGTGACCGATGTCCCCGTCATCTTCCTGTCCGCGTATGACCGGGATGAAATCGTCGCCAGGGCCCTGGACATGGGAGCCGCGGACTACGTGGTCAAGCCCTTCTCGCCTACGGAGTTGATGGCGAGGATAAGGGTGGCTCTGCGCGACCAACTGGGTTCCAAGTCACCTGAACCCTTTGTGCTGGGAGAACTGGTCATAGACTACGCCGAGCGAAGCGTGACCCTTGGAGGCAGCCCGGTCCGGCTAACAGCCATCGAGTACAGGATGCTCGCCGAGCTCTCAGCGAACGCCGGGCGCGTGTCAAGATACGACTATCTTCTGCAGCGGGTCTGGGGAGCGAGCAGTTCCGGCGATCTACGGCCTATGCGGACCGCTTTGAGCGGCATCCGACGCAAGCTGAAAGACGACGCAGACAACCCGACCTACATCTTCACCGAGCCCCGCATCGGCTACCGCATGTCCGGGTAACGAGAAAAGATGGTCGGCTACCGGTATATGTATCATGGGAAAGCCGCTCATACCGCCGCAGCTCCTGAGGCCGGCATCAACGCGTTGAACGCTGTTATCCACCTGTTTACCGGAATAGACGCCATGCGACAGCACCTGAGGGACGACGTTCGTATTCACGGAGTAATCACAGACGGAGGTATGGCTCCCAACGTCGTACCGGAATTTGCCGCCGCCAACTTCATGCTGCGCTGTCGGGACCGGCGATACCTGCGCGACGTGGTGGTGGGCAAAGTGGAGCAGGTGGCGGAGGGGGCTGCGCCAATGACAGGCGCACGTCTGGATGTCCAGGAATTCTATCCGTTCTACGAAAATGTTCAGCCCAACGTGACTCTGGCACAGGCTGTCGGAACCAACGCAAAGACGCTGGGCATCAGTATGGACGAACCTGTGGCAGGCCGTCCGGGCAGTGGAGCTTCAACTGATTTCGGCAACGTCAGCCAGGTGATGCCGGCTTTCGAGCTGAGGTATGTGGTCAGTGAGGAACCTGTCGCCTCTCATACAAGAGAGATGGCCGAGACTGCCATTACAGATCTGGCCCTCTCGAACGCACTCCTGGTGGCCAAGACGCTGAGTCTGACGGCCAGCGATCTAATACGGGACCCCGCTCTGCTGGAGGCTGCCAGGGCCGAATTCGCAGAACGCAGCAGTTGACGTCCACATCGTTGCCTCCCCGGATGTTCGTATGGGGCCCGTCCAGGTCAATCGCATTTCGACAGGTTCCGTTGTTCTAGTCAGGCCGCCCCGCCTGGGTGAGCGTGGTACAATCACTTCCGACATGCAATCTCTGAAGGAGGTCGTGAATGACGACGCTGACACAACCACGCTCACGACTGTCGCGGCCCATCCCTGGCTTCGACGATCCCCGACTGCGACTGTTCGACGCCGACGAATACTTCGCTATGCGCGACGCGGGCATATTCGCTGAGAATGAATATCTCGAACTGATCGGCGGAGAGATACTCTTCAGGCATCCCGAAGTCGGCGGGCCGGAACGCAGGCCGTTCACCAATGTCGAGTATCACGCGCTGGCCGAGGCGGAGATACTCGCGCCCTATGAGCGAGTCCAGCTTATCGCAGGAGATATTATCGTCATGTCGCCCGTAGGAAATCCTCATGCAGCCTGTGTTGCACTTATAGACGACGCTTTCACCCCGTTGAGACTCGTTCCGGCGCGCGTGTGTATCCGAGTCCAAAGCCCGCTGGTCATGCCCGACAACTCCGAGCCGGAGCCGGACGCGATGCTGCTGGCGTGGCGCGAAGACAGATACGCTTTTCGCGCTCCCCGTCCGGAAGACGTTCTGCTGCTGGTCGAGGTGTCCGACTCGACGCTCAGGTATGACCGCAACGTGAAGATGTCGCTGTATGCGGCGGGGGGAGTTCCCGAAGCATGGCTGGTGAACCTGCGGGAGGACTGGATTGAGTCCAACACGCAGCCTTCGGCGGACGGGTATCAAGTCACGCGGCGATACGAACTGGGGGATACAATCGCGCCCCAGGCATTCCCTGACCTCGCCATACCCGTCGAGCGGATCATCCCGCCGCGTGCGGAAGGTGGAAACGAGACAATTTCAGAGGTGGGGTTGCAGTAGCCGTAAGGCCGCCAATTACTGGATTGCCGAGCGGCGAGCCCTTCGGGGTTCCCGCCTTCGCGGGAATGACGATTCGGTACCGCGACGGACTTTTGAAACCGTCTCAAAATGATGGCGATTGACAGTGATGGCGGTGTGGCTTACTCTCAGCGAGGTTCATGTCGCGCCGTCACACGGGCGTGGCTTTTCATCATGTATTGGGAGGTAAACGTACATGGCGAATCGAGTTAAAGGGGTTATAGCGGGTTCCATGGGAGAGCCCGTAACTATCGAGACTATCGTCGTTCCTGATCCGGGCCCCGGAGAGGCGCTTATCAGGATTCAGGCGTGCGGTGTCTGCCATACCGACCTGCACTATCGGGAGGGGGCTATCAACGACGAGTTCCCGTTCCTGCTGGGACACGAGGCGTCGGGGGTCGTGGAAAGCGTCGGGGACGGCGTGACCAACGTGGAGCCGGGGGACTTCGTTATCATCGCGTGGCGCGCGCCGTGCGGGAATTGCCGCTCCTGCTTCAGGGGGCGTCCGTGGTACTGCTTCGACAGCATGAACGCGGCGCAGTCCATGACGCTCGATGACGGCACGGCGCTGTCGCCCGCGCTCGGCATAGGCGCGTTCACCGAACTTACGCTGGTCCACGCGGGCCAGGCGGTGAAGGTGGACCCGCGAGTCTCGTCCGCGGCAGCGGGGCTGATCGGGTGTGGCGTGATGGCCGGACTCGGAGCGGCGGTAAACACGGGTGGCGTGACGCGGGGTGACTCAGTAGCCGTGTTCGGATGCGGCGGCGTGGGCGACGCGGCAATTGCAGGGGCGCAGCTTGCAGGGGCGCACACGATCATCGCGGTTGACATTGACGACCGCAAGCTGGAGTGGGCGAAGGACTTTGGCGCGACTCACACTATCAACTCCACGCAGACCGATCCGGTGGAGGCGATACGGGAGATAACGGACGGCAACGGGGTGAATGTCGCCATCGAGGCGGTGGGGAATCCAGTTACCTACGAGCAGGCGTTCTTCGCTCGCGATCTGGCGGGAACGGTGGTGCTGGTCGGCGTCCCAAGCCCGGACATGAAGATCGAGCTTCCGATGCTGGAGGTGTTCGGCAGGGGTGGATCGCTGAAGTCGTCATGGTATGGCGATTGCTTGCCCAGCAGGGACTTCCCGATGTTCACGGACCTGCACCTACAGGGAAGGCTGGACCTGGACAGGTTCGTGTCGGAGACCATAGCGCTGGACGACGTGGAGGAGGCGTTCCATAAGATGGAGCGGGGGGAGGTGCTGCGGTCGGTGGTGATGATGTAGGCTGACTGGCTTAGTAACTATTTCAAAATCATTGAGGAGAATTTCACCCTCACCTCAATCCTCTCCCAGAGGGAGAGGAGGCTTATATCACCACTCCGGCCGGGAGCGAGCGGAGTGGTGATATAGTTTCTTAGCCGGAGTAGCCCGCGTATAGTTTGCTTTCGGATAGGTTGACGATCTGGTAGGGCAGGCCGCTGTCTTTTGCGGCGGACTTGCCCTGCGGGGTTACCAGCAGGGTTCCGCCGGAGCCGACGGGTCTGCCGTAGTGCATTATCATCAAGCCGGCGACGAAGCTCATTACGGCCTTGTTTCTCTGCGGGTCGAGGATGGTTATGTCGGCGTCGGCGCCCGGGGTGAAGTGGCCTTTGTCCCATAGTCCCATCATTCGCGCGGGGCCCCAGGACAGCTTCTCGGCCATCTCCAGCGGGGTGAGCGCGCCGAACTCGACGAGCGCCATCGTGGTCTGGATGGCGACGTTTCGCGGGTGGGAGCCGCCGTCGGTGCTGACTGCGTCCACGATGAACTCGCCATCCTCATTCTTCGCGGAACTGAGCGTGAACGCGGAGGAGGCCAGGTTGACCGGGAAGCTCATGCCCACGTTGCTGCGCGCCCGCTCGAAAAGGTTCAGGGCCTCCTGGCGACGCGCGTAGTAGATCTGGCCGCCCTTCTGGGCGACGACGGAGCCGTATCCGTCCATGATGGCCTGCCGCATACCCTGGTAGGTGGTGTCGTAGCCGCGCAGTCGCAGGCAGTTGCGGGGCACGTCGGCTATCACATTGCCGTCGTCGTCGCAGAGGCCGGTGGTGCCGTTCTGGATTGCATGATAGGACTCCGAGTTGAGCTGGCCGGACATTCCGTCCAGGATGTCCAGCGCCTCGTCGCACTCGTCATTGGCGTCTTCGATGACGCCGCGGCAGTAGCTGTTGACGTGGCAAACGTGCAGTCTGCCGTCACCGACCAGCTCCGGCACTTCTCGCAGACCCTCAAGCTGGCTGCCGGACTCCGTAGTTCCCAGGTGGAACGCGATGTACGCACGCTGGGAGTTGCACTCGGCAATGACGCGCGCGGAGTCCTCGGGCGTGAACGGGTGGTAGCCGCCGAGTATCTTGATGCCGTAGCAGCCCTGTCTGAGGGCCGATGTGACCGTGTCGCGCAGGTCGGTTACCGAAAGGCGTCCGCCCGGAATCGTCAGGCCGGGGATGAGCGCGAAATTTCCGGCGACGTTGAGACCCGCGCCACGTCGCTTTATGCCGTCAATGAGGGTGGGGCCGGTGCCGCCCATGTCCATGACGGTCGTGGTGCCCACGCGGGCCAGCATTCCGTAGCCGAGGGCGGGGTCCCAGTTGCGAGACAGCCCGGCGACGTGGGCATGGGTGTCTATCTGCCCGGGCATGACCCAGAGCCCGGATACGTCTATGACGTCTTCGGCCCTCGTCGGGTCCAGTTCGGGTTCGACGCGCTCTATTCTGCCGTACTTGAGGCCGACGTCGCTGAGTCCCTCGAATCCGTTCCTGGGATCGAGCACAGTTCCGCCGCTGAGTATAAGGTCATAGGTTGCCATATTCTATATATCGGTGACGCTAAACGGGGGCGTCGCTCTACTCCGTAGGGGGAGGCTCGTCGAAGTCTTCTCCGTGCGCTTCCGCCTCCAGTCGGCGCTTGTTCCAATCGGAGACCTTGGCGGCAAGTTCAGCCTTTCCCTCAGCCTTTCCCTCAGCTATACCCTTAGCTATACCCTCAGCCCTACCTTCAGCTATGCCCTCAGCTATGAGTTCAGCCTTGAATTTCTCCCTGCGCTCTCTGAGTCTATCCGCTATTCCCTGGGCCAGAACCATGATTAGCCTCCCCAACTCAATTATGATGATCGCGTTCAGAACGAACATCTGGACCATAGAGGACGAATTTTCCCCAACGGCTCTGATGTACTCTACCACATAGCTATGACCGCCATGGACGGCCTCGTCCCAAGCCACCATGGTCGTCCAACTTGCCATCTGCACGAAGAACGCTACGAGATAAGCATACCACCATCTTTCATGGACGCTCATCACCGAAACGCGAAGTTCTCCGAGAAACCTATTCATATACTCTCTCTCCAGCTATATCGGGTAGCGAATGAAAAAGCTTTGACCAACCCATAGCGTGAACTGGTATATAGTACACTAACCCCGATACCACCATAGGAGTGTAATGAATGAAACTTGGAGTAGTGTTTCCACAGACTGAGATCGGCAGCGACCCGGGCGCGGTGCGTGAGTACGCGCAGGCGGCGGAGAGCATGGGGTACAATCATATTCTCGCATTCGACCATGTGCTGGGGGCGAACGCGGAGTCGAGGCCCGGATGGAGCGGCGCATACCGACACACGGATGCCTTCCACGAGCCGTTCGTGTTGTTCGGCTATTTGGCTGCCGTAACCAGCAGCGTGGAGCTCGTGACTGGCGTGATCATCCTGCCTCAGCGACAGACTGCGCTGGTGGCCAAGCAGACCGCCGCCGTGGACGTGCTCAGCCAGGGTCGGCTCAGGCTCGGGATTGGTGTTGGATGGAATGCGGTGGAGTACGAGGCGCTGGGCGAGAATTTCCACAACCGGGGACGGAGGTCGGAGGAGCAGATAGACCTGCTGCGCAAGCTGTGGACGAATGATCTGATTACATACGAAGGACGCTGGCACAAGGTCACGGACGCTGGCCTGAATCCGCTGCCCGTACAGCAGCCGATACCCGTGTGGTTCGGTGGAGCGGCTCCGCAGACTATCCGGCGTGTGGCGACGATGGGCGACGGCTGGTTCCCGCTGTTCAGGCCGGACGACCGGGGCAGGGAGCTTATAGAGAGCATGAGGGAGCAGGCGGCTGAGGCAGGTCGTGGGCCGGAGGACATAGGGGTAGAGAGCTGGGTGTCCATCAGGGACTCATCGGAGGACGACTGGAAGCGTACCGCCGAGGCGTGGCGCGAACTGGGGGCGACTCACCTGTCGGTGAACACGATGAACGCGGGACTTGGCTCTCCGCAGGCGCATATAGAGGCAATAGAGAGGTTCAAGGAAGTTATGGGGTAGAAATCAAAGGGGCTTGAGACTCGAAGTCTCAAGCCCCTTTGATACCAAGAATTCGGCTCAGTCCGCCGAGGCGGGAGCTACGGGTATGTTCTGGGGAGGCGGCCCGTCGAAGATGCCGGGGACGTCTTCTTCTTCGATGGTCTCGTTTTCGATGAGGTAGTTGGATATGTGGTCGAGCTTGGCCTTGTTTTCCTTGAGGATTCGCATGGCTGTGCCGTAGGCGTTCTCGATGAGGGAGCGGACTTCGTCGTCTATCTGCTCGGCGACGTTGTCGGAGTAGTCGCGCTGCTCGGAGATCTCGCGGCCCAGGAATACCATCTCTTCGCGCTTGCCGAAGGTGCGCGGGCCGAGCTTCTTGCTCATGCCGAAGCGGGTTATCATTTGGCGCGCGATGTTGGTGGCCTGTTCGAGGTCGTTGCTGGCCCCGGTGGTGAACTGGTCGAAGATGAGCTCTTCGGCGGCGCGACCGCCCATCGCCATGGCGAGGCGCGCCTCGAGCTCGTTTCTGGTCACCAGATTGCGGTCCTCTTCGGGGACGGTCTTGGTGAATCCACCTGCCTGTCCACGAGCGACTATCGTTACCTTGGCGACGGGGTCGGCGTTGGGCAGCATGTGGGCGACCAGTGCGTGTCCGGCCTCGTGGTAGGCGGTGATCTCCTTCTCCCGGTCGCTTATCACACGGCTCCGACGCGCAGGACCGGCTATGATACGGTCTATCGCCTCGGCAAACTCCGAACTTCCTATCAGCTTCTTAGCTCTCCGAGCGGCAAGTATCGCCGACTCGTTCACCAGGTTCGCAAGATCGGCGCCGCTGAATCCAACGGTCTGTCTCGCCACACGCTCCATGTCCAC
>DAOULF010000045.1:0-13564 GCA_034420555.1 Dehalococcoidia bacterium
CGCGCTCGACGATGGTCGAGGTGCTCCAAGAAGACTACATAAGAACGGCGAGGGCTAAGGGCCTGGCGGAGTTCGGCGTGATAGGGCGACACGCGCTCAGGAACGCCTCGATCCCCATCGTGACGGTCATAGGTCTCGTGTTCGCGGCGCTGGTCAGCGGAGCGGTTGTCACCGAGACGGTCTTCGCCATACCCGGACTCGGCAGACTGCTGGTTGACGGCGTGGTGAGAAGGGATTATCCGATAGTCCAGGCGATGCTGATGGTGACGGCGGTCAGCTATGTGTTCGTGAATTTGGTCATTGATATCTTCTACGCTTATCTGGATCCCAGGATCAGGTATTAGGCCGTGTTGACATTTATCGTCATTCCCGCGAAAGCGGGAATCTAGGGGTAGGGAGGGTAGCCAATTTTATTGCTACGACGACCGTCTATATGGTTGAAACATCAAATGTCAACAGAACCTAGAAATTGGAAATTGATAATTGACTGAGACCCAACAGATTCCGGCAAGAGCGCATCGCGGACTTATACGCGGCTCGCTGTTCGCGCTCAGGCGAAACCCGAATATGCTTCTTGGCAGCGTGATCCTGACCGTTGTAGTCGTCATTGCCCTGGTCTCGCCCTACCTGACGCGCACCGATCCCTCGGCGCTGAACCCGTTCGAAAGACTTCAGGCGCCGAGTTCCGACCACTGGTTCGGCGCGGACCACCTGGGCAGGGACGTATTCGACCGGACGCTGGTCGGCAGTAGGATATCCCTGCTGGTCGGGTTCTCGGTAGGGCTTGTTACCTCCGTCGCGGGGCTTCTGATAGGCCTCGTCTCAGGCTACTACCGCCGCCTGGACAACGTCATCATGCGGTTCATGGACGGTCTGATGGCGTTTCCGTCGCTGCTGCTTGCGCTCGCTCTGATTGCGGTGCTGGGGGCCAGCGTGTTCAACGTCATACTCGTCATATGCGTCGTTGATACGCCCAGGATGGTCCGCGTGGTGAGGGGTTCGGTGTTGACGTTGAGGGAGCAGCAGTTCGTGGAGGCCGCCAACGCCATCGGCACCCCGGCATGGAGAATCCTGCTTCGTCACATCGCTCCGAACACGTTCGCGCCGGTCATGGTGCAGGCTACGTTCATATTCGCTCTGGCGATAATCGCCGAGGCGAACCTCAGCTTTCTGGGCGCGGGGGTCCCGCCCTCGATTCCAAGCTGGGGCAACATCATGGGACAGGGACGCACGTATCTTCAGATCGCGGTGTGGGTGACATTCTTCCCGGGTTTGTTCCTGTCGCTGTGCGTTCTCTCGATCAATCTCGTCGGCGACGGACTGCGAGATACTCTGGACCCCAGGTTCTCCAGAAGGGCGTGATTCCTTAGTTTTCGGTGGTTAGCTCTTAGTTTCCGGGGCTGAGTTCTTTTGTGACGGGTGAAAGATATCACCTTATGCCCATATCTGAGTGCGGGGCAGGCTCTAACCTTCCTCTATCCGTCAAGATATAGGAGATTATTTCTGCATTGCGCTTATTGACTGAAAAAATATTCAGACATATAATCCCATCAACGCTCAGGGTCAGACGCCCTGAAGACCGTGTGGCAGGATTCGATTCGAGTGAACCAAGATAAATCGAAAATCCGTTGTAAAGAGTACCCACAGCAGGGAGGACATTCATGCGACATACCAATTGGATAATACCGGCGCTGGCGGCGATACTGTTATTCGCGCTGGCGTGCTCGAGTTCAGAAACGCCGGACGCGCCCGCCCAGCCACAGGCTCCGGCTCCGGCCGCTCCCGCGCCGGCGGCTCCGGCAGCCTCGATGCAGCAGCCCGCCCAGCCACAAGCTCCGGCCCCAGCCGCTCCCGCAGCGGCAGCAGCGCAAGCTCCCGCCGGAACACAGGCTCAGGCGCCATCCGTCGCATCCATGCGGCCTGAACCCAGACCGATCATGATGGAGGGTGAGGGCAAGTTCGGCGGAACGCTCAAGTACGTGCCGCAGGGTTCGATCAAGTTCATTGACCCAATGGCTACGGGCGCAATTGTAACCGGAACGGTCGGTCGCCATTCATACGACCAGCTTTTCTGGAGAAACGCCAACTACGAGATATTCCCGCAGATGCTGGAAAGCTGGGACATTAGCGAGGACGGTACAGAGTACACCTTCAAGGTGAGGGGCGGCCAGATGTTCCACAACGGAGACCCGCTCCGCATGGTGGACATAGCCGAGTCCCACAACCGCTTCGCGCGTGTTGACCCGCTTGGTCGCCAGCTTCTGGGAATATCCGCCGGAAACGAGGGCAAGGAACGCTCCGACCAGGTGTTCAACCAGACTCTGGACGAGAGCAATAACACCATCGTGATGAAATTCGAGCAGCCCACCGCGATGGTACTCGAATTCCTGGCGCAGCTAGACCCACGCCAGCCGTCCATCATGCACGAGGAAATATGGTCGGTGGCTCCGGGCCAGCCGGTGGACGTCGGCATAGGCACAGCGGCATACGAGTTGGTCGAATGGATACCCGGCGAGGTGCTGAAGTTTGAGAAGTTCATGGACTACGTTCCCAACACGGGCGAACCCTGGGACTTCACCAAGGGCGAGATAACGCAGTATCTGGACGGCTTCGACGCGCTGGACATACCTGACCATGCCACCCGCGTGGCAGCGATTCAGACCGGCGAGGTGGACGTCCTGGACGATTTCAGGATTGACCTGGCGCAGACGCTCACCGGCGCGTCGGGTGTGGCGTGGTCGCCCATCCGAGACGGCAACTACGGTGGAACCGCCTTCAATCTCAATCATCCGCCATTCGACACGAGCGAAGCCGGCCGGCTTTCTCGCCAAGCGGTCTCGGCAGTCTCCCCGAATGACAGGATAATGCAGGCCGCCGTCGGCGACGCCAGTATGTGGACGGAGTGCTACCTGGTCATACACTGCGGCACCCCGTGGGGTTCCGTGGTCTCCGACGAAATTCAGGCTCAGGGAATCAAGACCAAGTCCGGCGATATCGAGACGGCCAAGCGCCTGCTGGCCGAGGCGGAGGCGCTTCGACCAGGCAACAAGGACTTGGAAATCAGGATCATCGCCGCCTCCGATATGCCATTCATGCCCGAGGCCGGCCTGGTGCTGCATGAAGCCATGAAGGAAGTGGGCTTCACCAACGTTGAGTTGGTATCCCTGGACTGGGCCTCCCGCGTAGCGCTCACAGGCTCTGAGGGTCCATGGGAAATCGCCACAACTTGGTCCAACTTCGCCAACGGCCTTAACCCGCTCGCGCCTCATATGCCAGGCCCCACCAATGCCTCCGGATATGACGAGCCAAAGATGGCAGACCTGCGCGGCCAGTTCCTCGTAGAGACGGATCCTGAGACCCTGCAAAACATCTACGACGAAATGAACCGCACGATCTATAACAACCCTCATGCCATAAACCACTTCATGTTCTCGCCTCCTCGCGCGATTCGTGAAGACGTGAAAGGGTTCTGTATAGACTGCCTGTTCCCCATACTCCACAACGTGTGGCTCGACAGGTAAACGGCCCCAAACCAATAGACGTAAACGGCGCGCAGGGGAATCTCAGGATTCCCCTGCCACGTAATAATCACTATCACGGAAAATAAGACACGCAGAGGTCCAGCGTATGCTGCCTTACATAATCAGAAGAGTTATTATGGCGATACCCGTCTTCATCGGTGTATCCATCATAACCTTCTCTATAATGCAGCTTGCGCCGGGCGACCCTGCCGCCATACTGCTCGGCGGCGACTTCCTACAGATAGCCACCCCCGAAGACATCGCCGCGGCCAGAGCCGCGCTTGGAGTGGACAGACCGGCTATTGTCCAGTACCTAGATTGGATGTCGGGCTTCTTTACCGGTGATCTCGGAACTTCTCTTTTCACAGGGAAGTCGGTTTCCGAACTTATATCCCCCAGAGTAGAGCCCACCGTTGCCATAATCCTGACAGGCATCTTCATCGCTATCATCTTCGGTATTCCCATGGGGATTGTATCCGCGTGGAAAGCCAATACCTGGATAGACAGAGTTGTCATGGTCTTCGCAGTCATCGGGTTCTCGATGCCCGGCTTCTGGCTCGCGTTCAACCTCATCTGGCTCTTCAGCGTAAATCTCGGCTGGACGCCAGTATTTGGCTACGCCTCGGTTTCGGAGGGAGTTCCGCAGTTCTTCAGACACCTAGTACTGCCCGCTATCTCCATTGGAGTCGCGTTCATGGCGCTAAACGCACGAATGACGCGCTCCAGTATGCTTGAAGTCCTCAGAGACGATTACATACGCACCGCGCGAGCGAAGGGCTTGGTCGAAAGCGTGGTCCTGTTCAGGCACGCGCTTCGCGCGGCCTCCATGCCAATCGTCACCATAATCGGGCTTAGTTTCGCGGGCGCGGTGACCGGCGCGGTGCTCACCGAAACCGTGTTCGCAATACCTGGCATGGGCAGACTGTTCGTCGGCGCGGTCTCCGACCGCGACTTCCCGGTAATACAGGGGCTTATGATGATCTTCGCGGGCGCCTATGTGTTCGTGAACCTAGCAGTAGATATACTATACGCATATCTTGACCCAAGGGTGAGGTACTAATGGCTGCGGAAGCGATTCAACCTCGCTCCAGGTGGGCGACCGGGGCCAGGAACGCCCAGCGCGCGCTGCTGAAGAACCCCAATATGCTGATTGGGTTCGTCATACTGTCTGTCATACTGTTCTTTACGATATTCGCCGGTTACGTGGACCGCTATGATCCGCTGAAACTGGAGCCGCTGGACAGGCTGCTGGCGCCCTCGCTCGAACACTGGTTTGGAACTGACAACACCGGAAGGGACGTCTATTCCCGCACGATACACGGCGGACGCGTCTCGCTTCTGGTCGGATTCAGTGTAGCGATCCTCACCGTGTGCGCAGGCATGGTGATAGGACTCATCTCAGGCTACGACAGGCGCGCGGACATCGTAATCCAGCGGTTCATGGACGCGATAATGTCGTTCCCGACGCTGCTGCTCGCCCTCGCGCTGATAGCGATGCTGGGCAGTTCCATCACGAATGTCATCATCGTCATAACGGTAGTGGATACCCCGCGCATGGTGCGCATAGTGCGCGCTCAGGTACTTGCGCTCCGCGAGTACCAGTTCGTGGAAGCGGCCCGTGCCATTGGCGCGCCCACATGGAGGGTATTGCTGCTGCACGTCGCGCCGAATACGTTCGCCCCCGTAATGGTGCAGGCCACTTTCGTGTTCGCCACCGCGATACTCGTCGAGGCCGGTCTCAGTTTCCTGGGTCTCGGCATCCCCCCGGACCTTCCAAGCTGGGGCAACATACTCGCGCTTGGACGAACCTACCTCCAGACCGCCGTCTGGGTGTCTTTCTTCCCTGGTCTCATTCTCACCATCAGCGTTCTCGCAATCAACCTGGTCGGGGACGGGCTGAGGGACGCTCTCGATCCCAAGCTGGCGAGGCGGGAGTAGTCTCCCCGATGATGGCGAGGCGTGAATCCGGCCTTCGGCCCGTGGAACTTCGAATATGTACCTCGCAATCGCTCTAGGTCTGAGGATATTCGCCGGATTCGGGCTGTCCGCCATGCTGACCGTGGGCGCCATTGTGTTTACCTGGGCGATGTACTACTTCATGGACTACCTCTGGCCGAGATGGGTGTTCGTGACGCTCTGGTTCTCGCTGCCGGGCGTAGGAGCGGGTATCGGCGCGACGATTGCCTGGTGGGACTCGGAAGAAGCCAGGCGGATGAAGACTCTCAGAACGGGTGCATGGGTCCTGCTTGGACTGGCCGGCGCGTGGGCAGCCTATTACTACAAGACGGTGGTAGATCCCAACCCGGCGGTGTTCAGTTCGCGCGAGATTTCGTCCGTGGCCATATTGTGGGCGGTGATAGCGCCCAACGTGGTCTCATCCGCCATTGGAGCGTACAGGCAGATACGGACGGGGTGGATCTAGCCCGGCGGCTCGGTGATCTTCATAACCCGGTTGACATCGAGGTCGGTCAGGGTCTGGACGCGACCGCTGGGCCAGATGATGTTCACCTCCTCCACCTTGCTCGCGCTTCCGAGTCCGAACTCCAGCTCTACGCTGTCCATGGACAGATAGCTGGACCCGGCCTGCACCTCGCGCACCTGGATGACCGGCTCGCCGCCGTCCGACAACGCCGCCTTGAGATAGACGCGCGCGCCGACACCGTCTGCGTTGCTTCCGGTCCCATCCACCGCCATGCGGCCTTCGAGCCTGAGCGTTATCCAGTTGTTGCTGCCCGGTTCGTTCAGCCACATAAAGGTCGGGCCAGGGGCGTAATCGGAATCGTAGCCCTCGCCTGTGAACAGCATACCGCCGCTGTTCGTACCGATCAGGTCAACGTAGCCATCGCCGTTCAGGTCGCCATGGGCAAGTCCCTTGCCGTTCTCGTGGTATCGTGGCGTCAGCTTTATGGCGGCGGGATCCTGGCCGGGTTCCAGCGTGGGGATCTCGTCGTAGCGGACGCCCTGGACGTCTATCAGGCGGGTCTCGACCGTAACGTCCTCGAAGCCGTTGCCCTCCAGGTTTCTGAGCATACGACCGGCGGACTGGTATATGTCGCCGCCCGGCCCGTCTCCGCTGGCTATCTCGGAGCCGAGCCAGTAGAGGTCCTGGTAGCCGTCGTTGTCCATGTCGAAGAAGGTCGTCCCATAGCCGAAATCGTAAGCCGACAGTCCGGTCGGAACAGGCCAGGCAGGATTGATGTTGTCGGGGTCGAGGGAGGCGGGCGGCATGAGAGCGCTGGCCTTTACGTCCGTAGAGGGGGCCACGTCCTCGAAGCGGCCAGCGCCGTTTCGCAGAAGCGCGTTGAGGCAACTGCCCCACCAGAAGCGTTCGTGGTACTTGCAGTCGGGGCCGGGATGCGGTTGGGGTTCTCTCAGACGCAGGTGGTAGCCCGCGTTGGTGGCGAACACGTCGAGGTGGGAGTCTGCGTCGTAGTCCCCTATGGCGAAACCCATCCAGTTGCCGACACGCGAGAAGCCCATCTCCCTTTCAACCGAGGTGAACCTGACGCTGCCGGGCGTGGAGTCGTTTCTGTACAGGCGCAGGAAGTCGCCGTCCGTTGCTACCCATAGGTCTGGGAGCAGGTCGTCGTTGTAGTCGAAGAATGTGGCGGCGTGCGTGGGGCCGGTCGGGTCGCCCACGCGGTTGGACGCCTTATCCAGGAGTGAGGGATCGTAGCCTTCGTAGGTAACGCCTTCGCCGTCGGTGAACGTCAGCGGGACGCCGTTGGGGTCTCGCATCCATACCTGCTCGCCGAGCAGCCCGGCTTCCTCTGACACGTCGGAGAAGGTCAGGTCGCCGTTGTTGCGGTACATGGCGTTGAAGTGGCCGGGGTGGTTGCCCTCGCCCATGAAGAAGTAGTCCTCGTCAATCATGTTGGCGACGAAGATGTCCAGCCAGCCGTCGCCGTCAACGTCGGCGCAGGCTATGGTGGACGCGGTGCGCAGGTTGGGGCTGTCGGCGAAGGCGGTGTCGCTGACATCCGTGAATGAGCCGTCGCGGTCGTTGATGAACAGCCTGTCGGTGTATGCGCCGGCGATGGGCTGTCCGTTCTCGCCAACGACATGAGCCGAACGGAAGTCGAGCCCGTCGCCCTGGATACCCCGGCCTCCGACGTAGAGGTCCTGGTAGCCGTCGTTATTCAGATCGCAGGCGACAACGCCGCTGGATCCTTGTTCGACCGCTGCGACACCGGCGGACTCGGCGGTCTCCATGAGAGTCATGTCCCCGTCATTGCGGAAGAGGCGATTGGGGTGTCCAGCCTCCTGCGTGAGATAGATGTCCAGGTCGCCATCCCTGTCATAGTCGAATATAGCGACACCGGGGCGGTAATTGATTACCCTATACGCGCCACCCATAGCGTCCCTGGCGACGTTGGTGAATGCCGGAATGGTGGAGTCGGGTTCGGCGACAGGAGGGTTGTCTGCTTCAGTGGAGCAGGCTAGTATCCCTGCTACCAGGAGCGTCGCTACCAGCGATACCGTGTTGAAGTTGAATGGCAGATTCATCTATTCCAATCCGGGAGACAAGAGCGAAGTTAGTCAGTCTTGGCATTGTGGTGTAGAGTACCACCAAGAGTATAGCCGTACATTCAGGAGAGTCTATTGGAATCGGGTTCCAGACAATCTGTGTTCGGGCTGGGCAGTTGGCCGGAGGTTATCTGGCTGGCCTCTATAAGCTCGACGCTGCTTCTGGTTTTGCTGCCGTTCTCCAGCTACATAGCTTCCATCCCGTTCGTTGGAGAAGAGTGGGGAATGACCAACTCCCAGGCGGCGGTGGTGTTCAGCGCGTACCTGGTGGGGTACGCGGTATCTTCGGCGTTCCTGATTCCGGTGACCGACAGGCTGCCCGCCGGAAGGGTCATGTTTGCCAGCGTGACGCTGATTGCGGTCAGCAACATACTGTTTCCGCTGCTCGCGCAGGACATGTGGACGGCATCGGCGCTGAGGTTCGTCGCGGGCGCCGGACACGTCGGCGCATACATACCCGGCATCAGGATAGTGTCGCTCAGGTTCGCGGGTGGTCTGCGGGGGACGGCTGTCGCCATATTCGTCGGAGCGGGATACGCGGGAACCACCATATCCTACGTGTTCATGGGGCAGCTTCTGGACCTCACCGATTCGTGGCGGACAGCCTACATGATAACCGCGCTGGTGGGCTTGATAGGCGTACTGATTGCGCTGGTACACATATGGCCGCGTCGCTCGCGCGATGGCGAGCCTGAGCGGCCGTCGGGCAGTTCAGGTAGGCTGAATCTTGGTGTTCTGCGGCATCGTCCGATGCTGCTCATCAACACGGCCTACGCGCTCCACACTGCCGAGTTATATCTCGCGCGGCTGTGGCTGCCGCTGCTGCTGGCGGCGGCGCTGGTCCACGATGGGAAAGAGGCGGGAGAAGCGGCGGTCCTGGCTGCCACCTGGTCTGGATTCATGTTCATGACGGGCATATTCGGCGTTTTCGCGGGCGGCTTTGTATCGGACAGGTTTGGCCGGACGGCGGGCGCGGGCGTCATCTTCGCGGCGAGCGGCACAATTTCGTTCGTCGCGGGTTGGCTGGTGGGCGCGCCGCCCGTTGTGCTGATAATCCTGGGGTTCGGATATGGGTTCGCGACATCTGCGGACTCGGCCATCTACTCCACCGCGGTCACGGAGTTGGCTCCCCAGAACCTGATAGGCTCCACCCAAGCCATACAGAGTTTCGTAGGATTCACGGTGGGAGCTATCGCTCCGGTCGTCGCCGGAGGGTTGCTGGACGTGTTCGACGGCGCTCTCGGATGGGGCGCGGCGTTCGGGTTCAACGGCCTGCTCGCGGTCATCGGAGTGTCGGCGCTGCTCATCCTGAGGCGTATGCCGGAGGCGGCGCAGATGGCGGCGGGTAGGAAATAGCGGGTGTTAGTTCCGGTCATACATCGGATACGCCCCGAAGGTAAAAGAAAATAGGGAGAAGTTTTCGTCCTTCGGCATGAGCAGGAGTTCGTGGGCGGAGACTTCTGCCTGACGCACCAGGCGGTACATTCGGGGGGAGTCCACGACTACGATGCTGTCGCCGTTCGCGTCGTAGGTTATGTCCGGGCCGGCGGACTCGCTGGGGATGGGGCCGCCGTCCATGGTTACCCTGAACTGGTACTCGGAGCCGGGTTCGACGTCCAGGACCGCGTTTACCTCGTTGGCGTAGAACTTTATGCCGAGGTAGTCCTGGTAGTCGTCGGTGGCGCGAGCGTGGCGCAGGTTCTCGGGCTCGCTTAGCCAGTGGCCTTGCAGGAAGATGAAGTGGTTCTTGCGCTCGCCCGGGTCCGTGTACTCGCGGACTTCGCCCGCGCTGTCGTAGTATTCCTCGTTGGCTATGTACGCGCCGCCGAAGTCTATGTTTCTTCTAGTCCCGCCATAGAGTTCGCGGGTGATGAACTCTTCAGGGTCGGTGGCGCGGGAGCCGGTCAGCCACTGGGGGTCTGAATCGGAGTTGGGTTCTATGTGGGAGAGATCGCGCCCGGCCTCTTCGAGCAGAAAACGGATGACGCTCTCGGTGTCGGCATACGCCCCTTCTCCCCGATGGTAGTAGCGCACGAATCCCGTGCCGTCCATGATGTACTTGGTGGGCCATGCCTGGACGCGGTAGATGCCGAAGGTGAGGCGGTCGTTGTCCTGGGCGACGGGGTATTCGATACCGAGGTCGGCGGTCGCGGAGCGGACGTTTTCGGGCAGCTTCTCAAACTCGAACTCCGGGGTATGCACGCCGATGATTAGCAGGCCCTCGTCAGCGTACTTGTCGTGCCACTCTTTGAGGTAGGGAAGAGTTCGGATGCAGTTGACGCAGGTGTATGTCCAGAAATCCAGCAGGACTATATTCCCCATGAAGTCCTCCACGTCAAGCGGATCCGTGTTTATCCAGCCTTCAAGTCCAAACGGTGCAGGGGCGGGTATCTGCCCGGCCTCCGCATACCCGAGGACGTCGGGCGGAGTCGGGTCTTCGGGCAAGACGGCGGCCTGCGTCGGAATTGGAGTAGGGCTGGGTCCAGGAACCGGCGTTTGTATGGTCGCCGTAGGCTGAACGATTACAGTTGGAGCGGGGGTTGCAGTCGGCGCAGGAGTTACGGTTGAGGAAAGAATCGTCGCCGGCGGAGATGTGGGGCTCGGAAGCGGCGTGTGCGTAGGGACCGGAGACGATGTAGGTGGAACTGGGGTAGCAGTGACTACGGGGGATGAGGTGTCCGGGGCGGGCTGCTCCGATCCGCAGGACGGAACAGCAAGCGCCAACATGACTAGGAAAATCGCAGACGCGAGGTATAAACGGTCGGACACCAGCGTGATCTTCAATTCTAGCCGCGCCGCATTTCTTCACGCAGTCGTTCCAGTTCGGCTTCGGCTTCTATGCGCTTGGCTATCTCCTCGTCTCTTTCTCGGATAGCAGCGTCGCGCTCATACATGGCGGCTGCGGCTTCCTCGTATCCAGGAAAGAACTCTTCCGCAACGGGGTCGTAGATGTGGATTTCATTGTCCCGCCAGTAGATATCCAGGTCCAGCGTCGCACTGTGTCCCCAGACTGTTCCGTCCGGCTCGCGGTGCAGCGGTATGGGCTGATAGACGCCATCCACGAGTGTGTCCCCGGCCAGAGGCTGTCCGTGGTAGTCGCCTCCGGTCGCGTCGAATCTCCAGTATTCGAGCACGCCGAATCCGGCGTATCCCTCACGCTTTCTTGTGACGTCCACGCGGCCAGTAGTTCTCGATCCAATTTCCATGACGAACTCGGGCGGCTTGCCCACCTCGCTTATTACGTAGCCGTTCCTTGCAAGGATAAATTCGGCATCAACATCGAACGCCGCTATGCAGTCAGGCACGAACCGAGTGGATAGAACGCTCGAATCTACGCACAGGAATCCCTCTCCGCCCACGAAGAAGGTTTTTCCGCGACGACGGAGCGCCCAGGATATCATGTAGTTGGCTCTCATGCCGTGCGGGTATTGATTAGCCACGAATGGTTCCCTCGGCGGAGGGTCGGGTAGCGGCTCGACGCACTTGTAGCGCTCGGCTGTCAGAGAGCGCACCACCATCTCGGTAGTCATAACTTGCCTCGCGGTTCATTCTGGTCGTCGTATTCTACACCGCCTAGATGAGAAGTTCGTTCTCCCGCTTGACCAATTTGCCCTGGGATACGATGGTGTTGACGTCGTGCAGGGCGGTGATGTCCGCGCTCGGATCGCCGTTGATGATGAGTATGTCAGCCGACTTGCCTGCCTCCAGCGTGCCTATCTCGTCCTCGAGGCCGAGGCATTCGGCTGAGGTCTGGGTGGAGCACACTATGGCCTCCATTGGCGTGATGCGCATCTCCTCGACCATGACCTGGGGGATGTATGCGAAGTCGTCGAAGTTTGCGTTGGTCATGCCCGCGTCCATGCCGGTCACGAACTTGACACCCCTGTCCCACATATCGCGCAGAATCTCGAAGCGTTGGGCGGGGTCGCCCATCGCGCCGCTCGCGGGCGGACGGTTCCGGCCCCTGATGTCGTTGAGCCTGCCGAGCGCGAGCGTGGGGTCAACGTACAGGCCCTTCTCGGCTATCATGTCGGCGTAGTCGGGGTCGTAGTCGTACATATCGTCCTCGTCCTCGGCGAGCCAGGAGCAGTGGATTAGGTTGTGAATTCCTGCGTTTACACAGTTGCGGACTCCGGCGGAGGCGTGGCAGTGCGCCGAAACCCGCAGGCCGAGCCTCTCAGCATCCCTGACCGCCGCCCTCAGCGTTTCCACCGGATACTGTGGAGCGCGGACGTTGGTGCCGGGTGTGAATCCGCCACCGGTTGACATTATCTTGATGCAGTCGGCGCCCAGCTTGAACTGGTTTCGTATGGCGGATACGACCTGTTCGGCTGTGTCGGCCTCTGTGCCGAACATATTGCAGTGTCCGCCGGTCGTGGTGATCGGGGTGCCGGCGACGACCATGCGCGGGCCCGGGATGATGCCGTCCTCGACGGCGGCCTTGATGGGCAGGATCACCTGGTTGCGGCTGCCGAGGTCTCGCATGGTGGTGACACCGGAGCCGAGCGCGTCTCTTACGGCTCCGACACCGCGCATTATGAACGTCTCGTCGCTCTCGGTCATGATGTGGGTGTAGGCGTCAGTCTGCGCGCTGCAATGGATGTGGGTGTGCATCTCGATGAAGCCGGGCATGAGGGTGCCGCCGGAAACGTCTATGACTTCGACTTCCTCCCTCTCCCCGATATCGAGCTTATCCTGGGACGTGATTTCCGCTATGCGTCCGTCCTTCACGACGACTGCCGCGTTCGGGACAGGATCGGCGCCTGTGCCGTCTATCAGTTGGTCGGACTTCAATACGAGCTTCATCTATTCACACCTTTGCCTTGTTACTTATTGGTCCTTGATGGTTGGTTATTAGTTCGCAGGTATGGCCGCCCTGGCGATGTCCAGCAGTTCTTCTTCGGACATATCCAGGTCCACCGGGTCGCCGTGCGGCTGCGGAACGGGGAAGCCGGTCTTGTAGTAGATCTCTATGGTGTTGCCTTCGGGGTCGTCAGCGTACATTCCGAAGGCGTTGCCATGGCTCACGGTCCTCTGGATGTTCACACCCTCGTCCCTGAAGGTGGTGTAGAAGTCCTTGAGTTCGGACAGGGTATCAACCTTGAACGAAATCTGCTGGATGACCTGCGCGTCCGCCGGGCCGGAGCGTCCCTTCATGATGACGAACTCATGGTGTTCATCGTCCGGGTGCGCGCTGAGAAACACCATGCCGCGCTCTTCGAGATCTTCGTCGGCAATCTGGAGCCCCATCACGCGGGAGTAGAAGTCGCGCTGTTTCATCAGGTCGTTTACGAAAATTCCGACGTGTCCGAGTCCGCTGACTTTCGGCATGGCATTCCTCCTGTTATATCTATGTGGATATTGTATCAACCTGGAGGGGTGGTTGCCTCTCCCGGTCAAGGCCGGTAGCGTTTCCTTTTAGGTGGTAGAAGTTATTAGTCCGCGTCGCTGAAGCAGGACCAACAGGTTGTGCGGACTCCACCAGGTTCCCATTTTCTCCCGGCGCCGAAGCTCAC
>DAOULF010000046.1:0-20028 GCA_034420555.1 Dehalococcoidia bacterium
GCCGTGAATATATCCGCGCTCACCGGAAACAGCGTGTTCATCAACGAGAAGGCCGCCGAAAGCCTCGAAGCGTCCACCGGCGACCGGATAACCATGTTCCTGGAAGACTCTCCGGTAGAGTTGAACGTGGCAGGAATAGTAGCGGACGGCGGACTGGCAGGAGAGGATGAGACCGCGCTGCTCTCGCTCGCGCAGGCCCAGGCTCTGTTCGACCAGCCCGGCGGCATAAACACCATCCTGATTTCCAACCTGGGCGACGAACGCTCCGGGGCCGACCTGAGCGAGGAAGTCACCGAGCGTCTGCGGACTCTGCTGACCGACCGGGACGTGGCGCTCCGGATAAAGGACATGCTCGATGTCCCCGCCGTTCTCGCGGACATACGTGAGCGCGCCGCAGACCTGCCCGAAGCGATGAAAGAGGATCTGCTCGACGCTGCGGACCTGATCGAATCCGGCAGCTTGGATTCGGAGCAGGAATCCCGCCTGGTGTCCCACTTGGCGGACGACGGTATAGCGGCGCAGCTTCTTCTGTCCTTCGAGGCCAATACGGACGACCCGCAGCAGGTATTCGCCGCATTCATGCTGTTCAACGAACTGAAGATACTCAGCGTCCAGGACATCAAGGCCGACCTGCTGGACCTGGCTAACACCGCTTCCAGCGGCATAATGTCCATCTTCATCATCTTCGGCCTCTTCTCGATGATGGCCGGAGTGATGCTGATATTCCTGATATTCGTGATGCTGGCCGCCGAGCGCAAGCCTGAGATGGGAATAGCGCGCGCCGTAGGTATGCGGCGGCGCCACCTGGTGCAGTCGTTCGTCTATGAGGGAATGGCTTATGACCTGATGGCCGCTCTTGTGGGCGCGCTGCTCGGTATCGGCGTCGGAATGGCTATGGTCGGCATAATGGCGAACATATTCAGCGACGATGACGACGGCTTCCGGCTATTGATGAACTATCGCTGGCAGAGTTTCGTCATATCCTACTGCATCGGCGTCATCCTGACGTTCGTTACGATATTCTTCTCGGCGTATCGCGCAAGCAGGCTGAACATAATCTCCGCAATCCGCGACCTGCCGGACACTCTGCAATCGCGGGTACAGGAATCCAGGCTGCGAATCATCGGGCGGGCGCTGGCGTCGCCGTTCCTGAGCCTGCTGGCCGCGTTCCGCCATCTGAGGCGGGGAAGGGTCGGCGCGTTCTTCATCAATCTGCTTCTGGCTCTTCTGAAGATACTGCCCCCGGTCTGGGCCGCGCTTGTGCTGTGGTCGCTTGTGAGGATATCCACCGGGGCGCTCTCCAGGGGCTGGATGACGTTCATACTCGGCGCCGGCCTCGCTGGACTGGGACTCTCGCTCAAGCAACTCGCTCCGTACTCCATAGGCATTACGATCTGCCTCATCGGAATCGGACTGATGCTCAGGTGGTTGTTCGACCGCCCATACTGGGAGGCCCGGAGACAGAACCTGCTGACGGCGGGCGTGATCTTGCTGCTGTCCGCCTTCTGGCTGGTGGTCGGCATCGTCCAGGGTCAGGCGCTCACCATTGCGCTGGCGGTCGTGGTGGCGGCGTTCGAGCTTGTGCGGCAGGCCGCGCTTCGTGGGGAAACGGCGGTGACCGACCTCGAATCCCGCAACGCCTTTACCTTCACAGGGCTGGCTCTGCTCATGTTCTGGGGAACGCCCTTCGACTCGCTCGAATGGCTGACGCCCGAGATGAGCTCCAACATAGAGATGTTCTTTGTGTCCGGTCTGTGCCTGGTGATAGCTCCCGTCTTCGTCATCGTGTACAACGCCGATCTGATAACCGACATCCTGACCGCGATATTCGGTCGTTTCTCGCGGATCCGTCCCGCGCTCAAGACCGCTATTGCCTACCCTCTCAACTCACGCCTCAGGACCGGGCTCACCCTGGCTATGCTCGCGCTGGTCATCTTCACGCTCATAGTCATGTCATCGCTGACCACTGCCTTCAGCGCCGCGCTGGAAGACGTGGACGCCGTTACCGGCGGATGGGACATTGTCGGATCAGTAAGCTACAACAATCCCATAGAAGACATAGAGTCCGAACTGCCCGGCGCGCTGGGCGCTGAGATAGAAAAGGTGTCCGCCGTGGGCGGATACACATCCATGCCCGTTGACCTGCGGCAGGTCGGCGCAGAGAACCAGGAATGGCGCTCTTACACTGCCAGGGGAGCGCAGGACTCATATCTCAGCAGTACCGGACACGACTTCAAGATAATCGCGGACGGCTACGGAGACACGAAGGAAGAGGTCTGGAACGCCGTCCGGACCACTCCGAACCTCGCGGTGATGGACGCATTCGCCATCCCGTCGCGTGAGGGCGGCGGTTTCGCCATCGGTGGCCCCGAATTCCGGGTCGAGGGGATGTTCATCGAGGACGAGAGCATGGAGCCTTTCCAAATCGAGGTCCGCGAGCCGCGCAGCGGGGCAGTCTCGCGCGTGACAGTCATCGCGGTCATGGACCTGCTGTCCGACCAGTTCGGCGTGGTCATGTTTCCCAAGAGTGTGCTGGACGACATATCGCCCGACGAACTGCCGGTCACGACCTACCGCTTCAAGTTGGCCGACGACGCGGACGCCGCCGTTATAGCGGACAAACTGGAGTCGGCGTTCGTGGAAAACGGCCTGGAGCCGACAGTGCTGGCCGATGACCTGGAGGAGCAGCGTGAGGCCAACGTCGCCATAAACAGGCTGCTTCAGGGGTTCATGGCGTCCGGCCTTTTGGTGGGTATCGCGGCGCTCGGCGTAATCAGCCTGCGCTCAGTCGTCGAAAGACGCCAGCAGATAGGTGTCCTGCGCGCCATCGGCTACCGCCGCGGCATGGTGTTGGCGAGTTTCCTCATGGAATCGAGCTTTATCGCGCTGCTGGGCATACTGATTGGCGTGGGACTGGGCGCGCTGCTGTCCTACAACCTTGTAGCGGACATCGCCGCCGACGTTCCCGGCCTGTCGTTCTCTATCCCATGGCTTCAGATAGCTATAATAGTCGCCATAGCCTACGCCTTCTCGCTTCTGACAACCTTCCTGCCCGCGCGACAGGCGTCCCGTATATACCCCGCCGACGCGCTCAGATACCAATAGGAGAACCGCATGACAGACAGCGTTGACACCCCGATAGTTATCGCATCCGGCATTCACAAGACCTATGACAGCGGGAAAGGGGTCGTAGTCCATGCCATACGAGGCATAGACCTCACGGTGGATCGGGCTGAGGTCGTGGGGGTCATGGGGCCGAGCGGCTGCGGCAAGACGACCCTGCTCAACTGCCTGTCCGGCCTGGACGATATTGACGAAGGGGATATCAAGATAGGCGGCGTGTCTCTCAGGGGCATGGACGACGACACCCGGACCGACTACCGCGCCCGCGAGATGGGGTTCGTCTTCCAGCTTTACAATCTCCTTCCGGTGCTGAGCGCGGTGGAGAACGTGGAACTTCCGATGCTCGTCGGAGGAGTCAACTCACGCGAGGCCAGGCGGCGCGCCATGGACTCGCTGGAGATGGTGGGGCTGGGCGACTGGGCGGCGCACAGGCCCGCGGAGTTGTCGGGCGGTCAGCGCCAGCGAGTGACTATCGCCCGCGCGCTGGTCAACGACCCCGAGATAATCTGGGCGGACGAACCCACCGGCGACCTCGATTCGGAAACGGCCCAGGAGATAATGGATCTGATACTGGACCTGAACGAGCGCAATCGGCAGACGTTCATCATCGTTACCCACGCGCAGGAAATCGGCGACCAGTGCCATCGAATCGTCAGGATGCGGGACGGCATGATAGAAGAACATCACGCCGGGTCAGAATAACTACGCCCCGCCATCCAGTTCCGCCGCCAGTTCCCGCGCCTGCCTTGCGAACCGCTCCGCCATCAGAATGCTCGCTCCCGTGTACTGCGTCGGATCGAGTAGCGAGGCTATCTGCTCGGCGGTCAGATTCTCCTGAACGTCCTCGATCTCTGAGAGCGCTTCGGTAAACGGCTTGCCCTCGACGACGGACGCCTGCGCCGCGTCGTATATCGCGTCGTGCGCCCGCTGCCGGCCTATGCGCCGGCCAAGCTCCAGCATCAGCGCCTCCGACATTATCAGCCCGCCCGACAAGTCCAGATTCTGGCGCATTCGCTCCGGGAACACCCGCAGCCCGTCGAACAGCTCGATCATATACTGGAGCATATCCCCGGTCAGTATCGCGGCCTGGTTGAGCGCTCGATCCATCATCACGCTTGTTGTACGGTCCGCCTCGTGCTCCGTTATCATCGCTTCCAGCGCGAGCGGGACCAGCGCCCGAATCTGCGCCGCGGAGGCAACCACGTCCTGGCCCAGCTTCGGATTGCGCTTCTGCGGCATCGTGCTGGACCCGACGGTTCCGGGCGGTACAGGCTCCTCCACCTCTCCGAACTCCTGCTTCATCAGCGTGTACATCTCCCGCCCTATCTTCGAGCAGGTCGCCGCCAACATTCCCAGTATCATCACGTATTCGCCCAGATGGTCGGCGGTCGTCCGAGACGGCATCGGCATCGGACGCATATCCAGCTTCTCAGCCATCTTCTCCTGCACTTCCAGACCGATTGGCCCGAGCGATCCCAGCGTCCCCGCTCCGCCGCCCAGCATCGCTACAAATACCCGGTTTTCACAGCCCCTGAGCCGCTCTATGTGCCTGGCGAGTTCATCAATCCACACCGCCACCTTCAGCCCGAACGTCGCTGGAACGGCGTGCTGGCCGTGCGTCCTGCCGGGAAGCGCGTAGTCCTTGGTTTCCTCTGCCAAATCTCCGAACAGCGTTAGTATCTTCGCCAACTGTGACAGGTATATGCGGTGCGCCTTGCGTAGCTGGAGCAGCTTGCCCGTCTGTGTGATGTTCTGGGTCGTCGCTCCCCAGTGAACGAATCCCCCCGCGTCGCCGTCGCACACGCGGTCGAGCTCCCATATCAGCGGCACCAGTCCATGCCCCGTCCGCGCCAAGCCCTCTTGAATCGCGTTCCGGTCGAGGTATTCCAGCCGACACTTGCGCGTGATCTCCTCCGCCGCGTCCGCCGGAACGATGTCCAGTTCAGCCTCGGCCTGCGCGAGCGCCGCCTCCACGTCCAGCCAGGACTGAAGTCTCTGGTCGTCCGAAAACAGGTCGCGTATGCCCGGGTCTTCCATCCTGAGCGCGGTGGGTTCCTGCTGCATGAATCAAGCCTCCTGATGATTGTGAGGCGAGTGTATTCACCGATTCGCGTATATGTCAACGTGACTAAAAAGACGGGTCAGCGACCCGCCAGTCAAATGTCAAGTGAACCAATCGTCTGGGACTCAGCCCAGGTGTATCACGTCGTTGAACCTGCTGATCCGGGCGACATTCACGTTCCCGAGCGCGTGTCCGTCCAGATGCCACTTGTCCACGTCTATGCTGAAGTCGAACACTCCGGTGTTGCGCACCGACAGTCCCCATAGCCGGTTGGATCCCATAAGCTGGGCGAAGAAGAACTGCATGATACCGCCGTGCGACACAACGAGGATCTGGTCGCCGTTGCCGTGGTCTGCGATTATCTTGTCTATCACCCTCTGCGCGCGATCTCTCTTTTCGGCCAGCGTCTCCGCCCCGTCCACGATGTCCATATTGCGCGTCTCGGCGAACTCCACCGCGATTTCCGGGTAGCGCGTCTCGATATCCGTCCAATTCAGGCCGGAGAATATCCCCACGTCGGTCTCCATCAGGTCGTCCCAGCGAACAATGGAATCTTCCAGTCCGATGTGCGCCGAGGCTATCCTGGCGGTGTCGAATGTACGGCTGAGCGGACTCGCGTATATGCGCGAAGGCCGGTAGCCCTCCACCTCGAACCACCTGCCGAGCCTGGCAGCCTGCTCGCGGCCCATATCCGTTAGCTGGGTGTTCTCACGCCCCTGCCAGCGACCGGCGGCGTTGCCCGTACTCTCTGCGTGTCTGACTATTCTCAGTTCCATTTTCTCACCGCATAGGAATGTAACATATATGGTAAGATGGATGTTAATTCTGAGATTGATAAAGTGCAGAGCGGGGAATACCAATGTTGAGGGAAGATTTGACGAAGGGCCCGACCAAACCTTCTGTCCAAAATGGCGATTGGCCCCTGGTGGACAAGATATTGCGAATATCGGAGTCCATACCCGAGGAAGAGTTCACGATGTTCCCCCCGGACTTCACCGAAAATTTGGACCATTACCTATACGGTAAACCCCAAGAAGATGAGTGTAATGGGGGAAAGAGGAATTACGGAGGCGCTTACTCGTGACCGTGACTTTGAGAGCGAGGGATTTATATGCCTTATGAGCTGACCTTGGCAACCCGAATCAAGGCAGTCGCCTCACTCTTCCCAGCCCCAGTCCGCTCGCTACGCTGACGCCCAGCAGGATTGATCCGTTTATCAGCAGAGTAAGCGGCGCTCCGAATCTCTCGCCCATCGCGCCTACGCCCAGGTGCCCTACCGGCCCGATGCCTATGCTCAGCACCCACGACCCCATCGCCCTGCCTCGCTCCTCGTTCGACACGTTCTCCTGCATAAGAGTTCGGTAAAGCGTGTCTATCGCCGACGCGCAGGCATTGATGAACGCCAGGACAAATACGAATGCAAAGAAGTTGCCGCCCAGCGAAAACGCCATCTCGCCTGCCCCGAACGCGCCCGCAATTATGAACAACATCAGCCCCTTGCGCCTGAAGTTGCCCATACCAGCCAGAACGACCACGCCTACGATTCCGCCCCCCTGCCGGAACGCGCTCATTATTCCCAGCCCGAACGCCCCGACCCCCAGCACGTCCTTTGCGAACACCGGCAGAAGGCTCTGGTGCGTAAACCCGAATATCTCCGTTACCCCGGCCAGCACCATCAGCGTCAGCAGTATGCGGTTCGTCCGAAGAATCTCCACGTAGCCGACCAGGTTCTGGAGCACGGACTGCGTCGTGCGTACCGCAGCCTGTCCCGACTCCCGCGTCCACATCAGCGCTCCCAGCGACAGAATATAGAAGACACCGATAGCCATGTACTGGTTGGCGATGCCCGCGCGCTCGATCACCACTCCCGCGACCAGCGATCCCACCACTCCTCCAATCTGCTGGCTGAGCGTAGCCAGCGACATCCCGTTCAGTGCGGCCTCCGGCCCCACGATGTCATATGTGTACGCCTGTCTCAGCGTCATCGTGAACGCCCACACGCACCCCATCCCCACGCTCAGCGCGATGATGGGCCATACAGGGCCGTAGTACATCTGGAGAACCAGACCGGTCAGACCCGCCAGCGCCGCGCCCATCAGCGTTACCCAGCGAATGAATATCCTGCGGTCCACCCGGTCCGCCACCGCGCCCGACACCAGCCCCAGGAAGAAGAACGGCGCCATCCGCGCCGCCGATGACACTCCGACCCAGAACGGCGAGTCCGTAAGCTCGAACACCACCCATCCGAGCGCGACGAACTCCATGCCCATGCCCACCGACTGCACCACGGTCGCCGTCCACAGGAGCCTGAAGTCCCTGCGCTGAAAAGAGGCTGCCCAGCCCCGTCCTGTCGAAATCCGTGAGAGTAGTGACATGCGAGTTCACAGTTTACAGTTGCCCGCCCGACATTTATAGTTGGTATTAGTAGTCATCAGGAGGCGAGGTTATGGCTGAGACGATCTCGATGGAGGAGTTCCGGGCGCTGACGAACCGTGTCGGACTGGAGTTGAGCGACGACGAGCTCGAACATCTCAAACCCATGTACGAGCACTTCCTTGATCCGGTGGCACGCATGAACGCGCTGGATCTGGACGTAGAAGACCTGGCGGTCGTATTCTCACCAGGTTGGGACCCGGAGGTGTAGCCATGACATCCGAACTGCACTACCTGACAATCGGTGAGGCCGGCCCGCTGCTCAGAGACGGCGAACTCTCCCCTGTGGAGCTAACGCGCGCCTTCCTGGATCGGATCGAATCGCTCGACGAGACACTGGAATGCTACATCACGGTACTGCACGATGCCGCAATGTCGGAGGCGCGACAGGCCGAAGCCGAAATCCTGCGCGGCGAGTACAGGGGGCCGATGCACGGCATTCCCATCGCACTCAAGGACCTTTACGACACCGAAGGCGTTCTGACAACGGCCAGTTCCAGGGTGATGGCGAACAGGATACCGAGCGAAGACGCCACCACGACCGCTCGGCTGAGAGCGTCGGGCGCGGTCCTGCTGGGCAAGTTGGCGATGCACGAATTCGCGCTCGGCGGCCCCGACCCGTCCAACGGCTATCCGCTGGCGCGCAACCCCTGGAATCTCGACCACATCCCCGGCGGCTCCAGCAGCGGCTCCGGGGCGGGCATAGCGGCCGGACTCTGCATGGGCACTCTGGGTTCATGCACGGGCGGCTCTATTCGCGGACCAGCGTCTTACTGCGGCATCGCAGGCATCAAGGCGACCTACGGGCGCGTCAGCCGCTATGGTGTCGTGCCTCTTAGCTGGACGCTGGACCACTGCGGCCCTATGACCTGGACGGTCGAGGACTCCGCCATCATGCTACAAGTGATAGCTGGCTTCGACCCCAAGGACCCTACGACCAGCCGCGCGCCTGTGCCTGACTATACGGCGTCACTATCTGAGGACATACGCGGCATGAAGATCGGCGTGCCGAGACACTTCTTCTTCGCGGACGACTCACTCATCAGCAAGGACACTCTCTCAGCCGTTGACGACGCGCTCAAGACGCTGGAGGACATGGGCGCCCACCTGGAAGAGGTGAGTGTGCCGATGCTCGAGCACGCGGGGGCGGCCCAGCCGGTCATCCTGCTCAGCGAGGCGTTCTCGTATCACCAGAACAACCTGCGCAGCAACCCCGAGCTATTCGGAGATATGGTTAGAGCGCGGTTCAGGACTGGTGGACTGTTCGCGTCGTCGGACTACGCCCAGGCTCAGCGGGTCAGGAATGTGCTGAAGCGGCAGTTCGCTCAGGCGCTCAGAGAGGTGGACGTGATAGCGTCGCCCACTATGTCGAATACGGCGCCGCGCTTCGACGAGATGGACGCGATGACCACGTCGAGAGTCCCGAGCTTCACCGGCCCGTACAACCTGACCGGGATGCCCGCCATTTCGGTGCCATGCGGATTCACGCCGGGCGGCCTGCCCGTGGGACTCCAGATAGCGGGCAAGCCTTTCGACGAACCAACCGTTTTCCACGTTGCCTACGCCTACGAGCAAAATGCGCGGCTTTTCGAGACCAGACCACCCATGACTGAAATCGCCTAAAAGTAAACACTTCGAGCACATCACTTAATCAGGAGATAACAGAACATGGCCGACCTGGTACTGCGGACCTCAATCGGAAACTATGGACACACGACGCCGCTGAAGGACGGGACCCTCACCTCGGACAGGTTCGACATGGAGCACGTGGAGATAACCCCTGTGCCCATGATATTCCGCCGGATGGTGCGCAACCTGGAGTTCGACGTCGCGGAGATGGCGCTTGCGACCTACTTCTGCGCCCGCGCTCACGGCAAGAAGTTCACGGGTATCCCGATCTTCCTGACGAGGGACTTCTATCACGGCGCTCTGGTCTATAACAGGCGCACCGGCATAGAGTCGCCCAAAGACCTGGAGGGCCGAAAGGTCGGGGTGCGCAGCTACACTTTCACGCCTGGCGTCTGGACGCGGGGAATACTAAGCTCCGAGTACGGCGTTGACCTGGACACCGTCACTTGGGTGCTTTCGGGAGACGAGCACGTGGAGGAGTACGTCGCTCCGTCCAACGTGGTCTCTTCGCCAAGCGGCGACCTCGGAGAGATGCTGCTTTCGGGGGAGATAGACGCCGCTATCCTGCCGGGGCCGGTGGACTCGCCGGACATCCAGCCTCTCATTCCCGACGCGCACGAGGCTGCTGATGGGTGGCACCGGAAGACGGGCCTTTACCCGATAAGTCATCTGCTGGTGGCCAAGGACGCCACCCTGGAGGCGAATGAGGGTCTCGCGACCGAGCTGTTCGGTATGTTCAACGAGGCCAAAACAGAGTATGTCTGCAAGCTGATGTCCGGGGACGCGACAGAGGCGTGGGACCAGTCGGCTCTGAAGATGGCGGAGATTGTGGGAGACGACCCCCTGCCCTACGGGTACGAGAGTTCGCGCAAGACGCTGGAAACATTCATAGGCTTCAACACGGAGCAGGGAGTGATACCTGAAGCGGTTGACCCCGCGGACCTGTTCGTGCCGGGGACGCTGGCACTTTCGTGATTCCATTCAGCCATCGGCGGCAATGGTACATTGGTGAGATTCCACCACCGATGTGGTCGCTCTGACGACATACGGCTCACTGCAATTCGGACAGAAGTCGTACACGTAAACGCCTGCCTCTATCCGGCCGTGCGCGGCGTATGTGCGTATCTGGTCCAGAGGGGGTACGCTTGAAGGGATATCGGCGTTCGCGATCAGGGCATCCTGGTCAACTCGTGTCTTCACCACTTCCAGGGCTTCCGAGTCACTGATCGCGAATATGGGGATCCAGTGAGTGATATGCCCGCGCCAGTGCCGCCTCTCCCATATCCGATATTCGTAGATATCCATTGTGCGGTTACTCCTTGTTCGAGCAAACGGCGCAGTCCTAAATTGTTAAGGTCATTAGTGATGAGTGCAGCGTACTCATGAGGTTGACCTGCGCAGAACGATAGAGGATCGTCCAGCCAGTGTCCTGCGGTCCGTCGGCGCCAAGTACATATTCGCAGGGAGTTGCTGATCAGTCAATAGGCCGTCTCCATTCCTCCAGGACTCTGGACCGTCATTCCCGCGAAAGCGGGAACCCCGAAGGGCTCGCCGCTCGGCAATCCAGGGGGGAGGCGTGGTCGCCCCCAGGACAGCGCTGACTATGAAAAGGCCCTGCCATTCCTCGATTGACAGTATTCAATCGCGGTGATACTGTTCGCGTAATCTGAAGCGTGAATCATTTTTCGCGTATGGCAATTCTTATTGGAGGACTCGACCGCCCGGCTCTGACCGCTCTATTTCACGGCCGGGTGAAATTCATACAGAATGTGAAAGTATCTCCCCGGTGAGGCCAAGGAGGGCTGAAATGCAAATAGGTTTTCGTAATGTTCGGGTATGGAGTCTGTCCGGGCTGTTAGCCCTGCTGACTCTGATGGCGGCGCTGGCCGTGTCCGCGTGCAGCAGCGCGCCCGCCGAAACCGTAATTCAGGAGAGGATAGTCGAGGTAGAGAAGCCGGTGGTGGTGGAGAAAGAGGTGGTCAAAGAGGTGGAGGTGCCGGGTGAGACCATCGTCGTCGAAAAAGAGGTGGTCAAAGAGGTAGAGGTGCCGGGCGAGACCATCGTCGTCGAGAAAGAGGTAATCAAGGAAGTCGTTAAAGAGGTCTTGATAGAGCCGAAGGCGACGCCTGAGCCGATCAAGATGGACCCGTCCAAGTTCGGATACCTGATGGGCGCCGTCGAATCGAACATCAAGCGCGGCGGTGTCGTCAGGACGGCGGGCCCGGTCGAAATGGCCCACTGGGACCTTCACCAGGGCGCTCCGGCCTACACCGGCATCACCAATATGTACAACAACCTCACCTACCGGAACGTGGGCGAGGGCCAGCGAGACGTCGTTCCCGACCTCGCCACCGGGTGGGAGGTCTCCAACGATGGGCTGACCTACACTTTCACGCTCAGAGAGGGCGTGGAGTGGCACGACGGCGTGGGATTCACCGGGCTGGACGTCATCGCCACGTTCGACAGGATTCTGGACCCGCCTGAAGGCGTAATCACGGGCTCCATCAAGCAGAGCTTCGAGCCTGTCGAAGATGTAAGACTGCTCGACACATACAAGGTCGCCTTCGACCTGGTGCGGCCTACGCCCTGGTTCGTGAACGTGCTGGGCGCGGCCCCGCACTTCGGCTACCCGGTCATGTACCCGAAGCACTTCCTGGACCTGCATAACCAGAACGTGCGTGAGAATCTGCCTCCCGGAACCGGCGCGTTCATATTCCAGGAGCGCGTGCCGGGCGAGCACCTCGCGCTGGAAGCCAACCCCAACTACTGGAATCCCGACCTGCCCTATGTTGACGGCATCAAGGCGCTGCACGTGCCTGTTTGGGCGAACAGGGGAGCGGCGGTTCTGACGGGGATAGCGGACTTCACCTGGAACGGCAACCAGGAGACATGGCAGAGGGCCATGGAGCAGCCCGATATGTTCCATGGAAGCAATCCTCCCATCAACGGCACCGCGCCGCTGTGGACTAACAACGCCAAGGCTCCGCTGGACGACGTGCGCATTCGCAGGGCCATACACATCGGCCTGGACAAGAAGTTCGACCTTGAAGTGGCGGGCGCGATAGCGCTGCCCAACTACAAGGCGCGATGGATAACCAAGGCCGTCCCGGGCCACATGTCGGACGAAGAAATACTGCAACTGCCCGGCTGGCGGGAAGACCCTGAAGGCAGAGCCGCCGACATAGCCGAGGCGAAGCGTCTCATGGCCGAGGCCGGATACCCGGACGGCTTCCACATCAAGGCCGTCGGCAACAACACGCCCGCAGGCGGCGAGGTGCGCGGAGTCTCCTGGCTCCAGCAGGCCGAGGACATCCTCGGAATCACCTCCGACCTGGAGATCATCGAGAGGGGAATCGAGGGCGAGATACTCGTTGACGGCGAGTGGCACGTCGCCTTCGTTACAGGCACCGGCTCCGACGTAGCCGACCCGACCGCGCAGTGGAACGGCATCTTCAGGTGCGACGCAGACGGAAACTACTACAGGTACTGCAACCCCGAATTCGACAAGCTGCTCGACCAGTTGCTCGTGGAGTTCGATGCCGACGAGCGCGTGAAACTGCTTCACCAGGCGATGGATATGCTGGACGAGAATCCTCCCGGCTACCAGGCGAACGGGGCGAGCGGCCTGCCGATGGGCGGCGTACACGTCAGGGGAATCATGATCGAGGACCTCGGCGGATACCCGTGGGGACGCTACGAGACTGTCTGGCTGGACAGGTAGTCGCCCACATAGCTTGACGCAACGGCGCGGCGGGATGGCCTTCATTCCGCCGCGCTTGGGGATTAAGTCTCCTCGCAATCACCTATGACTGATCACTAAGAACCCCATAACTAAAGACCAAGATGAGACCATACCTGGTACGCAGACTAATGCTGGCTGTCCCGACGGTGATCGGGGTAACCATAATGATATTCCTCGCCATGCGGGTAATCCCCGGCGACCCTCTCAGGTCAATCATCGGCGAGGGGCAGATCTACGTGCTGACCGACGAGGAACTCGCAGCGGTCAAGGCCTCGCTGGGATACGACAAGCCGCTGATAATTCAATACCTGGTGTGGATGCGGGACGTCGCAAAGGGCGACCTGGGCTACTCCTTCTGGCAGAGGGATAAGTCCATAGCCGACATGGTAATCCGCCGGGGGCCTATCACCCTCCAGATTTCGCTGATGGCGCTGCTCATCGCGTGGGTGATAGGACTGCCGACGGGCATAGTGACCGCCCTATGGCGCAACTCGGCAATGGACTACGGGATTCGCGGCATCGTCACGCTGTTCATGGCCATACCCAACTTCTGGCTTGGGCTGGCAATGATTCTCGCCACTATTCTGATATGGAACTGGCGGCCTCCGGTCGAGCTCGTCTCGGTGTGGGAGTCGCCGTGGACCAACCTGCAGATGACAATTGGGCCAGCTATAGCCATGGGGCTAGGCTTCGGCGCGATCATAGCCAGGATGGTGCGCTCCGGTATGCTGGAGGTTCTGACCGAGGACTACGTCCGAACCGCGTTGGCCAAGGGCCTGGCGAGCAGGACGGTGGTTGTCAGACACGCGCTCCGAAACGCGCTCCTCCCCACCATCACGCTCTCCAGCCTGTACCTGGGCGCGACTCTGGGAGGGGCGGTCGCTGTGGAGCGCGCCTTCTCAGTGCCTGGTCTGGGTTACAGCCTGATCTACGCGGTACAGGCGCGAGACTGGACCGTCATCCAGAGCCTGGTGCTGCTGTTCGCGGTAGCCTACGTGGTCATCAACCTCGTCGTGGACGTCATCTACGGCCTCGTTGACCCCAGAATCAGGTACGAATAGCATTGACTTCAACCAACAGACCCCCTCTCCCTTGAGGGAGAGGGCTGGGGTGAGGATCCCAGAAAGAAAGGGCAAGCATTGGCGACACAGAGAAACACCCGTACCCTGGAGACGCTGGCGACCGCGAGCAGGCAGCCGTTCGACAGCCTGGTCGGGTTCGCGCGGTCCTCCGTTCTCGGCTCGATCTCGCTCGTCCTGCTCGCGCTTCTGATGTTCGTCGGTCTGTTCCCGCAGGCCGTAGCGCCCTACGACCCGGACCAGCTCTTCTACGTGAACCTGAAGCAGCCGCCCTCCTGGGACCACTGGGCGGGCACGGACTTCATATCCAGAGACAGCCTTACGCGGATCATCTTCGGCGCAAGAATCACGCTGCTGGTGGCCTTCGTATCCGTATTCATCGGCGACGCCGTGGGATTCACCTGGGGAGTGATGTCCGGGTACCTCGGCGGCAAGTTCGACATGATATCCCAGCGCATGGTGGATATGTTCATAGCGTTTCCGACGATAATCCTGGCGCTGCTGCTGCTGGCGGCCCTCGGATCCGGCCTGGTCACAGTGATCATAGCTATCGCGGTCATAAGGATTCCTGGAACCGCCAGGGTGATCAGGTCTGTCGCCCTTTCCACCCGTGCCTCGCAGTACGTGGAGGCCGCCGGAGCGGTGGGAGCGTCCCAGTGGAGAATCATGATTCGACACATAGCCCCGCAGTGCTTCGCGCCGCTGTTCGTGGTGGCGAGCGCGGGACTTGGCTCCGCCATCTTCACCGAGGCCGCGCTGAGCTTCCTGGGCATGGGTGTGCCTCCGCCGACTCCGACCTGGGGCAATATGCTCGGCGGTGTCCTCAACGAACTGTTCCAGCCTCCGTGGTGGCTCGTGATATTCCCGGGCGTGGCAATCACCATCACCATTCTCGCCTTCAACCTTCTGGGCGACGCTCTGAGAGACTACCTCGACCCACGGCTGCGGGGACATCTGAATTAATGCCATCCCCTAAGCGCTAACCGTCATTTCTGCGAAGGGCAGCGTCTCCTTTCAGGTGGATGGTTATCTCCCACAGAGGCCCCACACTCTAGCCCCTAGGGTAACTTTGAGTGTGTCTTCTGAGGAAACATGAATTGGCGCAACACGATGCTACGGCGATTCAGCGGTAACGCCGACTTTGCATAGGCCCTACCGCACCCGGACGGGCCTGAGATTAGCGCACCGGATACACCGCGAACAAGAGAAAATCGTTTCATGAAGCAAGAGCCTTCCCAAGTTTCTCATAGGACTACACTTTCGTGTACTACATACGCTATAATACGAACATACAAACTAATAGCGAAGGGCGTCCGACTATGATTCCGAGCCTCGACATACATAAATATCCACTTATGCTGGCCCAAAATCGGAGATGCGGAAAATTTCCACCAAAGCTAACGCAGGTGATTAACAGGTGGATTTCTGGTGTTCTAATCGCCTGTTACCCACCTGTCGGTCAGCAGTTAAACCACCAGTTGCCACCTGTCGCTTTATAAACGAAAGTATATGATCGGGCGAATCCGCCAGTTCGAGTCGGCCACCCTATCGTATGACCTCGACATACGAGTGGCCTCTGGGATTGGCAACAACGGTTGACCGCATCGAGAAGACATCCTCCAGGATCTGCAACCTCTGTTGAGCCTGCGGGTCGTCGGGGCGGAAGAATATCTTGCATGCGGGCCCCGGTGGGAGGACCAACGGGTCTTCGTACCCGACCACCCTCGGACGCTCGCCCTCCGGGATGTAGGTAAGCAGGACGAGATCAACCAGGTGGCCGTCCCGTCCCACGAACAGGGTGTCGTTGTCCGCGCCACACTCATCAGATTGCCACGCCTTGGGAGATACGCACGCCAACAGCCACGCCCAGCGTTCCGAGGGCGACCGCCACCGCGTATATGGAGGGCGCATCGGAAGTGAAGACAATCGCTACGCCTACCGCGCCCAGGGCGAGCAGCGGCCACAGTCCGGCAAGATGGCGATAAACTGCACGCGCCAGGCAGGTGGCGGAACGGCGCAGCGCGGGCCGGTCTATGCGTGAGGAAGGTTCAGATCCAGAATCGTGTTCAGGGCCATCGGAGGTAGATTTCGGAGACATAGAGGGCGCTTTGGATTCAAGTACCTGTGAACCTAGCTTACGGCCACCTTCTTCTGCGAAAGGGTCCCTGTCACCAGGAATATGACGCGCTCGGCGATGTTGGTGGTGCGGTCGGCGATGCGCTCGAGGTCGTGGGCAATCCAGAGGAGGTAGGTGGCGCGCCTGATGGCGCTGTGGTCCGCCATCATATATGTGAGAAGCTCGCGATAGACCTGCTCGTAGAGCGCGTCCACCTCGTCGTCGTCGTCCCAGACCTGGCGGGCTGCGACGACGTCGCGGTTCACAAAGGAGTCCAGGCTTCGGCGCAGCATATCCATGGAGCGGTCGGCCATACGGGGGATGTCAATGAGAGGCTTGAGCGGCGGCTCGTCGCCCATGGCGACGCTTATCTTGGCGATGCCCTCAGCGTAGTCGCCGATTCGTTCCAACTCGGACGTGACGTGCAGCACGGTAATCAGGATTCGCAGGTCGCCCGCGAGGGGCTGCTGGGTCGCTATGAGGTCGAGGCACGCCTCTTCGAGTTCGAAGCGCTTCCAGTCAATGGCGTCATCCTCTTCTATGACCTCTTCGGCCAGAGCCATGTCGCGGTTCTTGAGCGCGTCGAGGGACTTGATGATGGCTTTTTCCACCATTCCACCAAGCTGAAGGAGGCCTCCCTGAAGCTCTCTGAGGTCTCTATCGAAATCTACGCGGGGCATGGGGTCCTCCTATTCAATAACCGATCAAGGTTCTGAGGCTAATCACCCCCATCCTGGCCTTCCCTCATCAAGGGGAAGGGACTTTTGTAATGGTTTCAGGGGCTAGCTGAATCTACCGGTTATGTACGCTTCTGTGCGCTCGTTTTCGGGGTTGGTGAATATCTTGTTGGTGTCGTCCTGCTCGACGAGGTACCCGGCGCGGTCTTCGCCGACCATCAGGAAGGCGGTTTCGTCCGAGACGCGGGCGGCCTGCTGCATATTGTGGGTGACTATGACTATGGTATAGCGTTCTTTGAGTTGGCGCACCAGGTCTTCGATAGCAAGGGTGGCGATGGGATCTAGGGCGGAGGCGGGCTCGTCCATGAGTATGACCTCCGGCTCGACCGCGATAGCGCGGGCGATGCACAGACGCTGCTGCTGTCCGCCGGACAGAGCGAGTGCGCTGTCGCGCAGGCGGTCTTTTACTTCCTTCCAGAGGGCGGCCTGCCTGAGCGAGCGTTCGACGGCCTCGTCCATGTCGCCCTGGTAGCCGTTTATCTTCAGCCCGAAGGCCACGTTGTCGTAGATGGACTTGGGGAAGGGATTCGGACGCTGGAAGACCATGCCTATGCGAGAGCGTATCTCGGTGGCATCAACCGCGTCGGCGTAGAGATTGGATTCCTCGAAGAGGATCTCGCCCTCGATGCGCGCTCCCGGGATCAGGTCGTTCATACGGTTGAAGCAGCGGAGCAATGTGCTCTTGCCGCAGCCGGACGGCCCTATCAGGGCGGTGACGGAGTAGCGGTTTATCTCCATGCTTATATCTCTGAGAGCGCGGAACGTCTCGTAGTAGAGACTGAGGTCATTCACCTGGAAAATTGGCGCTGAGTCGTTCACACTACTCCTCCGACCTGATCTGGAACTTGTTTCTGAGCAGCACCGCCACCGCGTTCATGGAAAGCAGGATTATCAGCAGGACCATTATTCCGGCCGCCGCTAGATTCTGGAACTCTTCCTGCGGGCGGGAAATCCAGTTGAATATCTGTATGGGCATCACCGTGAACTGGTCTAGCGGCGACGAAGGTACGAAAGTGATATAGACCAGCGCGCTGATAGCGATGACCGGAGCGGCCTCGCCAATAGCCCTGGAGAGGGCGAGAATGGTGCCGGTCAGGATGCCCGGGATGGCGGAGGGGAGTACTGTCCCCTTGATAACCTGCCACTGGTCCGCACCGAGCGCGAATGCTCCGAGCCTGTATTCGTTGGGGACAGCGCGTATCGCTTCACGTGAGGCGAGTATCACGATGGGCAGCACCAGCAGGGAGAGGGTCATCGCGCCGGCGAGAACGACCCTGCCGAGCGACATGAGCTGCACGAACAGCGCCCATCCCAGCAGCCCGTACACGATGGACGGCACACCCGCCAGGTTGGAGATGTTTATCTCGATGAGTCCGGTGAACCAGTTTCGGGGCGCGTATTCTTCGAGATAGATGGCGGCCCCAACCCCGATAGGCACCGTAAAGACGGCGGTCAGCCCAATCGCCCATATAGTGCCCATCATGGCGGACCTGATGCCTGCCTGTTCGGGATGGCGGGACGGGTAGCTGGTAATGAAGTTCCAGTCCAGCCAGGACCACCCGGTGGTGATTATCTGGGTGAGCAGCACTATCAGTCCGATGATGCCGACCATAACGGCGCACAGGAACACGAAGTAGAATATCGCGCCTATGGTCTTGCGCCGCGAAAGGGCGGGGTTGAAGTTGGCGTTTGTTCGAGAAGCCATTAGTAAACCTGTCTCCAGCGACGCACTACCCAGTAACCCAGTACGTTGAGGCCGAGCGTCATGACGAACAGCACGATTCCGACCGCGAATATGGTGTTGTATTCGAGCGAGCCGTGGGGAGCTTCACCCAGGCTAAGCTGGACTATGTAGGCGGACATGGCCTGGATGCTGTCCAGGGGATTTATCGTCATGCGGGGGGTCGCGCCCGCGGCGATGGTTACGAGCATCGTCTCGCCCACCGCGCGGGATATGGCGAGGATGAAAGAGGCCACTATGCCGGAGAGCGCCGCCGGAACGACGACCTTTATAGTCGTCTCCAGCTTGGTCGCTCCGAGCGCGTAGGAGGCGTTCCTGAGAGACCTGGGCACGCTGATCATGGCGTCCTCGCTCAGAGAAGAGACCATCGGGATGATCATGACGCCCATGACCACGCCCGCGCTGAGCGCGTTGAAGACGATCATGTCGGGGAAGATCCTCTGGAGCTGAGGGGTAACGAATGTGAGGGCGAAGTAGCCGTAAACGACTGTGGGTACGCCGGCGAGAATCTCAAGCACGGGCTTGACGACGCGCCGGAGCTTGTCGGGGGCGTATTCGGCAAGGAAGATGGCGGTCATAAGCCCTATGGGAAGGGCGACTATGGCCGCGAGCAGGGCGACAAGAAGAGTGCCGTTTATCAGCGGAAGGACGCCGTAAGAGCGCGGCTTGAGGATTGGCGTCCAGCGGGTTCCGGTGAGGAAGTCCCATATTGGGACCGTCTGAAAGAAGCCGACAGCCTGGCTGACCAGGCTGAACACGATAGCTATGGTGGTAAATATAGAAACGATTGCACAGCCAAAGAACACCCATCGGACGATGCGGCCCTCGATATTGCCGCCGCGTCCCCGGCGAAACCTGCCCTGCGCAACCTTCATTTCATCAAACGGGGGCGCCGATTCTCTCGCGCCAGTTACTGTGTTCTCCAACAAAGTCCCCCTGCATCCTGGAATGGACGGTGGGCGGCGAAAAATTAAGGGAGGAGCCGCCGCCCACCGCTTCCACTCCGCGGGGAACTATTCCTTCACGGAGTGGAGTTTAACTCAATTTGCTACTGACTTACCAATCTCAGGTTTCTCTGGTATTCCTGGGCGCTGAGGGGAACGTAGCCGACCTCTGCGGTGAGGTCCGCGCCGTGTTCCATGTAGAACTTGACGAACTCGCGGACTTCGGGCCGGGCCAGGCTGGCCTTGCTGACGTAGATGAACAGCGGGCGGGACAGCGGGGAGTAGCTGCCGTCGGCTATCGTCTCCACGCTGGGAACTACACAGCCCTCGCCTGAGTCCACCGCCACCAGCTTCAGCTTGTCCATGTTCTCGGCGTAGTAGGCGTAGCCGAAGTAGCCCAGGGCGTTCCGGTCGCCGCTGAT